>CAZHVO010000001.1:0-53072 GCA_964536195.1 uncultured Planctomycetia bacterium
GCCAGCGAAGAGAATATATTTTTTGAATTAAGCAAGAAGGTGGTTCGACCGATTATTCATCTTAAGAAGATAGGCATTGAGAGAATCCTTTTCCGTAAAGGGATATCTGAGGAGGAATTAGTTAAATTTATCTCTTTTCTTATTACTCCTGTTGAAGAGATAAAACATGCGCCGCAAAAGTATATTTCTGCTGCCGGGATAAAGAATATTGAAGTTGGCAAAATTAAGGCTCCGACTGACAACTCTCCAGACCAGAGTGAAGAAGAGAAAAGCGAACTTGTGCGCTATAAGGAGTCATTAAAGAAGCTTTCTCAGCTACTAGATGGATTAATTAATAGTGATACAGTTGATAATTTAAATTTAAAAATCCTTGCTAAGGATATTATGGATAATTTAAAAGACGGGTACCAACTTTTTTCTAAGCTTAAGCAAGTAAAAAGCTATGATCAGGCGACCTTTATACACCTTTTAAATGTGAGTATTTTGTCAATTTATGTTTCGCATAAATTAGGATTTTCGCGTGATGATTGCCTAGATATTGGTGTAGCTGGACTATTCCATGACATTGGTAAGCTTTATATTGCTAAAAAGATTATTCAAAAGAAGGATAAGCTTGATCAAAAGGAGTTTGATACGGTAAAGAGCCATACTGTCCTTGGGGCAGGGATTCTCCTAAGGCATATAGATAGTTTAACAATGTTACCAGTGGTGGTTGCTTTTGAGCATCACCTACGACATGATTTAGAAGGTTATCCCAAATTATCTTTTCCTCGCAAACTTCATGTTGCCTCTTCGATTATCGAAATCTGTGATGTCTATGACGCTCTTACTCAGAGGAGATCTTATAAGAGGGATTATCCTCCTGAGAAAATCTATGAGGTAATGATCAGAGATAAGGGCAAGGCGTTTGACCCCAAGCTTTTAGATAGTTTTTTTAAAGCCATGGGGGTTTGGCCGCGAAGAACTATTGTTTGCCTCCAAGATGGAAGAATAGGGATAGTTAGGGAGGAGAATGAAGACGATATATTCTCACCAGTTGTAGAGATAGTTAACGGTGGCCCAAAAGAACTCATAGATTTAGGAGTTAAGAAAGAAATAAAGATAAAGCAGTCGCTTAATCCTTTAGGAGAGGGTAAGGATTATATTAATTTAATATAGGTGAAGAGCGTATCTATGGAAAGATGAAAAAAGTACACATTTTTCATATATCTGAGTTTGGTGGTCATAACAAAGCTGCCCAGAATCTAAAAGAAGCCCTTCTTTACAAAAATCCGCAAATAGATGTTCTAAGTCTAAATGGTTTTGGCTATTTTTACCCCCGAGGGGAGAAGATAATTAACTCTATTTATATCACGGTTATAAAACATTTTCCCCATCTTTGGGGAAGAGCTTATGACCGCCGTAAAGTGGTAAAAGCACTTACTCCCTATCGTAAAGTAATAAATAAATTTGCTTTCTCGCGATTACATAAACTTATCATTCAGCATCCACCCAGTTGTTTTGTAGCTACTCAAGCTTTTCCCTGTGGCCTAATCGCTGATTTTAAAGCCAAGGAGAACTTAGATGTCCCTCTAGTTGCAATACTAACCGACTATCATCCTAACCGTTTTTGGGTTCATCCTTGTGTTGATAGATATATCGTTGCTTGTCAGGAAGCAAAAAATGTTTTAATCGGCGAGGGGATTGGGGAGGAGAAAATAAAAATCCTAGGGATACCTATATCGGTAAAGTTTCTAACTACTTATCCTAAGACCCAGATTAGCAAGGAGCTAGGATTCGTGATCGGCTTAGATACTGTATTGATTATGGGGGGTGGATTAGGTATTGGACCAATAAAAGTTATTGCTAAGAAGTTAGATTCTCTCAAGCATGATTTTCAAATTATAGTAGTTTGTGGCCGGAATAAGAAACTCCATAATTGGTTTCTAAAGAAGGAGACAAAATTTAAAAAGCCACTATTTGTCTTTGGTTACACAGAAGATATTCACAAAGTCATGGATTTTGCCGACATGATAATTACTAAGGGTGGAGGAATAACTATCTCTGAGGCCTTAGCTAAAGGCATGTGTATAATTACCACTAATCCGATTCCTGGCCAGGAGGAGCGTAATGTGCAATATCTTTCTAAGGTCCAAGCAATAATAGAGGCTGATCATGTTAGCCAGATAGGTGAGGTTGTTGAAAGGTTGCTTCAGAATAAGAAAAAAATGTATTCTTTAAGGGAAAGGGCAAAAGAGATTTCTTTCATTGACTCTTCCTTAAGGATAGTTGATTTAATTTTAGAGCTGGTAAGTTAATGTATTATCTCTATCTTCTTGGGAGTCTGTTAACCTCAATTTTTCCCCGGAATATTTGTTATTTATTTGCTCGATTTGTTTCGGTAATACATTATTATGTTTCTAGAAAAGATCGAGAGACTGTAATCTATAACCTTTCTCCAATAATTACAGGGAAGAGTAAAATAAAGAGGTATACTCAAGAGATATTTATTAATTTTGCCTATTATTTAGTAGACTTTTTTCGCTATTCAAAGTTAAACCAAGGTTTTATAAAAAAGTACATAGAATTAAGTGGCCTAGAGAATTTGAACAAAGCTCTAGCTCAAGGCAAAGGGGTTATTATTCTTGCTGCTCATCTGGGAAATTATGAGTTAGCCGGAGCAGTGTTATCTCTCTTGGGTTATCCGCTTTCAGTAGTTGCTCTTTCCCATGAGGATAAACGGATAAATCAGTTCTTTGACCGACAGCGTCAAAGAGTGGGAATGAAGGTGATTCCTACTGGAACAACCATTCGAAGTTGTTTTTCGGCACTAAAAAGTGGTGATATGCTTGCTCTTCTAGGGGATAGGGATTTCTCAGGTACTGGTATAAAGCTTGATATGTTTTCTAAACAGGCTTATTTTCCTCGAGGGATAGCTTTTTTCGCTCTAAAGACCGGGGCGCCTATCATTCCTATCTTTTTAGTTCGTAAGAATAGGAAGCTTTACCATTTGGTCTGTGAGAAACCGATTATTTACGATAAGGAACAACAAGATGAAGTTGCGATAATCAAGCAGTGTAATCTAGTATTGGAAAAATACATAAAGAAATATCCCCAGCAGTGGTATATGTTCCAGAGGCGCTGGGTCGATAAGGAGCCTAAGGCTTGATGAAAGTTTGGATTATAATTCCTGCTTACAATGAGAGATTTCGTTTAGCCGGTATCCTCGATGAGCTAAAGAGTAAGAATTTTTCTATTCTAGTGATAGATGATGGCTCAATAGATAATACTTATGAGGTGGCTGAAAAAAAAGCTGACTTTGTTATTAGAAATGAGGAGAACTTAGGCAAAGGTATGTCTTTAAAAAAAGGAATCAGTTACCTTCTTAAAGAGACCGACTTCGATTATTTAGTTACTATGGATGCTGATGGCCAACATTCACCTTCAGAGTTAAATAAATTCTTGCAGAAAGCAGAAGACGGGGCATATTTTGTTGTTGGAAATCGGATGTCTGACCCTATCGGTATGCCGAAACTACGGATTATTACTAATAAAGTTATGTCCTGGCTTATTTCCCGGATATCCCGGCAAAGAATTCCGGACACTCAATGCGGTTTTCGCTTGATTAAAAGAGAGGTCTTAGAGAAGATAAACATAACGACAAATAATTTCGAAATTGAATCTGAAATTCTCATAAAGGCTGCCCGTTCAGGATTTCCGGTAAAGAGTATACCAATAAGGAGTATCTACTTTAAGAGCCTGGAGAGTAGAATTAATCCTTTTGTAGATACAGTAAGGTTTATAAAGTTTATTTTACAGTTAGAAGAGTAATGAAAAATGCTTTTGCTGCCTTAAGAGAAGAGATGGTCTCACGGCAAATTCTTAGTCGTGGGATTGATGATAGTAGCCTCCTAGAGGCTTTCCGGAACATTCCCCGCCATTTTTTTGTTCCTGAGGATCAGAAGAAATTCGTCTACAATGATTGTCCTCTTCCTATTGGTTGGGGGCAGACTATCTCTCAACCCTATATAGTTGCTTTAATGACTTTACACTTAAGCTTGAGCAAAGGAACTTTGGTTTTAGAAGTAGGGACTGGTAGCGGGTACCAGGCTGCAATTCTTGCTTTCTTAGGAGCTCGTGTCTATACTATAGAGAGATTCTCTCCTTTGGCTAAGGAGGCAAAGAGAGTTCTGGATTCTTTAGGGATGAAAATTCGGATAAGAGAAGGTGATGGAACTCTAGGTTGGTCTGAACATGCTCCTTATGAGCGGATAATCGTTACTGCCGGTACCTCTAAGATACCGCCATTACTTATTGAACAGCTTAAGGTAGGGGGAAAAATGGTTATCCCTCTAGGCCAGAGGTTTCGTCAGGAGCTAACCGTGGTAGAGAAGATTTCTGAAACGGAAATTAAAGAAGAACGAGTTTGTGGATGTATGTTTGTTCCTTTGGTAGGTGAGTATGGTTGGAGTTGATGAACTTAAAGTAGTAGGTGTAGCAGCTTTACCTATTTTTGAATTAAGGGGGGCAATTCCTTTAGGTTTTTCTCTAGGCATACCTTTAGCCCGTCTTTATCCTTTAGCCCTACTAGGGAATCTAATTCCGGTCTTACCTTTATTATTGTTCTTTAAGTATTTTTTTCATCACCTCGAGAATATAAAGTTTATAGGTAGATTTTTTAAATGGTGGTTTCGCCGGGTAGAGAAAAGATCAAGGCTCATAGAGCGTTGGGGATTTTGGGGCTTGGTTCTTTTTGTAGCTATACCCTTGCCAGTAACCGGGGCTTGGACCGGAACAGCAGCTGCGACTTTATTCGAGATTAAGGTAAAAAGAGCCTTTCTGGCGATTTCATTGGGAGTTGCCATTGCCGGTGTAATAGTAAGTTTAGTGGTTAGTGGGGTCATTCAGTTGTGGTTTACTTAAAGATCCTTCGACTCCCTTCGGTCGCTCAGGATCAAGAAAAACCTACTTTTGTAGATTTTTCTTGACAATTTGTTCTCTATTGTTATATTAAGAAAAGACGAAGGCGTCTTTTCTTAGTAACGAAACAAGAAAAGGCGCTTTTTATTTTTAAGAGCCTGTAATTTATTGTAGCGAGGGCAAGAATCGCAAAGGAAAAATGAATAGTTGAATGTCATTCTTAAAAGTAATAAAATAGTTTAGAAAGGAGGAGATAAAATGTCAAATTTAAATGTAAAACAATTTATGGAGACGGTCATAAAGAGAAATCCTGGTGAGCCGGAATTTCATCAGGCAGTACAGGAGGTAGTTGAGTCTTTGCTGCCTTTTATTGAGAAGAATAAGAAATACCGGGAGGATAAAATTTTGGAGAGGCTTGTTGAGCCGGAGAGGATAATAATTTTTCGCGTGCCCTGGCTTGATGATAAAGGTGAAGTCCAAATTAATCGAGGTTTCCGTATCCAGATGAACAGCGCTATTGGTCCTTACAAAGGCGGGCTTCGTTTTCACTCCACTGTTTATTTAGGCATCTTGAAATTTCTTGCTTTTGAACAGGTAATCAAAAATAGTCTTACTACTCTTCCTATGGGTGGCGCTAAGGGTGGTTCTGATTTTGACCCTAAGGGTAAAACAGATAAGGAAGTAATGAAGTTTTGTCAGAGCTTCATGACTGAACTTTTTCGCTATATCGGCCCTGATACAGATATTCCGGCTGGAGACATTGGTGTTGGTGGACGGGAGATAGGATTTCTTTACGGTCAATACAAGAGATTACGTAACGAGTTTACCGGAGTTCTAACCGGTAAAGGTCTTAACTGGGGCGGAAGTTTAGTCAGGCCTGAAGCTACTGGTTATGGCTGTGTTTATTTTGTTGAAGCAATGTTAAAGGCCAAAGGCCAATCTATGAAGGGTAAAGTCTGTGCGGTATCCGGTTCCGGGAACGTTGCCCAATATACTGTAGAGAAGATAAATCAGCTAGGTGGTAAGTGTGTTACTTTATCTGATTCAAGTGGATACATTTATGATCAAGCTGGTATAGATGTCGATAAGCTAGCATTTGTTATGGAGCTTAAGAATGTAAAACGTGGACGGATTAAAGAATATGCACAGAAATATGGCTGTAAGTACGTTGAGAAACAACGTCCTTGGGGTATAAAGTGCGATATAGCTTTTCCTTCTGCTACTCAGAATGAAATAAGCAAGGAAGATGCCGAAGCTTTGATGAAGAATGGCTGTATAGCTGTAGGAGAAGGCGCAAATATGCCGACAACACCAGAAGGTATTGAGGTATTTCAAAAAGCTAAGATTTGCTATGGTCCGGGTAAAGCAGCTAATGCTGGCGGAGTAGCAACTTCCGGGCTTGAAATGTCTCAGAATAGCTTAAGACTGCCCTGGACTCGTGAAGAGGTAGATCAGAGACTTCAGGGGATTATGTTGGCGATCCATGAACAATGTGCAAAGTATGGCAGAGAAGGCGATTACGTAGATTATGTTAAGGGTGCAAATATTGCCGGATTTGTGAAGGTTGCTGGCGCAATGCTTGATCAGGGATTAGTCTAGTTAAAGACTAGATAATAGAGAGAAATAAAAACGCCTCCGAGTTTCCGGAGGCGTTTTTTTATGCCTTTAGTTTTCTGTTGTTTTTAGAAGTTAAAGCATAGGAAGATACTTTTTTATCTCATGTTGGGTAATCTGAATTCGGTAATCTTCCCACTCCCTTTTCTTATTAAATAAGAATCTATTGAAGATATGGTTTCCTAAGGTTTCCCGCACAAAATTGCTCTTTTCTGTTTCAACAATAGCTTCAAATAGATTTCCAGGAAGTGAGGTTAGGCCTCTTCTTTCCCTTTCTTCCATAGCCATACGATAGATATTAGGTTCAACTACTGGAGGAATCAGGTATTTTTTCTCTATACCTTCTAAGCCTGCCGCTAACATTACCGCAAAAGCTAAATAAGGATTACAAGCAGGGTCAGGGCAACGCAATTCTACCCGAGTTGCTTTTTCATTTCCTGGCCGGTACACCGGAACCCTAAGTAGAGCTGTACGGTTCTTCTGTGCCCAAGAAGCATATACTGGTGCTTCATATCCGGTAATCAGACGTTTATAGGAATTTACCCACTGAGCAGTCAGAGAGGATATCTCTCGAGCATGTTTTAATTCACCAGCAATGAATCCTTTAGCGATAGAGGATAGATGGTGTTTATCCTTCTTGTCGAAGAAGGCATTTTGATTTCCTTTAAATAGGGATTGATGAACATGCATTCCTGAGCCATTTACTCCAAACAGAGGTTTAGGCATAAAGGTTGCATATACACCGTTTTGCTGAGCAATTTCTTTAATCACATATTTGCAGGTTATTACGTTGTCAGCCATAGTAAGGGCATCATTATACTGGAGATCAATCTCATGCTGTGAGGGTGCTACCTCATGGTGAGTTGCCTCCATGGGTATACCCATCTCTTCCAGAGTTCTTACAGTTTTGTTTCTTAAAGTATTGGCTAAATCATTGGGTATTAGCTCAAAGTAGGAGCCTTCATCTATTACCTCAGGTTTACGGTCAGATTTAAAGTAGAAGTATTCTATTTCCGGACCAACATAAAAGGTAAAGCCCATCTTTTTTGCTCGAGCCAATGCCCGTTTTAAAACATAACGAGTATCCCCGGCATAAGGAGTATGGTCGGGATTAAGTATATCGCAGAGCATCCTGGCGGTAGGATTAGTTTCAGCTGTCCAAGGTAATACCTTGAATGTGCTAGGGTCAGGTAAAGCAAGAATATCACTCTCCTCAGCCTCAGCAAATCCAGTAATAGAGGAACCATCAAAACCTTTACCATGCTCAAAGGCCCCTTTTAACTCGTTTTGAGTAATTGAAACACACTTTAAAGTTCCTAAAATATCTACGAACCATAACTGTATAGTTCTTATATTTTCTTTATGTATTGTTTCCAAGACTTTTTTTATTTCTTCTTTGCAATTCTTCTTGTTGCTCGAAGAAACGCTTACCTTAGTTTCTTTTTTGACCGGGGGGGTTGTCTTGTCGGGAAGTTGGTTTTTGGGGATTATATATCTTTTTCCCATCCTTTCAGCGTAGAGCGCTCCATGCTTTATTCGCTCAATAACTGCCTGACGAGATATCCCTAAAAGCTTAGCTGCTTGAGTTGGGCTAAAATATTCTTGTTCCATTTTTCCTCCTTTTTTAGGCATTTTAGTCATTATGTAAACAACATGTCTTTTACTACATTACAATTGTAAACTATTACTTTACACTTGTCAAGTATTTTTTTGATATTTTTTACATTATGCAAAAATATAGCTAAATATTGACTTTTAAACGAGAAAACGGCGATTTTGACCATTAATTAGTAGGGGTATGCCCGTATTCCTGAAATTAAGCAAATTTTATTTGGCTTTTATTTTTTTAAGTGTATAATTCTAATTTAAGAGGGTGGTTAAATGAAGCTTGACCTTTCTACTACAAAAAAAATAATTCAACAATACCAGAACAAAAAAGGGGTATTGATTCCTTTGCTCCAAGACATTCAGTCTGCTTATGGGTATGTTCCTAAAGAAGCTATAGATTTGATAGCTAAGGAATTAGGGTTTTATCCTGTAGAGATTTATGGGGTGTTGACATTTTATACTCAGTTTTATCTTTTTCCACGGGGTAAATATACGATAAAAGTTTGCCAGGGTACTGCTTGTCATGTTATGGGCGGAAAGGAAATTCTTGATTACTTGTCGGATCAATTAGGAATAAGCGAGGGGGAGACTACAAAAGACGGTTTGTTTTCTTTAGAAAGGGTTGCTTGTCTTGGGTGTTGTGGCATGGCGCCTGTTGTTATGATTGATAAGGATTTTTACGGGAGATGTACAGTTCAGAAGCTAGATGAGCTTCTCAAAAAGTATAAATCAAAAAAGGTTAGATAGATGGAGACAAAGATACTTATATGTATGGGTACAAGTGGCATTTCAGCCGGAGCTGAAGATGTGGCGAGAATTTTTGAAGAAGAGCTAAGGCGTCACAAACTGACTGATAAATGTAAGATTGTAAAAACTGGCGATCGCGGTCTATTTAGGGATGTGTTAGTAGATATTATTAGTTCTAAACTTGGTAGGGTTGTCTACGAGTATATTAAACCTGAAGATGTGTCTAAAATTGTAGAAAGCCATCTTTTACGGGGTGAGCCAGTAGGAGAATTGCAGGCTAAGAAAGACTATGAAGAGTTTTTCTCAGGTCAAATGCGAATTGTTCTTTCTAATTGTGGAGAAATTGACCCTGAGGATATAGATGATTATATAAATCATGGCGGCTATATGGCGTTAAAGAATCTTTTTGATACAACCCCAGATAAAGTTATAGAAGAGGTTAAGAGTTCGGGTTTAAAAGGTAGAGGCGGAGCAGGATTTCTTACCGGATTAAAGTGGCATTTTGCTAGAATTGCCGAGAGTAGTGAGAAATATGTGATATGTAATGCCGACGAGGGTGACCCTGGTGCATTTATGGATCGTAGTATCTTAGAGGGCGACCCTCACTCTGTAATTGAAGGAATGATTATCGCCGGTTATGCTATCGGTGCCAGTATTGGATATATCTATTGTCGCGCTGAATATCCATTAGCCATAAAGAGACTAAACAAGGCAATATCGCAAGCTAGAGAAAAGTTATACTTGGGGAAAAATATTTTAAATAGTAGTTTTTCGTTTGATATTAACATAAAAGAAGGTGCTGGTGCGTTTGTTTGTGGAGAGGAAACAGCCCTTATAGCGTCTATCGAAGGGCGTCGAGGTATGCCAAAATCTAGACCGCCATTTCCTGCCCAAGAGGGGTTATGGGGCAAGCCTACCTTGATCAATAATGTAGAAACGCTTGCCAATATAAGGCATATTATTGCAAAAGGGGCCGAGTGGTTTTTTGGGATAGGCTCTGAAAATAGCAAGGGTACCAAGGTTTTTGCTTTGGCAGGAAAAGTTAAAAATACAGGCTTGGTAGAGGTTCCTATGGGAACTACTATCCGCCAGCTCATATACGGCCCCGGTGGCGGAACGGTAAATAAAAATATAGATTTTAAAGGTGTGCAGATTGGCGGTCCATCAGGCGGATGTCTTCCCGAAAGCCTTCTAGACACTTCTATCGATTTTGAATCTATTACTAAAACTGGTGCAATTATGGGTTCTGGAGGTATGGTTGTAATGGATAAACTTACCTGTATGGTTGATATAGCAAAATTCTTTTTAGATTTTACCGTAGCTGAATCGTGTGGTAAGTGCGTACCTTGCAGGGTTGGTTTAAAAAGGATGCTAGAGGTTCTTGAAGGAATTACAGAAGGTAAGGGTAAGCAGGAGCATATTAAATTTCTGCAAGAGATGTCGGTTACTATAAAAGACACTGCTCTTTGCGGCCTGGGTAATACAGCTCCTAATCCGGTGTTGACAACGATAAGGTATTTTTTAGATGAATACAAAGCTCACATAGCAGATAAATTTTGCCCTTCTCACGTATGCGTAGAGCTTTTAAAATTCGAAGTTATCGAGAGTAAGTGTGTTAAATGCGGAAAATGTTTTACGGTTTGTCCGGTCGGTGCTATCGATTGGAAAAAGAAAGAATGCGCAAAGATAAATAAGGAAAAATGTATAAAGTGTAAGGCATGCATTAATGCCTGTCCATTTATGGCAATAGAATGATTAATTTAACTATTAACAACACAAAAGTAAAGGTAGAAGAAGGCAGAACAGTGCTTGAGGTAGCGCTTAATGCCGGCATATACATACCTAATTTATGCTATCATCCCGACATACCCCCCATAGGCGCATGTCGTTTATGTATTGTTGAGATTGATGGCATGAGAGGATTTCCCACATCTTGCACTACCAGAGTAAGGGAGGGTATGGTTATTCACACTAACACTCCTAGAGTCCAGGAATTAAGAAAGAACATTATTTGGTTTATTTTGAGCGAGCATCCAGAGAGAATAGATAAGTCGTCTCAGTTAAAAAAGGTTGTTGATTGGGTAGGAATAAAAAATCCTCTTTCCGGCTATGTTCCTCATTTAAGGAATTTACCGATAATTACAAATGAACCTTTATTCATCAAGGATTTTGATCGGTGTATTTTGTGCGGTCGCTGTATCAGCATGTGTCAGGGGATAAGAAATGTTGGGGCTATAGGATTCATAAATCGTGGTATAAATACGATTATAGGTACTAATTGCAATTTAGCCATGGAAGAAGCTGGTTGTAAATTCTGTACAGCTTGTGTGGAAGTATGTCCTTCAGGAGCATTAGTCGATAAAAATAAGTTTGAAGAAAAGGATCGCGAGAAAACAATTCTACCTTGTAAATATGCATGTCCTGCGGGAATAGATATACCAAGGTACGTGAGACTAATCGCTGAGGGAAGATTCCAGGATTCTCTAGAGGTAATTAGGGAGACTGTTCCATTCCCGTATGTTTTAGGTTGCGTATGCCATCGTCCCTGTGAAGAAGTATGTCGTAGAGGCGAAGTCAACGAAACTATGTCTATAAGAGAGTTAAAGAGGTTTGTGGCTAAGCAGGATTCAGGTAGGTGGAGATCAAAGATTACGATTGCACCGGATACAGGTAAAAAGGTTGCAATCGTCGGTTCCGGACCCTGTGGCTTAACTGCTGCTTGGTTTCTTAAGAAATCGGGCCACTCTGTAACTGTCTTTGAGGCTTTATCAAAACCAGGTGGGATGATGAAAATAGGCATTCCTGATTACAGGTTGCCAACAGAGATTTTAAACCGCGAAATTAAAGATATAGAAAATATTGGAGTAAAAATAAAGACTAATACAAAAATAGAATCGGTTGATAATCTTTTCGATCAGGGGTTTGATGCAATAATTTTAGCTTTAGGTGCACAGAAAGGAATAAAAATGGGTATTCCTGGCGAGGACGATCCTCGGGTTCTTGATGGAATTTCTCTGTTAAGGTCTATAAATCTTGGAGAAAAGGTTAAGCTTTTAGGTGAGGTGGCTGTTGTTGGCGGAGGAAATGTAGCGGTAGATGTGGCAAGGAGTGCATTAAGGGTTGGAGCTAAGAAAGTTAATATTTTATATCGTCGGACTCGAGAAGAAATGCCGGCATATTCAGAAGAGATAGAAGAGGCATTGAAGGAGGGGGTGGATATAAGTTTTCTCATAGCTCCACAGAAAGTTTTGTCTGGAGATAATAGATTAAAGGTAGAATGTATTCGGATGGAGCTGGGTGAACCTGATTCAAGCGGGAGGAGGCGTCCGGTTCCGATTAAGGATAGTGAATTTATAATTGAAGTCGATAAGCTGATAATAGCTATCGGACAAAGGTGTGTTGTACCTGCTGAGTTTAGCATTACAACAGATAAGAAAGGTAAAATTAGTGTGGATCAGGAGACCTTAGCTTGCTCAAGACAAGGGGTGTTTTCAGGGGGAGATGTAGTAAGCGGGCCGGCTTCTATTATTGAAGCTATTGATGCTGGCAGAAAATCCGCAGTTTCTGTAGATAAGTATTTAGGGGGAGAGGGCCAGGTTTATCAGAGATTTATCCCTGAGGAGCAAGAAAGCCCTTGCTTAAATAGAGAAGAGGGTTTTGGTTGTCGTAAGAGAGCTGAAATGACCTTACTTCCCGTTAATAAGAGAGTACACAATTTTTCTCAGGTAGAATATGGTTTTGATGAAAAGACAGCAGTAGAAGAAGCAAAAAGATGTTTAAGGTGCCAATTACGATTGAAGATTTCTAAGCCTCCTTTACCTTACTAAGATAAAAGAGGTAGTTCTTTGTTTTCATTCCTTGTTTTTAAAAAGTTTTTCTTGACTATTAACCAAATTTATTGGATAATTATTTCTAATGTGGATAAAGGCGTCCCTTTGTTAAGAAGAAATAGAGGGGGCGCTTTTTTTATTTTTAAAGAAGGAGGGATATGCCGCGATATGAAGACATTAAAAAAGTTTTAATCATTGGTTCAGGGCCAATAATTATTGGACAAGCCTGTGAGTTCGATTATTCCGGTACTCAAGCCTGTAAAGCCTTAAAAGAAGAGGGGTACGAGGTTGTTCTGGTTAATTCTAATCCGGCAACTATTATGACTGATCCCGGAATGGCTGATAAAACTTATATTGAACCTCTTACCGTTGAAAGTTTGGAACAGATTATCGAGAAAGAAAGGCCAGATGCCCTTCTACCTAACTTGGGCGGTCAAACCGGTCTTAATTTATCTTCGAGTCTTCATAAGTCTGGGGTTTTAAAGAAGTATGGAGTTAAGATGATTGGTGTTGCGGCTGATGCCATTGAACGCGGAGAGGATCGTCTCATCTTCAAAGAGACAATGAAGAAATTAGATATCCCTCTTCCTGAATCTGAAATTAGTCATTCAGTAGAAGAGGCTGAAGCAGTAGCTGCCAAAATAGGCTATCCAGTAGTATTGCGGCCAGCCTATACAATGGGCGGAACCGGCGGAGGAATCGCTTATAATGTAGAAGAGTTAAGGGTTATTGTTACTCGAGGTTTATCAGTAAGCCTTGTTCATCAGGTTTTAGTTGAAGAAGCAGTAATTGGCTGGGAAGAACTAGAGCTAGAAGTTGTACGGGATCATAAAAGTGCGAAGATTACCGTGTGTTTTATCGAAAATATTGATGCTATGGGTATTCATACTGGGGATAGCTTGTGTTCTGCCCCAATGCTTACCGTAAAAAAAGAGATACAAGAGAAGTTACAAGTGTATTCTTACCGGATAGTTGATGCGATTGGAGTTGTCGGCGGGACTAATATTCAATTTGCCCATAATCCTAAGGATGACCGTATAGTAGTTATTGAGATTAATCCTAGAACATCTCGTTCTTCAGCTTTGGCTTCAAAAGCAACTGGTTTTCCAATTGCTCGAATCTCAACAAAGTTAGCTGCTGGATTATCAATGGATGAGATTCCTTATTGGAAGGAAGGAACTTTAGAGAAGTATGAACCTAGCGGTGACTATGTTGTTGTTAAGTTTGCCCGCTGGGCCTTTGAGAAGTTTCCTAAGGCAAAGGATATCTTAGGAACTCAGATGAAGGCAGTTGGTGAGGTAATGAGTATAGGAAAGACATTTAAAGAGGCTTTCCAGAAGTCTATCCGTTCTTTAGAAATAGGCCGGGCTGGATTAGGGGTTGATAAATTCAAAGCCCTTTCGATAGAAAAACTAAGAGGAAAATTAAGTGTGCCTTCAAGTGAGCGGATATTTTTAATATATGAGGCCTTGCGTAGAGGAATCTCTGTTGAAGAGCTCCACAAAGTTACTTATATTCATCCTTGGTTTCTTAACGAGATAAAAGAGCTAGCTGATTTTGAAGAGGAGATAATTAAGAATAAGTGGAAAGATTTGCCTGATGCTAAGCTAATTAAAGCAAAGGAGTTAGGATTCTCAGATAAATATCTAGCTCAGATTTTTAAGATAAAAGAAAAAGAAGTAAGAGAGAAGAGATTATTCCTTGGGAAGATTGAATGCTATGATGTAGTTCCAGTTAGCGGAGTAGAAAACGCAGCTTACTATTACTCAACATATATCGGAGAAGATAAGGTATCGGTGGCAGCGAATAAGAAGATATTAATCTTAGGTGGCGGGCCTAACCGGATTGGCCAAGGAATAGAGTTTGACTACACTTGCGTTCATGCAGCTTTTGCTTTGCGGGATGAAGGCTATGAGTCAGTTATGGTAAATTGTAACCCTGAGACAGTATCTACTGATTATGATACCTCTAATAAGCTCTACTTTGAGCCGTTGACCGTAGAAGACGTACTGAGTATCTATGAGAAAGAGAAACCACAAGGAGTTATTGTTCAGTTTGGCGGGCAAACTCCATTAAATATCGCTCAGGAATTAAAAGATAACGGAGTAAATATTTTAGGTACTTCACCTGAGAGTATCCGTTTAGCAGAAGACAGAGAATACTTTCGGGAGAGAATGATTGCTCTTGATATTCTTCAACCTGAGAGTGGTACAGCCCGGTCATTGGATGAGGCTGTAGGAATTGCCAAAAAAATAGGTTACCCTCTTATGGTTCGTCCTTCTTTTGTCTTAGGAGGCCGGGGTATGAAAATTATCTATAATGAAACAATGTTACAAAAATACGCCCAGGAAGCTATTAAGGTGAGTCCGGAATTTCCTATGCTTATTGATAGATTCTTAGAACATGCTATCGAAGCTGAAGTTGATGCTCTTGCTGATGGGGACGATGCTTGTGTTGTTGCAGTAATGGAGCATATAGAACTTGCTGGAGTTCATTCTGGTGATTCTGCTTGTGCAATCCCAACCAGGACTATTAAGAAAGAACACCTGGAGACTATTGAGGATTATACTGTTAAAATCGCGAAGGAACTTAAAGTTGTTGGGTTGATGAATATTCAGTATGCTATCTGTGACGATAAGGTATATATTTTGGAAGCTAACCCTAGAGCGTCTCGAACAGTACCTTTTGTTTCAAAGATCATGGCAATTTCTATGGCTCGGATTGCAACCCAATTAATGCTTGGCAAGAAACTGAAAGATTTTCCTGAGCTTCAGAAACCTCGCAAGGTCCCTTATGTTGGGGTTAAAGAGGCAGTTTTTCCTTTCAATATGTTTCCGGAAGTAGACCCTTTGTTAGGTCCTGAGATGAGGGCTACCGGAGAGGTAATGGGCATTGCTGATACTTTTGGGCTTGCTTTTTATAAGGCTCAATTGGCTGCAAATTTAAAGCTTCCTACAGAGGGAAATGTTTTGCTTACCGTAACCGATAATGATAAGCCGGAGCTAATCCGTATAGCTAAGGGGTTTGGTAAGCTTGGGTTTAACATTTACGCTACCCAAGGAACTAGTCGCTTTCTTAAAGAAAACGGTATAGATAGTACCGAAGTAAAGAAGCTTCATGAGGGAAGGCCTAATCTCTCTGATGCGATTAAAAATGGAGATATCCATCTAATTATAAATACACCTATTGGAAGTAATAGTAAATACGATGATAGTTATATTCGTATTATGGCTATTCAACAGAAGATTCCTTACATTACATCTATGGCTGGTGCCCAAGCCAGCTTTGAAGGGATTGAGGCATTGAGGGGAAAGAAGACTTCACCAAAATCTCTTCAGGAATATCACCAAGAAGTGATATAAACCCAACCTCTAGAGAGTTTGTCTGTGTTTGGTAAAATAGTGATAATCCTATAGACAATTGGGAATAAACAGCGACAATGCTAAAGGGGGAGCAATAATGGTTAAGCGATTAGGTTTTGATAATGAAAAATACCTTAAAGAGCAAACTAAAGCTATATTAGAGCGAGTCGAGAGGTTTAATAACAAACTTTACCTTGAGTTTGGTGGCAAGATTGTTTTTGACTATCATGCCTCAAGAGTTCTGCCAGGATTTGATCCTAATGTAAAGATGAGACTTTTGCAGAAGCTTAAAGATAAAGCTGACATTATCCTTTGTATCTATGCTGGTGATATCGAAAGAAGAAAAGTTAGAGCTGATTTTGGTATTACCTATGATGTCGACGCTTTAAAGCTAATTGACGATTTAAGGAGTTGGGGTATTAACATAGCAGCAGTGGTAATAACTCGTTTTGATAATCAAACTTCAGCTAAAATATTCAAAAATAAATTAGAGCGCAGAAATATGAAGGTTTACACCCATTCATTTACTAAGGGTTATCCTACAGATGTGGATTTAATTGTAAGTGATCAGGGCTATGGTGCAGATACTTATATTGAGACCAAAAAGCCGCTAGTTGTAGTTACTGGCCCTGGACCAGGAAGTGGAAAACTTGCCACTTGTCTTTGTCAGCTTTACCATGAATATAAAAGGGGAGTAAAGGCAGGCTATGCAAAGTTTGAAACCTTTCCGATTTGGAATATTCCTCTTAAACATCCGGTTAATATCGCTTATGAGGCAGCCACCGCAGATTTGCGAGACTTTAATCTCGTTGATCCCTTTCACCTAGAGGCTTATAAAGAGACAGCAATTAATTACAATCGAGACGTTGATGCTTTTCCTCTTGTTGAGCGGATAATAGAGAAAATTACTGGGGCTGAATCAATATATAAATCTCCTACTGATATGGGAGTAAATAGAGCTGGTTTTGGAATTGTAGATGATGATGCTGTTAAGACTGAAGCAAAACAGGAGATCATCCGCAGGTTTTTTAGATATAGGTGTGAATATGCAATGGGTTTTAGCGATAAGGGGACAGTCGAGCGAATAGAACAACTTATGGAGGAGTTAAACCTTAAACCTGAAGATCGATGTGTTGTTAAACCAGCCAATGATGCTGTTAGTGAGGCTGAAGATAAGAAAAAGGGGCATGGAGGGGTTTTTTGCGGTTCAGCTATAGAGCTTAAAAGTGGTAAGATAGTTACTGGAAAGAATTCCAACCTGATGCATGCAACAGCTAGCCTTGTTCTTAATACTGTAAAAGAGTTAGCAGGGATACCGGACAAAATTCATCTCTTGGCGCCAACAATAATAGAATCGATAGGAAAGTTAAAGAAAAGTGTTTCTGGTTCCAAAGCAGTAAGCCTGGATTTGGAGGAGACTTTAATTGCCTTAAGCATTAGTGCTGCTACTAATCCAACATCTCAATTAGCTATGGAGAAACTGAAAGAACTTGGAGGATGTGAAGTGCATACAACTCATATACCTACACCGGGCGATGAAGCCGGGTTGCGTAAGCTAGGGGTTAATCTTACCAGTGAACCAAATTTTTCTTCCAAGAGTCTTTTTATAACATAATGATACAGACGTTCTACTAAATCGGAGGTAATAAATGAGCGGAATTTTTGGTGTAGTTTCGAAGGAAGATTGCGTAGATACTTTGTTTTATTGTACCGATTACCACTCTCATCTAGGAACTGAATATGGAGGCATGGCAGTTCTTGGTGATGAATTCCAACGCCAGATTCATAAGATATCCCAGAGTCAATTCAAGTCAAAATTCTATGACGATTATCAACATATGAAAGGTAACAAAGGCATTGGCGTTATTAGTGCTCTTGAAGAGCAGCCGATATATTTGAGCTCTAAGTTTGGCCCTTTTTGTATAGTTACCAATGGATTTGTCGAGAATAAGTCAGATTTAATAGCAGGTCTTTTTAGAAAAGGAGTGTCCTTTGCTGAGGTAAGTAAAGGCGGGGCCAATGACACAGAGCTTATAGCAAAGCTTATAAGTCAGGGTGATGACTTGGTAGATGGTATCGAGAAGATGCTCGATCAGATTAAGGGTTCTTGTTCACTATTATTGCTACATAAAGATGGAGTCTACGCCGCCAGGGATAGATTTGGCTATACTCCTCTTGTAGTGGGGAAGCGTAATGGTGCTGTGGCTGTTACTTCTGAAACTTGTGCTTTTCCTAATAGTAATTTCGAAGTAGTTAAGTATTTAGAGCCCGGCGAGATAGTTTTAATAAACGAAAAAGGCATGAACCAAAAAAAGCCCGGCAGAGACATAAATCAAATTTGTGCTTTTCTTTGGATTTATACAGGATTTCCGGCCTCAAGTTATGAAGGGGTAAATACCGAGGTAGTAAGAGAGAGGTGCGGACGGGCCTTAGCTAAGCATGATAAAGATATTAACGTAGATGTAGTTTCCGGGGTTCCTGATTCAGGTACTGCTCATGCTATAGGGTATGCTATGGAAAGCGGTAGCCCCTATCGGCGACCATTAATAAAATATACTCCTGGGTACGGAAGAAGCTATACTCCACCTTCTCAAGAAACACGCGATTTAGTTGCCAAGATGAAACTTATTCCTATAAAGGAGATAATTGAAGGCAATAAAATTGTTGTTTGTGATGACTCTATAGTGAGGGGAACCCAGCTTAAGAATTTTACTATAAAGAAGCTTTGGGATTATGACGCTAAGGAAGTTCATGTAAGATCGGCTTGTCCACCCTTGATGTTTCCTTGCCGATTTAATCTATCAACACGCAGCATTAATGAACTTGCTGCTAGAAAAGCTATTCGCAGTATTGAAGGTTATGACTTAGAAGATGTCTCTGAATACACTGATTACAACTCTGAAAAATACAAAAAAATGATAAAGTGGATCGCTAAAGACTTGGGAGTTACCACCCTTAGGTATCAGACTGTGAATGATATGGTTGAAGCTATTGGTTTACCTAAAGAGAGACTTTGTCTCTATTGTTGGACCGGCGGATGTCCGCAAAAGCAAGGATGTGAAGGTGGCTGCTGCTCAACCGCTCAAGAAGCAAAATAAGGTATTGTAGAACTTAAAGTTAGTAAGATAATAGCGCTTTTGTCTGTTAAGATGAAAGCGCTATTTTTATGTTAAAGAAACCCCCTCCCTAAAAGGGAGAGGGCCCGTGGCATTTGATCCCTCGAAAGGAATCCTTATTAAAGCATAACACCCTTTTTACTTGTCTCGCAAGGGTTTATAAATCTTTTTTTGAAATCGTTTTCATTGGGAAACGGCTCTAAAACCTCACAGTAGGTCCTATTAACTAGACCTAGATAGAAGAAAAAATAGTCGCTGTACCTATAAACCGTTTCTATTAGTCATCTTTAACCTATTCTTATTTGACATAGAGGAAGAGAGCGTGGTATAAAAAAGATAGATAGGGAGGGGTCTATGTTAATAGGGCCACAAAAAGTAAGTAAAAATAGGCATTTTGTGAGAGGGAGAAAGGGATTTACACTTATGGAGCTGGTAATCGTAGTGGTTATCATAGCCATTTTGGCTGCTATCGGTCTTCCTCATTACTTCCGGGCAATCAGGAAGGCAAAGATAGGAAAGCCAAGGGGAAACTTAGGAGAAATTAGAAAAGTGCAGTTGGCTTTCGAAGCAGTTACCGGGTCCTGGATCGTGATGCCTCTTAGCCAAACTGTTTCTTTGCAGGTTGACCTCGATGATGCCGAACAAGACAATGATCACACAACTGGTACTGATATCCGGTTATCCTTTTTTGATAGGGATTATACTTATGTTCGAGCCGGTGATGTTGTTATTGCTGCACCGGTGAATGCAGCATCAGGTTTACCCACCAACACTCTGAATTTAAGAACTGGTGTAGTTAATTGGTAATAAAAATTTGATACAACTGGTTTAATATTTCCCTTTACAAGTTAATATGGGCATTGTATAATTCTCCATTAGATCCTTCGGCTTCGCCTGACTGTTGTCAGGCTTCGCTCAGGATCAATTCGATGCTTCGAGAATACTCAGCATCGACCCTGAGCATTGTCGAATGGGTCGACTACAGTCCGCCTTCGGCGAACTAAGTTTCATTGAACAGATATGGCAATATTAAAATTAGGAATACCTAAAGGAAGCCTGCAGGAGAAGACATTAGAACTTTTGCGTATGGCCGGTTTCAATGTTTACCTAAGCTCACGGTCATATTTCCCTTCTATCGACGATGACGAGATTGAAGTTGTGCTTATTAGGGCCCAGGAGATGTCTCGTTACGTTGAAGAAGGAGTCTTAGACTGTGGTATTACCGGTGAAGATTGGATTTTAGAGAATGGCTCAAGTGTTCTGAAATTATCCCAGTTACCTTATGCTAAGCAAACGCTTAACCCGGTAAGATGGGTAGTTGCAGTAAGAGAGGATTCCCGAATAAAGAAACTAAAGGATTTAAAAGGCAAACGGGTAGCCACAGAGCTATTAAAGTATACTAAGAGATTTTTTAAGGCTAAAAAGATAGATGTAGACATAGAGTTTAGTTGGGGCGCTACTGAAGTTAAGGTAAAAAGCGGTCTAGTTGATGCAATAGTTGAGCTTACCGAGACTGGCACAAGTCTGCGAGCTAATGGTTTAAAGATAATCGATACGGTATGTACTTCCACTACTCAGTTTATTGCTAATAAGTCTTCTTATGGAAGTAAGTGGAAGAAGAAAAAGATGCAGCAGGTTTTATTGCTTCTTAAAGGAGCCTTAGAAGCTAGAGCTAAAGTTGGTCTTAAGCTAAATGTTAAAAAGGAGAATCTGGATAAGGTCTTATCTATTCTTCCAGCATTGAAGAAGCCAACGATTTCTCATCTAACCTTAAAGAATTGGGTTGCTTGTGAGGTTATTGTCGAAGAGAGCCAAGTACGTAAAATTTTACCTTTATTGAAGGAAAATGGGGCCCAAGGGATAATAGAGTACCCCTTAAATAAAGTTATCTATTAGCATATAGACTACGGGAGTAAACATGCCTTGTGGAAAGAAAAAGAAGCTAAAAAAAGTAAAAAGACACTGGTTTAAAAAAAGAAGAAAGCAGCAAAGGCATAAGTCTAAATAATCATCAATGAGATTTTTTCTGATTTTCATTATTTCATGTCTCATCGCGCCTTTATCTTTCCCCCAAAGTCAAAAGGCTCTTACTAATCTCTATAGTAATTACATAAAAGGACTTCTTTACGCTGAAAAGGGAGAATACCTTAAAAGCTTAGAAGAGTTAGAGCGTGCTAAGACTGGCGACCCTCAATCTATTCATATCCGTTTAAAAATTGCTTCAGTTCTGATTCGCTTAGAGCGTCTTGATGAAGCCGAAGTAGTATTAAAAGAAGCTAAAGAAATTGATCCTGAGAACTTGGACCTTTCTTTGGCCCTAATTTTTGTTTACTCATATGGCCAGAGGGATGAAGATCTGGAGACTGAATATGAGATTTTTTTGAAAAAAGCTCATGATGAAAAACCTAAAGATATAGGTATATCTGAATATCTAGCCCAATTCTATTTTTACAAGAAGAGGCCTCAGGAGGCAATTGACGTATACGAGAAGATTTTAGAAAGCAACCCTGATTATGTCGAAGCACTTTTTTGGTTAGGTTATCTTTATGAAGATTGCGGCCAACGCGGCAAGGCTTTAAAAACATGGGAGAGAGGAGCAGATCTTGATTCTTCTTTTGCCCCAATTTTGAATTGCTTAGGTTATACTTATGCTGAAGAAGGAATTAAACTTGACCAGGCTGAAGAAATGGTAAAAAAAGCCTTAGAGGAGGAGCCGGAAAACGGAGCCTATCTAGATAGCTTAGGTTGGGTTTATTATAAGAAGGGAGACATAGAGAAGGCTAAGGAGTATACTCTTAAAGCTGTAGACTTGATTAAAGATCCTGACGTATATGAACATCTCGGAGATATTTATATTAGCTTGGGTAATCAAGAGGAGGGGGTTCGTTACTATCAAGAAGGACTTTTGCGTTTCCCCGGCGATAAAGGCTTAGAATTAAAACTTAAAAAATATGGAAAAGAAGATAAGTTTCCTAAAAGATAAGGCTAATACAATCAGAAAACTGATTATTGAGATGTTAGCTGAGGCTAAGAGTGGGCATCCCGGAGGGTCTCTTTCAGCTACAGAGATTATTGCTTGTCTTTACTTTGAAGTTATGCGCCATAATCCTAAGGATCCTGATTGGTTAGAAAGGGATAGGTTTCATCTTTCTAAAGGGCATTGTTGTCCGGCTGTTTATTCTAGCTTAGCTTTGAGCGGATATTTTTCTGTTGAGGAGTTGATGAAGTTAAGAAAAATTGGTTGTCTTCTTCAAGGCCATCCTGATCGAAATATTCCCGGGATAGAAGTAGCTAGTGGATCTTTGGGCCAGGGCTTATCGGTTGCTTGTGGCATGAGTATGGCTGCTAAGATAGATAAGAAAGATACCCGAGTCTATTGTCTTATGGGTGATGGTGAGCTTCAAGAGGGGAATATTTGGGAAGCAGCAATGTCAGCAGCTCATTTTAAACTAGATAATCTTTGCGGGATCGTCGACTACAATCACTTTCAGATTGATGGACGAATTGAGGAAATAATGGATTTAGCGCCTCTGGCCGATAAATGGAAATCTTTTGGTTGGCATGTTATTCAATGCGATGGGCATAGCATAGAAGAATTACTTAGTGCATTCCAAGAAGCAAGGACAATTAAACAAAAGCCAGCGATAATTATCGCCCAGACAGTTAAAGGAAAAGGGGTGTCTTTCATGGAACACGTAGTTGATTTCCACGGAAGAGCTCCTACCAATGAGGAAAAAGATATTGCTTTAAGTGAACTAGAAAAAAACGACAAAGGGCAAGAGTAATGGAGAAATTATATACCCGCGATGCTTACGGAAAGACACTTCTGGAATTAGGCAAGAAGCATAAGGATTTAGTTGTTCTAGATGCTGACCTTTCTGGTTCAACACGTACTGCTTTTTTTGGCCGAGAATTTCCCGAGAGGTTTTTCAATTGTGGTGTTGCTGAGCAGAATATGATGGCTACTGCTGCTGGTTTAGCTAGCTGTGGTAAAATTGTTTTTGTTTCTACCTTTGCTATGTTTGCTACTGCTCGGGCACTTGATCAAGTAAGAAATACAATCTGCTACAATAACTTCAATGTTAAAATTGTGGCTACCCATGGGGGAATAACTGTCGGTGAAGATGGAGCGTCGCATCAGGCCTTGGAGGATGTTAATCTTTTCAGGGCAATCCCTAATATGAAGATAATCATGCCTGCCGATGCGCCACAAACTAGAGAAGCAGTTATCACAGCCTATCAAACTCCCGGACCTTTTTACATTCGTTTAGGCCGTTCAAAAATTCCTACCCTTCAAAAGAAGAGCGATTTTGTCTTTGGGAAGGGGCAGATAATCGAAGAGGGCAAAGATTTAGCAATAATTACCTGTGGTATTATGGTTAATGAGTCACTAATGGCAAGAGAGATTCTAGGAAAGAAAGGAATTTCGACAACAGTGGTAAATTTTCATACTATAAAACCGATTGATGAGGATTTATTGGTAAGTATTGCTAAGAAGCATAAGAAGATTCTTGTCTGCGAAGAGCACCAGATTACCGGTGGTCTCTTTTCAGCTGTTTCTGAGGTGCTGATTCGCAAATACCCGACGCAACTAAAGCCCATAGGGATAGAGGATGAATTTGGTCAATCCGGTTCACCTCAGGAGTTGATGGATTTTTATGGCCTCTCCGCTAGTAATATCGCTGAAAAAGCACAAGAGTTTTTGCGGCAGTAAGATTAAAATTTTAAGTCCGGCCAAAATAAACCTTTACCTTAATATAAAAGGAAAGTATTCCGGTGGGTTCCACCGGCTAGAGAGCATTGTCGAGCGTATCTCTTTGTGCGATCAGATTTCAGTTAGGATAACTAAAATCCCAGTAATAAAATTATCATCAAACCTCAAGAAGCTTGAAACCGACGATAATCTTGTATTTAAAGCTGCCCAACTCTTGAGGAAGAAATTTAAGATTCCTTTCGGCTTTGATATTTTTCTCCAAAAAAGAATCCCTATAGGCGCTGGTTTAGGGGGAGGCTCATCCAATGCTGCTTCTACTCTTCTAGGGTTAAACCAGCTCCTTGATTTAAGGCTAAAAAGAGAGGAGTTTTACTCATTAGGCAGTCAACTCGGCAGCGACGTTAACTTCTTTCTTTCCCAGAGTCAATTTGCTTTTCTTACCGGTAGAGGCGAGAAGGTAACTCCTTTGAAGACTGGTAATAAATTCAACCATTTTATTATCTGGCCGGGCATATCTATATCTACTAAAAGGGTTTATACTGGTATGAGAGTAAAATTGACAAAATTTTTTAATAATGCTAATATAATGCGGTATGCTTTAAAGAAAGGTGATCTCCCTTTAATTAAAAAGAGCATTTTTAATGCTTTAGAAAAGAGAGCCCTTTCGCTTTATGCTGAGTTAGGACGAGTGAAAATGTACTTGGAGAAAAGAGGTATCTTCGCAAAAATAACCGGCTCAGGCAGTGCTTTTTATACAGTCGGTAATGCTATCTCTTTACCTGGGATAAGGAGATTAGTACCTAAAGAGTGGGCTGTATTTAGAGTCAACACTTTTTAAGGCACCTGGTAAGAAAAGGAGGTAGGTTCTATGGAGATCACAGAAGTCAGAGTTTCTCTTCGAGAAAGTGAGGGCAAGAGACTTAAGGCTTATGCAACAATTACCTTTGATAACTCCTTTGTGGTGAGAAACATCAAAGTTATTGAAGGCAACAATGGTTTATTTGTTGCAATGCCAGCAAGGAAGCTAAAGCAATTTTGTCCTCGTTGCGGCAAAAAGGTTGATGTTGGTAGTCAATACTGTAACCATTGCGGAGTACAATTACCTCCTCCTCCTCGGGAATCAGAAGATAGCCGACACACTACTCATCAAGATTTAGCACATCCTATTAACCAGGAATTTCGTGATTACTTGCAGAGTAAGGTTTTGGATGCTTATCACGATGAGAAAGCAGCGCCGAAAGAAGGGCCGGCCAAGGAAAAGGCTACGGCAGGAGAAGAAAACAAAGAAGAATAGTCTAAAATTCTGCCCGGTAGTGTAATCGGTAACACATCAGCTTTTGGAGCTGACTTTCCTGGTTCGAGTCCAGGCCGGGCAATGCTTCGACTCGCCCTTCGGGCTCGCTCAGTATAGACGAATGAATTCCTTAGGCGAGGAGAAGTATCCTGAGCAACCGAGCGAAGCGAGGGAGTCGAAGGATAATATATGTGGTTTGTATATATTCTAAAATGCAGAAACGATGATTTATATACAGGTATTACCGATAATCTTCAGCGAAGATTCGATGAACACAAATCTGGTAAAGGTGGACATTTTACCAGGTCTTTCGGTGCAGAAGAGATTTTGTATTCAGAAGAGCACATGAATAAATCGTCTGCCTTAAAGCGTGAAGCCCAAATCAAAGGTTGGACAAGAAAAAAGAAACTAGCGTTAATCGAAGGTGACTTGGAATTATTAAAAAAATTATAATCAATAGGTGATGATGGAAAATTTTACAGTAGTAATATTAGCCGGCGGCAAGGGTAAGAGGATGGGGTCAACTTCGCCTAAAGCCCTTTGTAATTTATTAGGCCAGGCTTTAATTCTCTACCCCTTAAGGGAGGTCTTGAAGCTAAAGCGATATCTTAAAGAGATAATTGTTGTAGTAGGGTATAAGGCTGGAGAGGTTCGGCAAGAGGTAAAGAGATCTTTCCCGAAGAAGCAGAAGATAAAATTTGTTTATCAGCCTAAGATGTTAGGAACTGCTAACGCTTTAGCCCTAGCTTATAAAAAGGTAAAACATAATAATGTTTTAGTTCTCTGTACTGATACTCCCTTAATAAGTGCCGAAACCCTCAAAGCTTTTATCTCAGCATTTTTAAAGAAAAAGGTCTCTTGTTCGGTGCTTAGTGCTGATTTGAGCTATAAGAATTCTTTGGGAGTCATCTTAAGAGATAAACAAGGAAAAGTAAAGGGAATCAGAGAAAAGATTACCCTTGGTTCTAGGCCAGTGAGAGGATTTATTAGCGAAGAGGTAAATAGTGGAATATATTGTTTTAAGAGGAAGGTTTTGGGGAAAAACCTTCCTAGAATAAAGAAGAATAAGAGGAAAAAGGAGTATTTTCTTACTGATATAGTAGAAATTCTTTATTCTCGAGGGGAGAAGCTAGATACCTATTTTCTAGATAGAGCTGAGGAAATCTTAGGCATAAATAATCAAAGAGACCTTTGGAAAGTTAATAAATTAATGCGCCAGAAGATGTTAGAGGAGTTAGTAACGAAAGGGGTTAAGGTTATTGACCCTGAAGTTACCTTTATCGAAGCTGGGGTCAAAATTGGGAAGAATACCATAATTTACCCCTTTACCTTCATTGAGAAAGGTGCTATAATTGGCAACAATTGTTCCCTGGGCCCTTTTGTGCGTATACGTGGGAATAGCTCCGTTGGCGATAATGCTCAGGTGGGCAATTTCCTGGAAATAAACCGTACCCAAGTAGGAAAGAAGGTAAGAATAAAGCACTTTGGTTATTTGGGAGATACACGAATAGCTGATAGGGTTAATATCGGTGCTGGCACTGTAGTTGCCAACTATGATGGTAAACATAAGCATAAGACCGATATTAAAGAAGGTGCTTTTATTGGGTCAGATACTGTCTTGGTGGCCCCAGTTAAAGTAGGTAGAGGTGCAGTTACTGGCGCCGGGAGTGTTGTTACTAAAAACATTGAACCCAATACAGTAGTAGTGGGCGTTCCGGCAAGAAAGTTAAAGAAAAAAAGAGGGTAGACTATGGATAAAATGATAGTTTTCAGCGGGACAGCCAATAGGAAATTATCTGAGAAGATTGCTAAAAGCTTGAAGGTTAAACTGGGGAAATTAACTGTTTCCCGATTTAGCGACGGAGAAATTGGAGTAAAGGTTCACGAGAATGTAAGAGGCAAAGATGTTTTTGTTATTCAACCTACTTGTCCGCCGGTAAATGAGAATTTAATAGAGTTGTTGATTGTCCTTGATGCTTTACGTAGAGCTTCGGCTTCTAGAATAACTGCAGTAATTCCTTATTTTGGCTATGCCAGGCAGGACAGAAAGGATCAGCCTCGGGTTCCGATCACTGCCAAACTAGTAGCTAATATTTTATATGGAGCAGGAGTAAGTCGAGTATTAACTTTAGAGTTGCACGCTGGTCAGATTCAAGGCTTTTTTGATATCCCGGTGGATCATCTCTATGGGATTAATACCATAGTGGATTATTTTAACAAGACAAAGACTAATAATTTAGTAATTGTCTCTCCTGATGTCGGCGGAATAAAGATGGCTCGGGCCTATGCCAAAAGATTTAGAGCCGGATTAGCAATTGTTGATAAAAGAAGAAATACTCCTGAGTCCACAGAGGTTATGAATATATTAGGTGAGGTTAAGGATAAGAATGTTATTATAGTTGACGATATAGTTGCTACTGGTTCTTCTTTAGCTGAGGCAGCCAGAGCCTTGAAGAGAGCTGGAGCAAAGAAGATATTCGCCGCTATTACTCATGGTATCTTATCTAATGATGCTGTCGGTAAGATAAATAAGTCTTGCATTGATTCCTTGATAATTACTGATTCTATTCCTTTAGATGAGAATAAGAAGTCTAAGAAGGTAAAGATTGTTTCTGTGGGTAGCCTTTTTGCCGAAGCAATAAAGAGAATTCACTTTGAGAAGTCAATAAGCGTACTTTTTGACCAATAGGGAGATGATGCAATGGAGAGGACAAAAGTTAAAGTCGAAAAAAGAGAAGTAGTAGGCAAAGAAGGTGTAAAGAGATTACGCAAACGGGGTTATGTTCCAGCAGTAGTGTATAGCAACGACATTAATATTGCGTTGTCAATTCCCGTTATTGGCCTTAAGATCTTGCGGTCGATAGGTTTTTCTGAGAGTGCTGTCATTGACATGGAGATAGTTGGTGAGAAGAAAGCTAAATCTATTCCGGTTCTCATTAAGGATATTCAATTTCATCCCCTTACTGAGGATGTTATCCATGTTGATTTCCTAAAGGTTTCCTTGAGCGAAAAGTTAAAAGTCAATGTTCCGATAGTGCTTAAGGGTGAGTCAAAACAGGTTAAGGAAGAAAGCGGAACCCTGGAGCAGATTCTAAGAGAGTTAGAAGTGGAAGGTCTTCCTTTAGATATTCCTGAGAAGGTAGAGGTGGATGTTACTGAGTTAACAATTGGTCATTCCCTACATGTTTCTGATTTAACTGTTACCGGTAATGTGGCAGTCATAACCGATTCTCAAGTGACTGTAGTTACAGCTTTGGCTAAGGAAGAAGAGGTTGAAGAAGAAGTCCTAGCCGAGGAAGAGGTTTCTACGGAACCAGAGGTTATTAAAGAGAAGAAGGAAGGAGCACCAGGCGAAGGCGAGGGAAAGGAAACACTAAAAGAAGAAGCTAAGAAAGAAGAGAAAGAGAAAAAAGAATAGAAGAGTAACTGTAATTAGGGAGAGAGTGAAAATAATCTTTGGTTTGGGTAATCCCGGCCAGCAATATAGGAATAATCGACATAATGTTGGTTATAAAGTTCTTGAGAGCTTAGCAAACAATCAGAACTTAGAGTTTAAGAGAAGTTTTAGGACATCTTCTTACATCGTCAAAAAGAAAGATCCTCGAGGTTGGGTTTTTCTTGTTAAGCCCCGTACTTTCATGAACAATTCGGGGTTGTGCGTAAAGAAGGTTTTAAATAAGTATAAGGTTAATCTTTCAGATATTTTGGTAATTTATGACGATACTGACTTGCCTCTAGGTAAAATTAGGTTTAGAGCTGGAGGTTCTTGTGCTGGGCATCGAGGCATGACTTCGATAGTATCAGCCTTAGAGAGCGAAGAGATTAACAGGCTAAGAGTAGGCATTGGCAGCTCGCAAGGCCAGGAGTTATCTGATTACGTTCTTTCTGATTTTTCCAAAACAGAAAGAGAAGTCTTAGATAGTGCTATTCCCGAGGCAGCATCAGCATCTTGGGATTGGGTTAATGAAGGGATTGACTTTTCGATGCAAAAATATAACAGACGAGGAGGATAATAGTGAGCAGAGATTACGAAAACATGATTATTTTAAAGCCAGATTTGGACGACAAGGAAAGAGAAGAAGTCTTCGATAAGATCTCCAAGCGAATTAAGGACTTAAAGGGAGAGGTGTCGGCTTCCGCGGTGTGGATTAAGGAGAGAAAATTCTATTATTTCCTACGCTCAAGAGGTGCTGAGAAGAAGAAATATTATAAAGGTTGTTACTGGCTTATTAATTTTACCCTAGATGTAGAAAAGCTGCCTGAGTTAAAAGAGACGATAAGGTTAGAAGAGAGAATTTTAAGAAATCTTATTGTAAGTCGAGAAGGTAAGGTTAAATCCGGACTTACTAGTTAAGCTTAGTCAGGGAGGTAAAAATGGTTAGTTTAAACAAAGTATCTTTAATTGGGAATTTAACTAAAGACCCAGAGTTAAGATATACACCTCAGGGGACAGCCGTAACTACTCTGCGGATAGCTGCTAATAGGTCATTTAAAGGTAAAGACGGGCAGATTAATAAAGATACTTGTTTTGTTAATGTTGTTGTTTGGGCTCAGATGGCTGAAGTTTGCAATCAATATTTGCAAAAGGGCAGAGGTGTCTTTGTAGAAGGAAGGCTCCAGTCTCGCTCTTGGCAAAATAACGAGGGTAAAAACAGAAGTGTTTTAGAGGTGGTGGCTACAAGAGTACAATTCATGCCTGGAGGTCAAAGACAGGAGTCTCGCGAAGTAGACTTAGGGGAAGAACCAGTAGAAGTTTTAAGTTCAGAGAGTAATGGTGAAAAATCAGGAGAAGCGATTTAAAATGTTTAAAAAAAAGAAGTCAAAAGACGATAAAACTAAAAGAGCTCCTAGAAAAGGGGTAGGTATTAGGATTCAGAAAGATTGTGTTTTCTGTAAAAATGACCTAGAGATTGACTACAAGAATTTAGAACTTCTTACCCGCTATGTGTCTTCACGTGGAAAGATTCTTTCTCGGCGCATCAGCGGTAATTGCGCCAAGCATCAAAGGAAGGTGTCTCGAGAGATTAAGCGAGCAAGGTTTCTTAATTTGGTTCCATACACAGGAAGAGTTTTTTCTTAAAGGGGGAGCAGCAAGATGAAGGTAATTCTTCTTAAAGATTCAAATAAGTTGGGTAAGGAAGGGGATACCGTAGAGGTCAAAGATGGTTATGCCTATAACTACCTTATCCCTCAAGGATTAGCCCTTGTTGTTACCAAGGGGAGTTTTAAGCGGCTTGAGGAGATAAAAAGAGTTAAGACTAAGGTAGAAGAGAGGAAAAAGAAGGATTTTTCAAAGATAAAAGAGAAAATTGAAAAGATTTCCTTAACTGTCACTGCTGAGGCTAAAGACGACGAAGAGCTTTATGGAACTATTAACGAGGCCCAGATTTTGAAGCTTCTGCAGCCTGAAGGCATAGAGTTAGAAAAAGATTCCTTAGTTTTAGATGAGCCAATAAAGAAATTGGGAGTTTACAATTTAAAGGTAAACGTATACTCCGGAGTAGAAGCAACTTTGCGTGTTTGGGTTGTGAAAAAATAATCATACCCTAATGAGCGTAGATAGTCCTATCAAACAGTTAGATAAAATCCCGCCTCAGAATATCGAAGCAGAGATGGCTACTTTGGGGGCAATGCTAATTGATGAAAAGGTCATAGCAGAAGTCCTTGAGTTTGTCTTTGCGGATTCATTCTACAAAAGGGAACACCAGATAATTTTTGAAGCCATTGTTTCTCTTTTTGATGCCCGGAAAAAAGTCGATATTCTAACAGTTTCAGAAACCTTAAGTAAAAAGAAGATGCTCGAGAAGACTGGCGGTAGTGTTTATTTAACTACTTTAGCTGATTTTGTTCCTAACTCTGCTAGTGCCTCCCACTATGCCCGTATTATTAAAGAAAAAGAAATTCTGCGTTCTTTGATAGCAAGCGCTAACGAAATCGCAACTTCAGTGTATAAGGAGCAGGGAGAAGTCAGCAGTATTTTAGATAAAGCCGAAAAACTTATTTTTGAAATAAGCGATCGTCGTGTAGAAGGCAGTTACGTTCATATAAAAGATATAATTAAGGATGGTATTGAGCTTATCGAGTCTCTTTATCATAAAAAGTCGCGTGTAACTGGAATACCTACCGGATTTAAGGATTTTGACTTAAAGACTGCTGGTTTGCAAAAGGGCGATTTAATAATTGCTGCTGGTAGGCCGTCAATGGGTAAAAGTGCTTTTGTTACTTCTATTGCCGGTTACGTAGCTGTAGAGGAGAAGGTGCCGGTAGCTATTTTTAGTCTAGAAATGTCTAAAGAGCAGCTTATGCAGCGTTTCTTATGTGCACAAGCTAAAGTTGAAATTAATCGGGTTAGAACTGGTTTTCTTGCTCCTTCAGAGTGGCCAATTTTAACTAATGCTGCTGGAAAGTTATCTGAGGCTCCTATTTATATTGACGATACGCCAGCTTTGAATATTTTTGAAATAAGATCTAAGGCAAGGCGGTTAAAAGCTCACCACAACGTTCAACTTATCCTTGTAGATTATTTACAGTTAATTAGAGGTATGCGTCGAGGTGATAATCGACAACAGGAAATATCAGATATCTCTCAAAGTCTAAAGGCCTTGGCTAAAGAGTTGAGCGTTCCGGTAATTGCTGTGAGCCAGCTATCAAGAGCTGTTGAGTTGCGAGAAGGTCACCGTCCTAAATTATCAGATTTAAGAGAGTCTGGGGCGCTTGAGCAAGACTCAGACGTAGTCGTTCTTTTATTTAGAGAAGAGTATTATAAGCCTACCGATGAGAATCAAGGTATCGCCGATGTTATTATTGCTAAACAGAGAAATGGTCCAGTAGGAACGATTAAGCTGACTTTCTTGAAGGAATATACTAAATTTGTCGATATGGCCAGAGAAAAGGAGGATTGACTTTGAGAAATAATGCCTTTATAATACTTAAAATGATGCAAAAAATCCTTTTGTTTTCACTACTTTTTTGTTTTGCCCTAACAGCATACCCTGAAGACTCTATATCTCGTATTGATATTGAGGGAAATGCAATTGTTAGTGACGCTACCATTGTTTCTAAAATCAAAATTCGTGCTGGTCAGTTTTATAATAAAAATGTTATTAATGAGGATGTGAAAAACCTTTATGCCACAGGGTTTTTCGAGACTGTAGAAGCAGAAAAGGATGAGTCTTTAGAGGGGGTAGTTATTCTTTTTAAGGTTAGAGAGAAACCCTTGCTTAAGAAGATAACCATTAAAGGAACACGTTTTATTCGCAAGAAAAATATCGAAGATTCTATCGACATAAAAGAGGGATCTTTTGTTGATGAGGTTAAAGTAAGGGAAGCAACGAGAAAGATAAAAGATCTCTACAACACTAAGGGTTTTTCTCAGGCTGAAGTTACTTACGAGATAAATCCTGTAGTCGATAAGAACGAAGTTAGGGTAGAGCTGACTATCAATGAGAAAGGGGTTTTGAAGGTTAGGAGCGTAAAGGTTTTAGGGAATAAGATCATGTCGGCAGGCAGGATTATAAAATTAATGAAGACCAGAAAAGCCTGGCTCTTTAATCGAGGAGTATTTAAAAAGGAAGTTTTAGAAGATGACATAAGACGTATAAGTGATTTTTATAAATTAGAAGGTTTCAGTGATGCCTCAGTAGATATAGATGCTGAGTATTTACCTAAGGGAGTTTATCTTACTGTTAACGTTAAAGAAGGTCAGCGTTATTATGTAGGTAAGATAACAGTAAAGGGGGTAAGCGAGATTCCTAGTAGCGCTGTGCTTTCGGCAATGGAGTTAGGAGAAGGAAGTATTTATAGTGAACAAGCTGTTTATGTAGATTCTTCACGAATAAGGGAGGCTTATGTAGATAGAGGGTATATATTCTCTCAGGTTGATCCTTTGAGTCTTCTTAATCCAACGACAGGAAAAATAGACATTGCCTATAAGATTGTTGAGAATGATATCGCCTATATTGAGGATATAAATATTAAAGGAAATATTAAAACTAAGGATAAGGTGATTCGTCGAGAGCTAAGGGTTTATCCTGGCGAGAGGTTTGACGGCAAGAAGATAAGAAAGAGCAAGGATAAATTAGATAATCTGGGATTTTTTGAGGAGATAAGATTTGGTACAGAACCAGGTTCTGAGCCCAACAATGTTGATTTAGTCGTTGACGTAAAAGAAGCAAAGACAGGGTATTTTAGTTTTGGAGGAGGTTACAGTTCCATAGATGAGTTTATGGGGTTCATAGAGATAAGACAACGTAATTTTGACTACAGAAATTTTTCTACCTTTACTGGTGCTGGTCAGGATTTAAGCGTAATGCTTAGCATGGGAACTCTGACTAAGCGTTATCAGTTAAGCTTTACTAACCCTTGGATATTTGGTAAGCCGGTTTCTTTTGGCTTTGACGGTTACAGAAGAGGCCATGATCAGGATGATAATGTTGGTTATGCTTACAAAGAGGATGTAAAGGGAGGATTATTACGCTTGAACAGAGAGTTCAATGACTATTGGAATGGCGGAGTTGCTTATAGATTTGAAGATGTCACGATTAGCGACGTTGTCAGTGGTGCGACCACAGAACTTACTAGTGAGATTGGAAATACTGATTTAAGTAGCGTAGAAACTCAGCTTTCTTATGACAGTCGTGATAGTGTTTTTTCTCCTTCAAAAGGTCTTTACATTAGGAATGTTTTCCAAGTTTTTGGAGGTCCTTTTGCTGGAGATAGAGATTTTATAAAATACTTTGGCCGAATAAGTTTTTATGTTCCGGCGCCTAAGGAGGCAGTAGTGGAGTTAAGGCTTCGAGGAGGTATAGCTTCTGAGTTTGATGATACTGACAAGATACCTATTTATGAGAGGTTCTTTGCCGGAGGTTCTTCTACTGTTCGTGGCTATCGGGAGAGAAAGGTAGGTCCTATTGATAGAAGTGCTGAGGATCCAGTAGGCGGAGACAAGATGTTTATAGGAAATATTGAATATACCTATCCTTTGGCTGATTTTTTTAAAGTTGCTACTTTTTTTGACATTGGAAAGGTCTGGGGTAATGAGAGCGTCAACGTTGATGATGGTGAGGTTATGTCTAGTATTGGTATGGGTTTTAGGGTCAATACCCCTATTGGGCCGGTAAGTGTTGATTACGGCTGGCCTCTAGATACTGAAGCTGGCGAAGAAGACAAAGAGGGAAGATTTCATTTTAATGTAAGCAGATCGTTTTAGGAGGTGTAGTCATGAGAAGAATTATCGGATGTTTATTAGTTTTAACAATGATGATGTCATTTTCTTTTACCTGTTTCTCTCAAGATCTAAAGATTGGCTATGTGGATATATTCAAAGTCTTTAATGATTATGAGAAGACTAAAGAGTATGATGTCAATTTAGAGAAAAGGAAAAAAGAGGCCGAGAAGAAGCTAGAGATTAAGAAAGAGACTATTGAGAAACTCCAGGGTAAGTTAGACCTGCTTAAAGAGGGTGAAAAAGCGAAGGAAGAAGAAAAACTCAATAAAGAACTTAAAGAATATCGTGATTTAGAAAGGGAAGCTTTTACCGACATAAGAAAAGAAAGAGACGAGAAGATGAAGGATATCGTTGAGGATATTGATAAAATAGTCAAAGATTATGCTAAGGCAAATGGTTTTGACATAATCGTTAATTCCAACGCTGTTCTCTATGGTGCTAAGACTATGGATGTAACTGATGAGATTCTGAAAATTTCCAATAAGAAGTATAAGAAGAAATGAGATTTATCCTTAAAGAAATCGCACATTTAGTTAAAGGAGAGGTAGTTGGCGATCCCAATATTGCCATCACTGGTATTTCAGGGATAAAAGAGGCTAAAAAGGGTGATATAACCTTCCTAGCTAACCCTAAATATGCTTCTTTAGTAGAAACTACTAAGGCTGCAGCAATAATTACCTCACGGGAGCAGTTTAAGACTTCCAAGCCTTTGATTAGGACTGATAATCCTTCAATAGCTTTTACTAAGGTGGTTAGCCTAGCTGCTTCTGATGATACCAAGCATCCTAAAGGCATTCATCCCACAGCAGTAATTTCTCCAAATGCACAAATTGCAAAGGATGTAGGTATTGGTGCTTATACAGTCGTTGAAGATGGTGTTGAAATAGGAGCAGGGTCAGTTATATATAGTGGGTGTTACCTTGGATATTCTGCTAAAGTTGGGAAGAAGTGTCTCATTTATCCCCATGTTTCCATAAGGGAGCGAATAGAGATTTGTGATAGGGTAATTATTCACTCCGGAGCTGTGATTGGCAGTGACGGTTTTGGTTTTGCTATGGTCAGAGGAGTACAGGAGAAGATACCTCAAATTGGAACAGTCTTAATAGAAGATGATGCTGAGATTGGTGCAAATGTTACAATTGATAGAGCTAGATTTGACAAGACGATCATTGGTAAAGGAACCAAGATAGATAATCTTGTCCAGATTGCCCATAATGTAGTTACTGGAGAGAATTGTATTATTGTTGCTCAGGCTGGTGTGTCAGGGAGCACTACTTTGGGCAAAGAAGTTATTTTAGCTGGACAAGCTGGAATAGTAGGGCATATTCAAATTGGTGATAAGGCAATTGTTGCTGCTCAGGCTGGAGTAACAAAATCTATTCCTGCTGGTGTTAAAGTTTCCGGGTATCCAGCAAAACCCCATGAGAAAGCACTAAGGGTGAATGCTTGTCTGCAGCGCCTGCCGGAACTTTATAAGAAGATAAGAGAGCTTGAAGAGAAAGTAAAGAGCTTAGAGGAGAAAGACAAGGAATAGATATGGATAATCAAAGAACAATTAAAGGTAAGATAGAGTTGGAAGGCATAGGTCTTCATACTGGGAAGAAGACGAAATTAGAGCTTTTGCCGGCATCGGCGGATACAGGGATAACCTTTTTGAGAAAAGATATCGAATCACCGTCTTTAATCAAGGCTAATTCTTATTCTGTTTTAGATCCTGACGAATTTCCCCGACGTACTTCGGTGGGTGCAAATGGCGTATACGTACATACTGTTGAGCATCTCATGGCCGCTCTACATCTTTTAGATATTGATAATATACAAATAAATATTTGGGGTGAAGAAGTCCCGGGGCTAGACGGAAGCGCTAAAGATTTTGTAGAAAGAATCAGAGAGGTTGGTTGGCAGGAGCAAGAGCTTACTCGTAATCGTTTAATAGTACGAGAGCCTTTATGGGTTGAAGAGGGGTTAGCCAGTATTGTAATATTGCCTTACCCTAGTTTAAGGATATCCTATGTTTTAAGTTATGATAATCCTATAGTTGGTTCCGGTTATGTTGATATAGTGCTCAATGGAGATTTGAAAGATGATCTTTATGAAGCTCGGACATTTTGCTTAGAGGCTGAGGTTAAGCCTTTATTAGATATGGGTTTAGGAAAAGGAGCAAACTACAAAAATACCTTGGTTGTTTCTGATAAAAAGATATTAGATAATAAGTTAAGACTTGATAATGAGTTTGTTAAGCACAAAGTCCTGGATTTAATTGGTGACTTGTATTTAGCTGGTCCAGTTAAAGGGCATGTAATTGCTGTTAGAGGTGGCCACTCTTTAAATATAAGATTATTAGAAAAACTACGTAAGTACAAAGAGAAATCTCGAAGTGCCGGAGTAAGATCGCAGACCCTTTATATTCCTCAGAAGGAAGAGCTTAGTACTGAGGAGATAATGAAAATATTACCTCATCGATATCCTTTTCTGCTTGTAGACAAGATACTTTATCTTGAAAAAGGCAAAAAGGCTGTTGGGATTAAGAATGTTACTATGAATGAGTATTTTTTCCAGGGTCATTTTCCCAATAAGCCTGTTATGCCAGGTGTACTTATTGTTGAGGCAATGGCCCAGGTTGGCGGAGTGCTTATGTTGGCCTGCGAAAAGCATAAGGGTAAATTAGCTTATTTTATGGCGGCAAATAATATCAAATTTAGAAAAACTGTCCTGCCCGGAGATCAATTAGTTATAGAGGTAGTTTCTGGAAAGATAAGAAGCAAAACAGGTTCGGTTATCACCAAGGCCTTTGTGAATGAAAAGGTGGTTGCTGAAGCTGAACTTATGTTTGTTCTAGTTGATGCTTAAAAATCATGTCTGTTCAAATTAACCCTAAAGCTATGGTGAGTCCAAAAGCCCAGTTAGGCAAGGGCGTAAAAATTGGACCTTATGCAGTAATCGCAGATAATGTTAAAATCGGACCCGATTGCGTTATTGATTCCTTTGCTCAAGTTTTAGGCTATACTGAGTTGGGTCAAGGTTGTCATATCTTTCCTTATGCAGTAGTAGGTAATATTCCCCAAGATTTAAAATATAAAGGTGATAAGAGTTTTTTAATTATTGGGAATAATAATAGAATAAGAGAATTTGTCACTATTAATCCAGGAACCGATAAGGGGGCTAAGACAATCATTGGCAGTGATAATCTTATAATGGCTTATTCTCACATTGCCCATGATTGTAAGATTGGTGACGGAAATGTTTTTGCTAACTCTGCTACCTTAGCCGGATATGTAACAGTAGGTAATAGGGCAGTAATCGGCGGGTTGGTAGCAATACATCAGTTTTGTCGGTTGGGAGACTTTTCGATAATTGGTGGTTGTTCTAAAGTTGTTCAGGACATCCCTCCCTTTTCAATGTGTGATGGACACCCGGCTGTAATCTGTGGGCTTAATCTAGTAGGATTAAAAAGAGCCAAATTCCCGTCTTCTACGATAAGGACATTGAAAAAAGCTTTTAAGATAATATTTTTTGAGAGTCACCTAATAGCTCAGAGTAAAGAGTTGGTTCAGAAAGACTTGCCGCCTTTGGAAGAGCTAGAGTACCTTTTTGAGTTTATTTCATCCTCAAAAAGAGGCATAAGCAAATGAACTCGAGATTAGGAATTATTGCTGGCAATCGCCTTTTACCTCTAATCCTTGCCCAGAGAATCAAAGAAAAGAATAAGAATCGTGAAGTTGTTGCTTTCTGCTTTAAGGGTCAAACCTCTAGGCAGATTAGTAAGTATGTGGATAGGTGCCATTGGTTTTCTGTAGGTTCGCTTTCAAGTTTAAGAAAATCAATAAAGGAGGAAGGGCTTCGCCAGTGCACTATGGCTGGTCAGATTAATCCTTTATATATTTTTCGAAAAGAGTATTGGGATCAAGAATTAACTTCTCTAATAGAGGATAGTGAAGATTTTCGGCCTCATAATATATTTGATAAGATAATTTCTTATTTCGAGAAGGTAGGCGTTGAGTTCATAGATTCCACACTATGCTTAAAAGACGATTTAGCTTCCACCGGGGTCATGAACAACTTACCCTTGGCCGAAGGAGTAACAGGAGATATTAATTTTGGCCTGGATGCAATATCAAAGTTTGTAGAGTTAGACGTAGGCCAGACTATAGGCGTAAAGTCAAAAGCTGTTGTGGCTTTGGAGTCTCTAGAAGGAACTGATCGGACTATTAAACGTGCTTATAGATTAGCAGGCAGAGGCTCGGTTATTTTAAAGTTCTCTAAGACCAATCAAGATTTGCGGTTTGATGTTCCGGTGGTAGGTATTTCCACCTTAAAACTCCTTAAACGCATTAAGGCTGCAGCTCTAGTTCTTGAGGAGGCCAAGGTGATTATTCTAGAGAAGCAGGAATTTTTATTCTTAGCAGAGAAGTGGAAGATTCCTGTAGTTGGCAGAACGAAAAATAGCTAGGAGAGTCAAATAAGCTAAAAGGGAGGAGCAAATGCTTGCAAAAAAGTTTGCCTTAGGTGTTGGAATGGCGATCATTTTACCTATGCTTGTTTATTATGGAGTAAATATGTTTAGCCCATCTCCAAAGTGGAGAGATTATCGAGTTGATGATTATTACGGGCGCTATGAGGAGGCGGATAAAGCAGAGAAAGGTGTCCTTCGTAAGGAACGAAAGCAGCTTGATATCGAGAGAAGAGCACATCGTAAGCGTTTTGAACGGCATTTATTCTTAGTAGCTACACCAATAGGGGTAGTTGCGATAATTGCTGGTTCAGTTATTGCTATTCATGGTATAGGGGCAGGACTTATGTTTGGTGGGATATTTACGGTAACAGAAGGTTATGTTTGCCACTGGTCCGAACTTCCCCCATGGCTTAGGTTTTTATCACTTTTGGCTGCCTTCGTAATCCTTCTTTATGTTGGTTATCGTAAATTTCCCAAGAAAGAATAATCCTAGTATAGGGATTCGATTAAGCTAAAGGCGTTAGCTAGATATCCTTTTAAATATGAGATTTTTAGCTTTACTTTTCTTTTTTTCTTTTTTGCTTCATCCTGTGCACTTATTTGCCCAAAGCTCTTTAGAGGACTATTTAGATACGGCTATTCTTTTTAAGGAGTCGGGCGAGTATACCAGAGCATTAGATGTTTTAGAGACCGCCAAAGATTTTAGCAAGAATCCCCAATTATTAAAATACCGAGCCAAATTAGAGTTTCTCACCGGCCACAGTAACCAGAGTTTAGATTCTTTTAATAGCATAAAGGATAAGGATTGGCAGAGCTTTCTCTATTTAGGTTTAATTTATGAAGATTTAAATAAGGAGACTTTAGCGATAGAAAATTATTCAAAGTCCCTGAGTTTTCGAGTCAATACTATTGCTTATTTTCGGTTAGGAAAGATTTACCGAGATAAAGGTGATTATAAAAAGGCCGCGAAATATTTTTCCGATCTCATTAAATTGGATCCCAGTGTAAGATTAGCTTACTACTATTTGGGTCAGTGTTTAAACGAGAGTGGTAATTATCAGGAAGCTTATAAGTATTTAGCCAAAGCAGTAAATTTTTATCCCGAGACTACAGTAGTCCAAGAGGAATTAAAATCTGTTAAACAGAGGTTGGGAGAAGATTTTTTTATTGTTCGGGACAAGAAGAAGGAAGAGAAAAGAAAAAAAGTTCGATTAACGACTTATATTCAGGAAAAAGACATTCCCGTAGTTAGAGTTGGTTTAATCAGGGGTGCAAATGAGTTTTCTTTTTTCTGCCCGGCTAATTTTTTAATTAGCAATGGTAAAGACTCTTATTCAGCTGTTGCTAATAAGTTTTATACTTTTACTTTTAAGGAAGAGAAAATAGTCTTGCGAGACTATCAGGATAAAAAAGAATATAAGTCTTTTTCCGGGCCGCTTAATATTACTTCTTTGGAATCTGGAGAGGAAAAATCTCCCTTTTATGTTTTGAGTCTTTCTTCTGGCAAAGGTGATTTTTGGAATAAAGAGAGAGATAGGGCTTATCGTGGTGACTTAGAAGTAATCATTAAAGATAAGGCTCTAACCCTAGTCAATATCTTAAGTGTCGAAGAGTATCTCTATGGGGTTTTATCAGCCGAGATGTCTTCTAAAGCTCATGTTCAAGCTCTTAGGGCTCAGGCAGTAGCAGCTCGAACCTTTGTCTTTAGGAATTTAGGGCGGCATAAAAAGGAAGGATTTAATTTTTGCTCCCTGGTACATTGCCAAGTTTATCAAGGAGTGTCAGCCGAGACCTCTTCTACTATAGCTGCAGTTAGGGATACTAGGGGTGAGGTTATTGTCTATGGGGATAGACCAATAGAAGTATTATTCCATGCTCATTGTGGTGGATGTTTAGCTTCAGATGTCTTTGGAGAGAGTAATTATTTAGACGAGAAGACAGATAGTTTTGATTTAAGTATTCCTAACTCTGCCTCCAAAGAAGAGAATTGGTTCTCGGATTTACCTTTAGTTTTTTGTTTCGAGGACAAAGGGAGCAAGTTTCGTTGGCAGAGAGTCTACGACCAGGAGGATTTTTCTATTGCTTTTGGGGAAGAGTTAGAAGATTTAAAGGATGTCCTCTTAAAGCAGAAGGGTGATTGTTTTCATTATAAAGAGATAGAGGTTATTACCTCAAAAGGCAGTGAGAGCTTAAGAGGTGGTTTATCGATAAGGAATTATTTTGACCATTTACGAAGCAGTGCCTTTAAGATAGAGATAAAATTATCAGCTTTTGGTCAGCCTTCAATGCTTTTTTTCTGGGGGGCTGGGTTTGGTCATGGGGCTGGTATGTGTCAGGATGGAGCCGTAGGTATGGCTGAAGCCGGCCATAACTGGCGTCAAATAATTAACCACTATTTTCCAAATACCAAGATCAAAACCCTCTACTAAACTCCGAAATTCGAAATTCGGGACAGGTCCCATCGAAATTTACCTTACTAGAATTAGCTTTTTTTGAGAAATTCTGTCTTTTTTTTAAAAAAGTAATGAGGTTTTTATCCAAATTTCGCTAAAGAACCCTTTGTCAGCTTGCCTTTTTCAAGTGGGACCTGTCCCGAATTAAATGAGGGAGTTTTCGATATTGTTTAAAGGAACCAATCCTTTTGTATTAGCCCAGGTTTGTTTATCTTCCATGCAGAGATAAATCGGTGTCTTTTTATCAAATTGTCTTATCTTGCTGACCATTTCTTGATAAATTTCTTCCTTTATAAAATCAGGGTAACGTAATTTTTTATCGGCTCCTAATAATAATTCTCCATAGAAGATATTACTTTGAGGAAAGCGCAGTTCGGTAATTGTCTTTAGTCGGCGGTTAGATCGCAAGGTACCTAAACTTATCCAGGCAAAAGGACCCTTAAGCTTCGAGTATAATTTATTAATAACTTCAGCGTATAAGTCTTGCCATCCTTTTAAATGGATAATCGGGTCAAAGTGAAACCCTACACTAAATCCAGTAGTTTGGACTCTTGCTGCTGCCTTTAGCTTTTGGTCTAAGGAAGCAGTGGCTTTTTCTTCCCTTTCAATAATAGAAGCCGGGCCCAGAGACCAGGAGATAATAATATTTGCTGAAGGCTTTAAGGTTAGCAGATTAGCAATATTATTACTCTTTGTTTTAAGTTCAAATAAGACTTTTTTATCCTTAAAATAAGGGATTAGTGCTTTAGAGTATTCAGTTATATCATCAAGAGCTAGGGAATCGCAGAATTCACCGGTTCCGATTCTTATCGGCCGTTTAAAGTCTCCATAGAGCTTATCAAAGCTGGTGAAGAAGTCTTCTATGTTAGCCGGTAGAATTATTCCCGGGAAGTTAGTGTATTGTTGGAGGAAGCAGTAAGAGCAATCAAAGGGGCAGCCAAACCCTAGATTAAATATCCAGTAGCCACAATGCAGATGCTTCTTGGTACAGGGGCATTTTTTTATAAAGTCTCCTCTTTCTTTGACGATAAAAACAAGCGGTTTTTTTAATTGGGAGACTATAAATTTGTTCTTTTTCAAATAGCGGCCATAATAGTCAATCTCCTGAACTTCTACATTTGGGAATTTTTTCTCAAAATTAGCTAAAAGCTGACTTTTTTTAACATCTTTTTCTACAAATATTTTTAGGGGCTTAAAATCAGGCTTTACTTGCCAGTTATTCCCTAAAGGTTCTCCTACTTTGTTTAAGAAGATGTTTTTAGAGTCAATTGTCTGACGCTGTGATGTTTGAGGGAAGCGGTATTTGATTAGGGTATTTTTTAAAGAAAAGAACTTAAGTTTACTACCCTGGTCTTTAAAACTAGGTATCTTTTCTAAAAGCCCTAGGATTTTGTCAAAACAGAGATTATTACGCTTACTTATTTCAAAAATTAGGCGTTCAATTTCACGAAATTGGTTTCTATTCAGCCTCAAGCCGAATTTTTGCTCAATTTGTTGCTGTAAATCGATTGACCTTTTCATTTTGCTCTTATTATAAGTATAACAGGAGAAAAAACAAGTCATTTTGCGATAATCTCCTTGCCATAGCTGAGTTTTAAAAGTATACTGAAAACAAGGCCTATAAGTTAATTATTAGGTAGAAAAAGCATGAAAAAGTTTAAATTAATATCTTTCTTGTTGGCTATCGCACTATCCTTAGCAATTCCTGCTTTTGCTGAAACTATTGTTCTTAAATCCGGCAAGACAGTAGATGGGAAGATACTCCAGAGAACTGATCAGTACATAAAGGTAGATGTCTACGGAGTGTCTTTGACCTATTATTTTGATGAGATTGAGAGTATTATCGCAGAAGCTACCGGGGGAGTGCTAGAGTCTATTACTTCATCCATATCTCTTGGCGCTGGGCGGGCTCCATCCCAGATTTTTGACGATGTAGCCTCAAGTGTTGTAGTTATTACAACTCGTTCGGCAGATGGCGGGTTATTGGGAAGTGGATTTATTGTAAGTGGTGACGGGATAATTGTTACTAATTTTCATGTTGTGGCCAATGCTGAAGGAGTAGATGTTAAATTAAAAAACGGCAAGAGTTATCCGGTAACCGGAGTTGTTGATTATGACCCGGTTAGAGATATTTGTGTACTTAAGATAGATGCTAGGAATTTAGATGTAATGTTACTGGGTAGTTCAGATAATCTGATCCAGGGTCAGAAAGTTTTAGTTATCGGAGCCCCCTTGGGGTTAGAATATAGTATTTCCGATGGTTTATTCAGCGGTAGGAGAGATTCCTTCGGCCAGGAGGTTATACAATTTACTGCTCCGATTTCACCGGGAAATAGTGGTGGGCCACTTTTGAATATTCAGGGTAAAGCGATCGGTATAACTACTTTTACCAATGTCGGGGGGCAAAACCTTAATTTTGCCGTTCCGATTGAGGAGGCAAAGAAATATATTCATAGCTACCCTAAGATGAGCTTTAGGGAATTCGTCACCGGCCTAAGTGGTAAATATTCACTCTATAATCTTGGCTGCCAATTATTTATGGCTGGTAATACTGAATTAGCAGTAGATTATTTATTTCGGGCTGTTGAGCTTGACCCAGACTTTGTTGACGCCTACGCAGCACTTTCTGAGGTCTTCGCTGTGCTAGGGATGTATGAACAGGAATTCCAAGTATTAGAAAAGATTATTTCTATCGACCCTTATAACGTCCCGGCCCATAACAATCTTGGATTTATTTACGGTAATCTTGGAATGTTTAATGAGGCCATTGCTGAGTTTAAAGAAGTCATAACCATTAAGCCTGATGATGCTATGGTCCATGCTAACCTTGCCGCAATATATTCAAAAGCTGGTTATCTCGATGCAGCTATGGCCGAGTGTAAAATGGCTGTCTCACTTGACCCTGACTATTCTCCTGGCCACAATAATCTTGGCTGGGGATATTTTCAAAAGGGGATGGTTGATGAAGCTGTGGTTGAAATTAAAAAAGCTGTCTCTTTAGATCCCAACAATGCTGATGCTCACTACAACCTATCTAATATATATTATGGTAGTGGTAAGTACGCACTAGCTGTAAAACATTGCGATCAAGCAATGGATTTAGGACGGTTAGTTGAACCGGAATATTTAGATAAATTAAGACAGCATAGATACTAACCTATTCGGGACATATCCCATTAAAATTTACCTTACCAGCATCATTCTGTAATTATAATACAAAATGAAGAAATCCTTATATATCCACATACCTTTTTGTCGAGAAAAGTGTCCTTATTGTGATTTCTATAGCCGCTCTTACGATTTGGCCTTAGCTAAAGCTTACATAGAGGTTCTTTGTAGGCAGATAAAGGCTTTGGATTGGGATTTTTCTACCGTTTATATTGGCGGTGGGACTCCCAGTGTTCTAAGCTTACCATTATTGAAGAAACTGCTAAAAGCTTTAAGAGAGATAAGTGCTAGGGTAGAGGAGTTTACTATTGAGGTTAATCCCGAGAGCTTGGATAGGGGGAAGCTAGAGTTATTCCGCGATAATCGGGTTAATCGCCTTAGCATTGGCCTGCAGTCTTTCTCTGATAAGAAGTTAAAGAAACTAGGAAGAGTTCATAGTTGCAAGAAGGCCATAGAAGCAGTCCAATTGGCCAAGAGAGCTGGCTTTAAGGATATAGGGATTGATTTAATCTTTGGTGTAAGCGGAGAGACTTTGCCTGAGTGGGTTTTAGAGTTAAAGCAGGCAGCTTGCTTAGGCCTGAAGCATATATCAACATATTGCTTAACTTACGAGAAGAATACCCCGTTGTTTTTGCAGGTTAAAAGGAAGTTTGTCATTCCCTTAGGTGATGAAGTATTGGCTAAGATGTATATCAAGGCTATTAATTATCTCTCCAAGAAAGGCTTCAAGCACTATGAGATCTCAAACTTCTCAAAACCTGGCTTTGAGTCTAAGCATAATAGGAACTACTGGCAGGGTAGTCCCTACCTAGGCCTAGGGCCGGGAGCAGTCTCTTTTATCAAAGGCAAGAGAGATAAAAATGTCTCTAACGTTGCTAAATATATTGATAAGGTAAAAAAGGGAGAGAGCCCGGTTTCCTTTAGCGAAGCTTTACCCAAGAGAAAGCAGGCCAAGGAACTAGCAGCAATAAAGATTCGTACCAAAGAGGGTATAAATTTTAAGTGGTTTAGAACCGGCACCGGCTATGATTTCCTAAAACTAGAGGGCAAGGCCCTAGAAGGCCTTTTTAAAGACGGCCTGCTTAAGTACAAAAGAAAAAAAGGCCGAATAATAGGGGTTTATTTGAGCAAAAAAGGCTTTTGTTTTTCAGATACTGCCTCCAGTTCCTTCCTTTAAATTTATATAGTTTTATTGTAGATTTTTTCTATTAGGATGGTATAATTGTTTGGTTATATTGGCAGCTTTAGGGCTTGATTTTAAAGGGAGAGAACAGTGAACAAGAAGCTAAAAAATATCGTTTCTCGTTTTAAGAATAAGAGAATCCTTGTGGTCGGAGACTTGATTCTTGACCACCATATCTTTGGAAGCGTTGACCGGGTCTCTCCAGAGGCTCCAGTTCCAGTAGTCTGGGCTAATCAAGAGAAATTCGTTCCCGGAGGGGCTGCTAATGTAGGCCTCAACCTTAGTGCTATCGGGGCAAAGGTCAGCCTTTGCGGGGTTATTGGCCGTGATCATTTCGGGAAAACTTTATTTTCTCTTATTAGTAAGTGCGGTATTTCTACTAATCTAATTGTTAAAGATAATAAGAGACCTACTACCTTAAAGACTCGAATAATTGCTCACCATCAGCAGGTAGTAAGAGTTGATTGGGAATCGTTAGAATTTCTTTCGGCAAATATAAATAAGCTGGTTTTTAATAAAATTAAGAACAACCTCAATGATTTTGATGCTGTAATTGTCGAAGATTATGGTAAAGGGGTGATAAATCCTCTATTACTTGAGGAATTAGTAAGTTTGTGCCGCAAGAAGAAGAAGATAATTACTGTTGACCCCAAAGAGGAACACTTTGATTACTATGAAGACGTAACTGCTCTTACCCCTAATCTAAAAGAAGCTCAGGCTGCAGCCGGAACTAAGATAAGAAATAAGAATCAGTTGCCTTTTTTAGGCAAGATAATCATGAAGAAGTTAAATCCCAAGGCCCTCTTAATTACCTTAGGAGAAGATGGAATGATTTTATTCGCCGGCGATAACCATTATCATATTCCAACAGCAGCTCAGGAGGTTTTTGATGTCAGTGGAGCCGGAGATACCGTGGTATCTGTCTTTACTTTAGCTTTAACCGCCGGAGCAACTTACAAAGAAGCAGCAATGATTGCCAATTTTGCTGCCGGGGTTGTAGTCGGTAAGTTAGGGGCAGCCACTGCAAACAAAAAAGAACTCAATAAGGCGATTGATGGAAACTAAGCTTAATGTAATTGGCGTAATACCGGCACGATATGAATCAACTAGACTCACTTACAAGCTCCTACGCAAAATTTGTGGTAAGAGCTTACTGCAATGGACTTGGGAGAGTGCATCTGCCACTCATAGTCTCGATAGGCTAATAATTGCTTGCGATCATCTTGAAATAAAAAAGGAAGCTGAGAAGTTTGGAGCTGAGGTTATTTTAACGTCTCCTGAGCATTGTTCAGGCACAGATAGGATAGCTGAGGTCATAAGAGATATTGATGCTAAAGTTATTATGAATATCCAGGCTGATGAGCCACTTATCCATCATTCAATAATTGATAGGTTGGCCCAGGAAATGCTTTCCGATGGAGAGTTAGTTATGGCCACAGTTAAAAAGAGGATTGACCAAGACAACGAGATAAATAACCCTAATGTTGTTAAGGTTGTAACGACCCGGGAAGACTTTGCGATTTATTTTTCCCGTTTTCCAATTCCCTTTTATCGAAATCAAGATAGTCAGCCTTTACATTACAAACACTTAGGAATTTATGCCTATACCAAGGATTTTCTTTATACTTTCAAGAATCTTCCTGAATCTTCATTAGAAGGAGCAGAAAAATTAGAGCAATTAAGGGTTCTAGAAGCTGGTTACAAGATAAAAGTTGTTGAAACCCAATTTGATTCTTGTGGCGTTGATACCGAAGAGGATCTCCGTAAAGCCGAGAGGCTTTTAGCCCAGAGAGGAAATACTTAGAGGAGTGAGGGTTTAATATGCTTAAATTAGGAAAGGAATTGATGCTTCGACGGCGCTCAGCATCAACCCTGAGCGAACTCGGGCTTAAAAGCCGAGGAAAGTCGAATGGGTTGATTTTTATCGCTGGTCCCTGTGTGATTGAGAATAAGAGTCAAACTATGGATATCGCTTCTTATTTGAAGGATTTATCTTCAACTCTTCCGATACAGTTTATCTTTAAGGCCAGTTTTGATAAGGCTAATCGTACCTCAGTGAAATCTCCTCGAGGGGTAGGGTTAGCTAAGGGAATTAAGATATTAGGAGAAGTTAAGTCCAAGCTAAGAATTCCGATTTTAAGCGATGTACATTGTGTTAGCCAGATAAAAGATGTTAAGGATGTTCTTGATATAATTCAAATACCGGCTTTTCTCTGTCGTCAAACCGATTTAATTTTAGAGGCGGCAAAAACCAAGAAGATAATAAATATTAAGAAAGGCCAATTCCTTTCTCCTACCGATATTAAGTATGTAGTCGAAAAGGTTGAGGCAACAGGGAATAAAAAGATTCTTATTACTGAGAGAGGGAGTTGTTTTGGTTACAATAGTCTAGTTGTTGACTTCCGTTCTTTTTTAATTATGAAGAAATACGGGTACCCGGTAATTTATGATGTTACTCACTCTTTGCAAAGTCCTTCAGCAAAGGGAGGAGTTTCAGGTGGAGACAGAGAATTTGCTTCTAGTTTAGCTAAGGCAGCGGTAGCTTGTGGTGTAGATGGCTTATTTATGGAAGTGCATCCCAAGCCTTCTCAGGCTTTATCAGATGCTTACACTTCTTTACCTTTAACTAAGCTCAAAGGTTTAGTCAAGAGTATCCTGAAGATAAGAGAGGTAGTAGATGAGAAAATTTAAGAAAGAAAAGATAATAAGTTGGGCAAAAGAAGTGCTTAAAACCGAGAAGAAAGGCATTGATGACTTGGGCCGTAATTTAAATAAGAGTTTTTTAAAGGTAATTGATACGATTTCCTGTTGCAAGGGTAGAGTTGTAGTTACTGGTATGGGGAAAGCCGGAATCATCGGCCAGAAGTTCTCAGCCACTCTTTCTTCTACTGGTTCTTCATCATTTTGGCTCCATGCTGCTGAGGCAGTCCATGGAGATTTAGGTAGTGTACGCGAAGATGATGTAGTGGTAGTTCTCTCTTATAGCGGAGAGACTGATGAGGTAAAGAATTTAATCCCTTTCATAAAGAAGATTGGAGCAAAAATTATTGCTATTACTGGTAATATTAAATCTAGCCTTGCTCGTTATGCCGACAGTGTAGTTAACGTTAAGGTAGACAAGGAAGCCTGTGCATTAGGCCTAGCCCCAACTACTTCTACTACGGCAATGTTAGTAATATGTGATGCGATATCTGTAGTTTTACAAAGAATAAAGGGTTTTAAGGAAAAGGATTTTGCTTTTTTCCATCCCCGGGGTTCTTTGGGCAGGAGATTGCTTCTTAAAGTTAAGGATATTATGCGTAAGGGGAAATTTAATCCTATTGTTAACGAGGATACTTTAGTTAAAGAGGTTATTTTAGAAATAACAACTGCTCATGCTGGAGCAGCAACGGTTGTTAACAAGAGTAGAAAATTGATCGGGATATTTACCGATGGAGACCTGCGCCGAAATTTAGAAAAACATCCCTATCTTCTAAAGGAAAAGGTCAAGATGGTTATGACTAAGAATCCAATAGTAGTTTGCGATGATGATTTGGCTTCGGAGGCTTTAAAGATTTTAGAGAAAAAGAAGATTGATGAAGTTCCAGTAGTAGATAAAGATTATTACCCTGCCGGGATGCTTGATATTCAGGATTTAATTGCTGCCGGAATAATATAATGAAACTTGAGCTTGCAAAGCTCATTAGCTGAATTATGAATAAAAAAATTAAAGACCTATTCAAAAAAGTAAAACTGCTTATTCTAGATGTTGATGGAGTCTTAACTCGAGGGGAGATTATTTACGACAGCCAGGGTAGGGATCTTAAGATTTTTAACGTTAAGGATGGATTAGGAGTAGTTCTTCTTAGCAAGTTAGGAATTAAGACTATTTTTCTTTCAGCTAATAATTCCCCAGTGCTTAAAAGAAGAGCTCAAGATATGCGGGTGGCTGAGGTAATCGGCGGAATTCTACCCAAAGAAAGTGTTCTGGGAAAAATTAAGAAGAAATATAAGGTTAAAGAAGGCGAAATTTGTTTTGTTGGTGATGATTGGATAGATTTAGGTTTAATCGAGAAGGTCGGGATACCGGTAGCAGTGCCTGATGCGCCTCTAGCAGTTAAGAGAGCAGCTAAATACATTACTAAAAGAAAAGGCGGAGAAGGAGCAGTAAGAGAGGTAGCAGATCTAATTTTTAAAGCCCAAAATTTAGAGAAAAAGATCTATAAAATCATTAAGAATCCTCGCTAAACAGTTGGCTTTAAGGTGTAATTTGATATATTAGTATGTTTTTAAAAAGTCTAATTTTAATTACCATTTTTTTGTCGTTTGCGTCTATAAATATTCAGGCGTATTCACAACAGAAAATCAAGGATTTTTACCTTTCTAATTTCAAGGACGATGGCACCCAAGATTGGGAGGTAAAGGGAGAAACCGCTATTATCCATGATGATTATGTAGACATTAACGATATGGAGGCAAGTTACTACGCGAAGGACGATACGATTCTAATTACCTCTGATGAAGCAAGGTTGAATAAAGAGAACATGGATGTACATCTTAAAGATAGCGTCCACATCGAGAATAAAGAGGGGGCAACTCTAGATACTGATTCCTTGAATTGGAAGAGAGAAGAGAATCGTGTTGAGACCGATGATTGGGTAAAGACTACTAGGGATTCGATGGAGATAGAAGCAGTCGGTCTTTCAGCTGATACTGAACTTAAGGAAGCTGCTTTTAAGAAGGATGTGAAAGTAACGCTTCCTGATCAAGAGAATGGGGAAGCTACTACAGCAACTTGTAGCGGTCCCTTAGAGATTGAATACAGCACAGGTAAAGCAATATTTAACGAAGATGTAGTGGTTACGCATCCGCAAGGCAAGCTATATTCAGATAAAGCTACTTTATTCTTCGATACCGAGAATAGAGAAATAATAAAGGTTATTTCCGAAGGGAATGTTAAGATAGTACGCGGTAGTAACGTTACTTTTTCACAAAAGGCAACTTATCTGGGTAAAGAACAGAAGGTTATCCTTGAAGGTCGGCCAAGAGTAATTTATTATCCTGATAGTGAGGAAGATCTAGATCTTTTTAGGTAATGCGGCTTCTAGAAGTTCATAATTTAACCAAATCCTATGGTAAGAAGACGGTGGTAAGAGGTGTGTCTTTGTCAGTGAAGAGGGGGGAGGTGGTAGGTTTGCTTGGCCCTAACGGAGCAGGTAAGACTACTACTTTCTATATGGTGGTAGGAATCATCTCTCCCGATGCTGGTCAGATATTATTTGATAACCGGGATATTACCTATACTCCTATTCATGTGCGTGCTAAATTCGGTATTGGTTATCTTTCTCAGGAACCCTCGGTTTTTAGAAAACTTACCGTAGAGGAGAATATTATGGCAATTTTGGAGACCTTGCCTTTGCAGAGAGTAGAACGTCTAAGGCGTCTTGATGAGTTACTGGAAGAGTTAAATATTTCACATTTACGAAAGAGCAAGGCTTATACCTTAAGTGGTGGTGAGACCCGACGTTTAGAGATTACCCGAGCTTTGGTGACTAACCCTTCTTTTCTTCTTTTGGATGAACCTTTTTCAGGAATTGATCCTATAGTAGTTGGTGAGGCAAAAGGGATAATTGCTGATTTGAGAAATAAAGGAATGGGGATTTTGGTAACTGATCATAATGTACGAGAGACCCTTTCGATAACCGATAGAGCTTATTTGATTTCCGAAGGCAGAATCTTGGTTTCAGGAACATCGGATGATTTAGTTAATCACCAAGAAGCTAGGAAGATATACTTAGGAAAAGATTTTAAGATGTAAATTTTTAACAAGATTGAAGATTTAATTAAAGGAGAAACGAGTAGGATGCGAGTAGAGGTAAAAAAGTTAGACAAGTTAAAACGAACGATTAAGGTAGAGATTGAAGGAGAAGAATTCTTAAAGGAAAAGAATGAGGTTTATAGCAAGAAATCCAAGGATCTTAAGGTTCCGGGATTTAGGCCGGGAAGTGCACCTTTAGATGTTCTCGAGAGGCATCACAGTAAGCTTTTAAAGGAAGAGTTATTAAAGGAATCCTTGCCGAATTTTTATCGCAAGGCCCTGGAAGATAAAAAAATATTACCGGCAGGTATGCCTCATGTCTACGACATCAAACTCACCTCTGATGCTCTGTCTTTTTCTGCAGATTTTGAGGCTAGGCCTGAAGTAGAGGTAAAGGAGAGTTTTTACAAAGGGGTAAAAATTAAGGATAAAAATTGCCAAGTACAGGAAATTGAAATCGAAAAAGTATTAACTAACTTAAAAGAAGGGATCAAGAAAGTAATCAACAAGGACTTAGCAGACGAGGATTTGGCTAAATGGGCTTCCTATCCTGAGGTTAAGTCTTTAAGGGAAGCAATAAGAGCCCAGCTTTTTATTGAGAAATCAAGGGAACGTCGAGGAAAAGTAGATAGCCAAGTTCGTGCTCAGCTGTTTAAAGCATTTAAGGTGGATTTGCCTAAAGATGAAGTTGCTCGGCACCATCAGGAGTTAATAGAGAGAGAAACCTACAGCTTGCAGCGCCGAGGTGTTCCTCAGGAAGATATTGATAAGTACAAGAAGGACTTGGAAGAAAAGCTGAAATCAGTGGCTGAGGAAGATCTGAAATTATTCTATATTTTGGAAGCAATTGCTAAGAATGAGGGGATAAAAGTCGATAATAATCTAGGTGATGTTGTTCTGGGATTTGTTTTAAGCCACGCACAATACCAAAAAGGAGGGTAGAGATGAAGAACCAAATGTATGTTCCTATGGTTATTGAGCAAACCGGGAGGGTAGAGCGCGCTTATGATATATACTCGCGATTGCTTAAAGATAGAATTATTTTCATCGGGACGCCAGTAGATGATAATATTGCTAATGTAGTTATTGCTCAGCTGTTGTTTTTGCAGATGGAGGATGTAAGCAAGGATATCAATCTTTACATAAATACCCCCGGAGGTGCCATTACGGCTGGTTTGGCAATATATGATACAATGCAATTTATAAAGTGTGATGTTGCAACCTATTGCGTAGGCCAAGCTGCTTCTCTAGGGGCTTTGCTTCTTTGCGCTGGTACTAAGGGCAAGAGATTTGCTTTGCCTAACTCCCGAATTATGATTCATCAGCCTTGGGGTGGAGTACAAGGTTCAGCAGAGGATATCTCGATACAGACAGAAGAGATTTTGAGACTTCGGGCTAAAATAAATGAAATTCTTTCTTCTCATACCGGTAAGTCTCTTGATAAGATAAAGGAAGATACTGATAGAGATTTTTTTATGAGCGCGCCGGAAGCAAAAGAGTATGGAATATTAGATGAAGTACTTGTTAATGCTAAGCGTAAAAATAATAAAAAATAGACAGAGATTACACAGATTAAAAATAGAACAAATAAATTAAATTAGTTACAAG
>CAZHVO010000002.1:0-51189 GCA_964536195.1 uncultured Planctomycetia bacterium
TCAAACCAAAGCCAAGCTTAGATACTAAACAAAAGTTGCCCCGTCTGGACTCGAACCAGAAATACTTGATCCAGAATCAAGGGTGTTACCGATTACACCACGGGGCAAGTTCCTATTATTGTAGTATTATCAACAGATTCTGGCAAGGAAGATTTTACTTGGTTTGCACCCCTAAACATTTGTGACTAAATTGTGACTACTAAGGGTCTCTGTAACTATCTACAAGATTATAATCCTCAGGAGATGATTCTATAAAGTATTTAATTTGTTAGGATTTCTATCATAACGCAAAAATCCATTTTTTGAAAAACACATCTATTATAGAATATTCATTTTTTTCTTTATCTACTAAATCTTTATCCCTGAGACTTTGCAAAATTCGTTGAAGCGTAGATGCTGACCCAAGATTATGCTTTTGAAGGTATTCATGAGAGAATATCTGTTCACCAGCCAAGGTTTTAGCTAAAGCTATAAGGGCTTGTCTTTGCCTAATAGTTAGTGAATCCCAACATGCTTCATACGTAGACGAAGCTCGCTCTAGCAAAAGGTCTCTGCTTTCTGCAAAGTCTTGGCTTTCAATATTTTTTCTATCCATTGTTCTTTCCCAAATAATATGACAAAGGTATTGAAAATAATAGGGGTGCGTTTCGCATTCTTTTATTACTTCACTTAGCAATTCTCTAGAAATAACTTTACCACTTTGCTTAAATTTATGTTGTGCAAACTTCAAAAGCTCCTCGTCTTTTATTTTGCATAAAGGAAAAGATTTGCCACTCTTGTAGAAAGGTTTGCTGGGATTGTTAAATATATCAAAAATAAGATGTTTCTTGCTCCCCATAAATATATATGAAATATTCTTATGTTTCTGAAACGAAGAACGCATCATTTTTTGGACTTTATCAGTTTTAAATAAACTTATCTGCTGAAATTCGTCAAAACAAACAACTACTTTTTTCTTTTTGGATTTGGAGTATCTCTCTACACTCTCTAATACGTCTCCTAACGAAGGGAGGATTTCGCTTTTCTTTACGTCTATACTCCAAGAATAATTGCCTAAGTTATCTATGCTAACTGTCGGTCTAATCCTTGTAAAAATCTTGCTAATATCTTTTACTTTTTTGGTGAATTTTCCATAAATTGTCTCTACTATAACTTTACCATAAAGACGAACAAAGTCCTCTTCTGTCAATACAGGGTATAAATCAACGTATATGGCAAGTATTCCTCCTCTTTGACACTTATCAAGAACCCTTTTAAGTAACGAGGTTTTGCCAAATCTCCTTTGGGAAAACACAATAACATTCTGACTGTTAAAGATATCACGACAGAGCTCTTTAGTTTCCTCTTCCCTGTCACAAAAGCTATCCCCAGAAACTTCTTTCCCGTATACGAATGGGTTTTTCATAATATACCTCCATTGTATATACTATGCTATACAACATATGTTACATATGCTGTTTTATATACTACACATTACGCATATTGCGTTACGCATCATGCGTAATATATCACAGCAATCCACGTTGTCAATGTATATATGACATATCAGTACTTTTAGGACAATTTTACACAACTTACAAGATTATTTTTAAGTACTAGTAATATTAGCCTGACTTAGAATCAATCGTACAACAAAAATCCCTAAAAAACAGAGAAAAAAGGCCTATTTCCCCCTAAACTTGAAAAAATCCTTGACAAATAAGGGAAAAATGCAATATTGGCCTGTAAATGTTTTCAAAATATCACTAATATTACCTTGAAAAAACATAAAAAATATGTTACATTTTAAAGAATGTGTCTATTTGATGGTGGGGGCGCATCAAAGGCAGATTTTTGATTAGGTTCTGTAATGAAAAGAAACACGAGTTTAGTAACATTTTTATTAATCTGCTTTCTGCTTCCCCTGAACACATGGGCTGCAGCAAGCCTCTCAGTAACTCCTCTCGAAGGTGGTAGTAGCCTTCGCTTTGGAAGAATAACTTCCGGTAACACAATCAGCAAACAAGTCCGAGTAAGAGTTACTTCTGACTTAGGAGTAAAGTATCAGGTCGAACAAAGACTTCTTGAACCTCTACGAAACTCCAGAGGCGAATCATTAAATACTGATGCTTTTACTTTCTATACCCTCAGAGGCTCAAACTTAACTGGCAGTCTTTATCAAGACACACCCTACAGAGCCGATACCTTCAGAAAAATTCTTTATGTTTCAGCTGCTGCCGGTACCGGTGATTCTTTTTCAGTTATCTATTCAATTGACCCCAGCAAAATAAATATCTCGGGAAGTTTCTCGGGCAGGATTTCATTTACTTTCACTCCTCTAGGCGCCACTGGTACCCAAAGAGAAGTTATCCTCAATGTTTACTTTGAAACTAAAAAGAACTTCCAGGCCAGCTTAAAAACATCTTCTCAAAGCTCTCGATCCTTAAGGCTCTCTCTAGATAAGGACCAATTAAAAGGTTACTTACAAATCAGCACTGAAGGCTCCCTAGGGCAAAAATACGAGATAAGACAAGTGGTTCAAGAACCATTTAAAAATGAGAAGGGAGAAGTTATGCCCTTAGAACTAGTTAAAATCTCAGCATCAAGCAATAAAGGCCAAATTTACGCTTCCTCGCCCACACCTCTGGCTAGAAAGCCCATCCTAGTATACGGTTCCCAGGCCCAAGGACAAGGCGATGAAATCACAGTTAATTTTGCTGTCGATACCAAAGACCTTGCAAATCTACCCAGTGGACACTTTAAAGCCCTAGTATTATATAATGTTGAATCTTCTGGTTCACTGGTCGAAAGACTTCCCCTAGATGTATCTTTAGAAGTAAAGCCTACATTTGATATTGAAGTCGTCTCTGAGTCAGTAGGTAGTCTATACTTTCGGAACTTAAAGCCAGATTCAGGTTCAATAGAAAAAGAAGTACTGGTTAAAGTCAAAACTAATCTTAATCGGCCCTATAATGTTATTCAAAACCTAAACGCTCCGCTTGCTAATCAGAAAGGAAATACTATACCTTTGAACTTCTTCCGCTTAAGGCAGGAGAAAGGCAAGGATAATCCAGGAAATATAATTTTTTCTCAATTTTCTCCTTTAAGTTTAGGAGATACTAGAGTTTTTGCTTCTAATTCAGCTGGTGATTCTTCAGAGTTTAAAATCATTTATTCTTTGGAGGTTCCAAGGGATATGGTTGGCGGAGACTACTTTACAGGGTTAAACTACTCTTTAGTAGAGAAATAGATTATAAAATTAAGAAAAAGGAGGTGAATTAGTATGAAGAAATTGATTGCAGCTTTAGTGTTAATCTCACTTGCAGTAGGCTCAATGAGTATTTGTCTGGCAGCATCGACAGCCAGCGTAGGCATTCAAGCTACTGTTCCAGAACAATTGGAATTAGTTAGCTGGATTCGCTATGCTCCTCCGGGAGTTGATCCTTACGGCACAGGCTCAGGGGATGCCACAAGTTTAGACTTTGGTACCCTGGTCTTTGATGACACCTATAATATATGGAAACCGACGAGATACTTTACGGTATTTCTTCTGGCTTCCTCATCAGGAAGGAAGTATAGGATTCAACAGACAAATATAGGCTTTTCTCTAGGTGCCACTGATCTTAATAACAGCTTGATTGTGACTCCTGATTATCAGTCCGGTGACGAGATAGTAACAGGAACTTCTCAAGGTTCTATGCCGGGAGGAGACAGCTACGGCGCCAAGGATTTAGCTTTGGGTGTCAACAAGGTAGTTTATAATGGCAATTCAGGATTATCAAGAATAGTAAGAGCATACTATGGCCTAGCTACAGGAGAATCCGGTGAGCCCACAGGGGCAGAACCAATCACTGCAGACCAACTCTCAGGAACATATTCGGGAACAGTAACTTTTTCTGCTGTTCTCCAATAATGGTGAGTTGTAAAGACATAGTGTAAAGCTTTTAAAAAAAATATACTCTACAAAGATGGCCACCAGTAAATTGCCCGGATAAACACAAAAATTATGTGTTAATCTCGGTTTAAAAAGTACTGTGGTCATCTTTGTATCTAGTAAAAGTGAGGAGATAGGTTGTTTAAAAGAGTAATTTTCTTAACTTTAGTCTTTTTGTTACCCTTGTCAGCATTTGCCTTAAGGATTGATAATCCTAAGGTCAAGCTCCAGCTCTCGCCAAGTGATAACTACCAGGGAGCTATTATTGTAGAAAACCCTTCTAGCGATGAGGTTTCGGTAAAGGCATATTTAGAGGACTTTACCTATGTTGCTCCTTTTGACGGCGCTAAAGAGTTCTATGCCCCGGGAACAACAAAAATATCCCTTTCAAAATGGATAAATTTTTCTCCTCAGGAATTCACATTACGGCCTTTCTCACAGCGAAGAGTTAATTTCTCGGTAAGCCCTATGTCTTCTTTTACTTCTGTCCATTGCGGAGTTCTCTTCTTTGAGACATCTATTGGAACTACCTATGAGAATGGCCAAGCAATAAATGTCTTAGGCCGAGTAGGTTCTTTGTTCTTTATTGAACCAAAAGATAAGAAAAAACAAGCAACTTTCACCGGGATCAAAGGTTCCTCTTACTCTTTAATCGGTGATTTTATTAATTCCGGTAATTCATTTATCCATGCTCAAGGCACCTCCTATACTCTGGACAGGGCAGGCATGGTCAAAGATAGAAGTGCTCTAGAGGAACTGTATCTTTTACCTAATGATAGTACCCGATTGCAAATAGTCCTATCTGACGATTTAGGACCCGGTACCTATACGATGGTAATTACTTTTGATTTAGAAGAGGATAATTCTTTAATCAAAGAAATTGATTTCTCTCTTTCAGGTTCAGGAGAAGTTACCGTCCTAGATGAGAGAAATTAATGCCGAGAAAAATCAAAGTTTCCTTATTATTGTTAGTTTTCTTCTTTTGCTTCTCCTTCATCCTCTATCCTCAATCTCTCTCCTATAAGTATTTAATGGAATTAGGCCAATGGGAACTGAGAGAAAATAATTACCAAGAAGCTCTCCAGTACTTTCAAATTGCTCAATTAATGGAGCCTGAGTCAGAAGAAGTCTTAAGCTATATTAACTTAATAAAGCGGGCTCTTGAAGGCAGAGTTATTAGTGATGACTCATACGATCAGGGAGAAGTCGCCAGCTTAATGGGGTCTGTTCTAGAAAAGAAGAGTGACAGTAAGAGGAAACAGCGAGAAGTAGCCCGTGATGCTCTGACTTCTTGGGAGAAAAAAATAGTTAAGACAAAATTAGATCAGACAGGAACCATTGTCCTTCCTCCTCTATATATTAAAACCAGCCAAGAAATAGAAGAAGAAAAAGAAATAGCAGAGATAAAAAGGAAAGAAAAAGAAGAAAGAAAAGTATTAGTGGAAGCGATGGAGCAGATCAAGAAGCCAATAACAAGAGAAAAAGAGGTAGCCTTACCTAAGGCAACAAAAGTGATAACTACTGGAAAAAAGAAAACAGCTAAGAAAGGCCAAGAAGAAGTAATCTACCTTACCTCTGAAACCAGGGGTGAATTCCCCCTAACTATAAAGATAGCTCCCAAAGAATCATTTATAATTGATTCTGAAACCCTAGAGAGATTTCTGATAGTCTCTCCCGGTGTAATTGAAGTAAATAAGCTTACTACCGGCACCCTACGGATTAAAGCCATTAATTTCGGCTCTTCCTACTTACATGTTTGGGATGATGTCGGCCGATGGACCTTTAATATAAAGATTATCCCTCCACGAGTAATAGTAAAGACAGAACAACTATGGGAAAAACCTGAAGGCTTTAAATTCATGTATAGTTCTGACTGGAGCCAGTATTACCGGGGAGCTGACTTTGATGACATGGAGAGACAAACCTTAACCTATGATCAAGGAGCAGCTATCGTCGGACCAACCCCCTATGGAGAACTAGATGCTTCCGTGAACTGGTCACGCCTTGATCAGGAAACAGATGTAACCGGCTATACTGTAGGTTTAAGTAAGGGCCGTTTCTTGGATTTTAAAGATTTTTACATCCGTGGTTTTGATTTTAGAGAAAACTTATCGCCTTTATCCTTCCCGGGAGAAACCTTAGAAGGTATAATTTTTAAGTCTCCAGCTTTTAATGAAAAAATCGAATACACTCTACTTTACGGGCAACAAAAACAATACTCATCAGGAATCATCTCTCCAGGAGTTATCGAAGAAGAAGATGCTTATATTGAAGGCTTACGGCTAAGTTTATTCCCCTATGAGAAAAATAAGTTTTTCTTCACCTATGCTCATGGATATGGCAACGACAGAGAAGATTATCTTAAAAGTAAGGTTTTCTCTCTCCAAAGTGAGCATAATTTTAAAAATATTGATATTATAAGTGAGATAGCCTCAGATGAGGATTCTATAGGAGCTACCATTTCTTCGAGCCTGCGGCTTTCTCCTAAACTTAAGTTAAATCTCTCTTTTCGCGATATTGGGAAGGATTTTGTTACCATCTCAGGTAGACCGCCTAATATCGGAGAAATTGGAGGTATTATTGGCCTTGATTGGAATCCCAACGATAAAATCTCTTTAAACTCAAGCCTAGATGTCTATAGAGATAGAGAATTTTTTAATCCCGGCAGCGAAGATAAGCCTAACTTTAATTGGAATAATTATTTGAATCTAAGATTATCAGATACTTCAAGCTTAGCTACCAGCCTCTATTATATTAACTCTCCGGGCCTTCTCTCGCCCCAGAGAAGCGTAAATGCTACTAGTACCTATAGCAAAAGGTTTGATTGGAACTTCTTTGGCGATAGATCAGTTCACACATTCTTAGGCTATAATTACCAGAGAAGTATTAATCCTCTCTCGCCAACCTCTGATTATACTCGTAATGGCCTATTGAGTGGTTTGCGTCTTCAGTTAACAAATGATCTCTATTATTACCTTAACTGCAACCTCTCCTGGGTAGAAGAGCTCTCTACTAGTGAGAATACAAAACCCTTGATTACTGAGACCGGAGTAGATTTCTACCATACTTTTAATCCTACTCTTTCTTCTAATTTACGCATCAGCTACCGCGACGAAGAAAATGCAACTGCCCTACACTCTTTTCTCTCCGGAGAAGATAGCCTTGAAGGAAACATAAACCTTACCTATAGCCCTAAGAAGAATACCGAGTTCTTCCTTAATGGAAGAATAAGAAATGTCTGGGCTGAGAATACTGACACAGAAGAATACATTGAAACTGAAATAAGATTAGGGGCACGCTTGTCCTGGGATAGCTTCTTCAGCTGGTCACCGGAAGCAATAATAGAAGGTTTTGTATTTAAAGACTCTAATAATAATGGTGAAAAAGATGATGATGAGGTTGGAATACCAGGAATAGAAATAATTGCCGGCCCTAAGAAGGCTATAAGCGCTAAAGGCGGAAAGTTTACTGCTAAGGTAAAGGCCAAAAAGGTAATTGCTAATATCAACTTTAACAGCATACCTAAGGGCTATATTTTGACTACTCCGGCATCTTTTGACCTAGATACCTCTACTGGCGATAGCTATAGCATAAATTTTGGCATATCGCCTCAATCAGGTATATATGGGGTTGTTTTTTATGACTCTAACGGAAATGATAAGCTAGATAAAGAAGATACTACTATTCCGGGAATAAAGATAATCCTTGATCAAAAGAAAACAGCGATTACCAATAGTGAAGGTGTTTATTTCTTTGGTGGTATTCCTACTGGAACCCATAATTTAACCTTTGATGTTAATTCTCTACCTTTAAAATATTTGCCTAAGGTTTCGATAAAAAAAGAGGTAGATGTTTCTGAAGGGCTTACCTACACCTACCATATCCCCTTACAAAAGAAATAATTACTTTATCAAGACAGTCTTTAAAAGGACTTTTTCGTTTCCCCGGATTACCTCCTCTGTAGCTATCAATCTTTCTTCTTCAACTACGACCTTATACTCTCTTTCTTGGCTGGCCTCTTCTTCCTCTGCCAGTGGAACAGCTTCTTTATTGATCTCGACCCTTGAAGGAATAGTAAAGGAAGCTCTAATGACTGCAGTATTACCGGCCGATGCAGATATAGGAATAATGAATAAAAGCATAGAGATTAAAATATACTTACTCATGCTCTCCTCCTTTCTTGTTACTGATCTCTAATTTCAAATCCTGAATTATTTGCTTTTTTAACCAAAGATCTTTAGATACATGAACTATTTCTTTAATTACGTGGGAACGGGCAATCTTCTTGCCGGTTACAAAGTAGAGGTCTTTTATTATCTTGTCCAGAAAGTCCAATTCCTCCCTATTTATGAAGGAAACTACTTTGAAAAGTATTTGTTTTTTGTTGTATTCTTTCATCTTTCTAAAATTAAAAAAGCCCTTTTAAGGCACGTTCGACACCTAAAAGGGCTAACAATAAAAAAAACCCTAAGGCAACTATCTTAGGGTTTACTAACTTCCCCCCTGGGTAACTCCTCTATCCTAATAGGACAGGTAGTTTTGCGTCTCCCAATTACTCGGGATTTGCCTTTATCCGAAGAGACCTAATTGTCAATCAGCTTACACTTAATTGATAACATATTTTTCGCAAAAAAGCAAGAGTATGAAAGGATAAAATTGCCCTTTTACCTTTTTGCACTCAGGCCAAAAAAGGTAATGCCTGCTTGGTCTTTCCACTCTAGTTATCTTGAAGATAGAACTCTGGGTAAATTTTTGGCGAAAGGGCTGGGAAAAAATACCTCAAAAGTGCTGGTTAGAGATTAGTCTATATTAGGGGGTAATTAGATGTGGCCAGTTTGGAAAGATTATTTTTTAGCGAATTTTCTCTTAAATAGTCCTGTTCCCAGTAGGCCAATAGTGAGGAGAAATAAAGAAGCTGGTTCCGGTATCGGTTCGGTATGAATCTTAAGTATTATTTTTTGGTTAGTGAAATGACAGTCAGGATCAAAGCCAAGCCCGAAATTACCATCAGCTATTGCCTGGCTAAGTTTTGCTATTTCAAAGGGGCTAAAATTATAACTATAGTCCTCAGGAGGATTTACCAATCGCCCTAAATTTGAATCCCAATACTCATTATCATCAGTCCAGATAAAAAGCTGTTCACCGTTTGGTGCAAAATAATCTCCTGAGAAAAAGTCAAAGAATGCACTAATACCTTCAGAAGCATCCTGAAACAAACGAACATACAGCCTATCGCTGTCTTCAATTATCCAATTATTAATATTGAGAAAATCTAAGGTTGCGCCGGTAATTACCTCACCAGTATCTAACTGCTGCCTAATGCCCCAGGAATAAGCCATTATGTGTGGTAAATCATACAAATCTTCTCGGGAGGGGATAAATGTATAGACAACAGCATAAGAGGCTTCAGGTATGGCCCCAAACATTAATATAGTCAAAAATAAAATTATGAGAAATCGCTTCATCATCTCTTATCTCCTTGCCTTAACAGACCTCTTCCTACCTAAACTATAAGCAAGAACCTTGCCAAAGTATTGGAAAGTGATAAAAAATTCATAACTGCTTATTTTTAAGGGATTTAAAGATTTTGGGAAATAAGGCCAGATTCCATAGATGTCTAAAAAAGTGTAAACTTTACTGACAAATGTCTAAAAAAGTGGCAGTTTTATAATCTCCTAGAAAGCTACCAATAATTCTCTTTAAACCACTGATCAGCCCGTTCAATTGCTTTCCAGGTATCGTAAGTATCGTCAGCTAAGCCTTTACCAAACCCACAGGCTGTTACCCCCACTCCTACAGCTACTCCGGTTGCTGTACCTTTTATAGCCTGGCAGCCGCTTATACCTACAACAAAGATAAGAAAAAGTAATCCAAAGACTAAATTACGCATCAGGGCCTCCTTGTTTCCAATAATCAATTAATTTACTCAACCGTTGGCAAACTTTATCTTTGCCTAAAACTTCCATTGTTTCAAATAATCCCGGGCCGATTCTCTTTCCGGTTAAAGCAATACGGGTAGGATGAACCAAATCTTTCATCTTCAACCCTAACTCTTTAATTATAGCCCTGAACTCTTTTTCAATCGCCTCAATATTAAAATCTGCGATTGCCTTTAATCTCTCCGATAAAGCCTTAACTTCTTTGGAAAGATCTCTTTCTAAAATGTCTTTTGTATCTTCGCTATAGCTAAAATCATCATAAAAGCAAAATCGGGCCCAGTCAACTAGGTCTGAGAGTTTAAAAATCCTTCCCTGGAAAAGAGAAGCAACTTTCTCTAGATAGCTTCTTTCTACTCCTGGGGGAAGAAACTCTTTAGTCTTTAGGAAATCTTCAACCAAATCGCTAAGCTCATCCTTTTCCATTCCCTTTATATACTCAGCATTTACCCAATTGAGCTTATCTATAGAGAATGCTGCTCCGGTCTTATTAACATTACTTATCTTGAAGATATCTTTAGCTTCATTTAAAGAAAATATCTCTTTATTATCTCCTGGTGACCAACCTAACAGCAAGAGATAATTAGCTATAGCTTTAGATAAATAGCCCATTTCTCTATACTCTCTGATTGAAGTTGCCCCAAACCTCTTGGAAAGCCTTCCTCCTCCCGGAGATAAAATTAAGGGAACATGAGCAAATTGAGGCAGTTTAAAGCCTAAACCCTGATAGATTAAAATCTGCTTAGGGGTATTAGATATATGATCTTCACCTCTTATTACACAACTTATCTTTATTAGGGCATCGTCAATACAACAGCTAAAGTTATAAGTCGGTGAATTATCACTCTTTATGATTACCTCTTCGCTCTTAGGTAACTCAGTAAAGACAATCTTACCCCGAATTAAATCATCTATCTCTACTTTCTGGAAATCATACTTAAAAAATATTGCTCCTTCTTTATGATAAGCTTTGCCCTCTTTAACTAATTTGTTAGCATATTCACGATAAATATCGAATCGTTTAGATTGGTAATGGATTTCATCCCAATCCATACCCAGCCACTTTATGCTCTCTAATATCTCATCAAGATATTCTTTCTTAGAGCGCTCTAGGTCAGTATCCTCAATCCGTAAAATAAACTCACCACCGATATGCTTAGCATAGAGCCAATTAAACATACAGGTACGTGCTCCACCAATATGTAAATATCCTGTAGGAGAAGGTGCAAATCTTATTCTTGGCATTTATTTTTTCTCCTTATTCTTAGCTAATAAAGCTTGGCCTTTATCCAAAGCCTTTAAATTCTGATTTATCGTATTTTGGTTCTTAAATGTCTCTTTTATGGCATTAACTAAAGTTTCCTTCTTAAAGATACCGGGATCCAAGGAAAGAAGTGCTCCTAAAGCAACTACATTGGCTACCCTTATATTACCACAATCAAGGGCTATTTTATTTAAAGGCAAACTAGTCCCTCTAATATTATCACCTGGATTCTTAGCACTTATAAGGTCAGAGTTAAGAATAAGAATACCACACTTTTTAAGTTCCTTTTTAAACTTATCTAGAGATGGTTGATTAAGAATCAAAGCGATATCAGGGTGGTCATAAAAAGGAGAAGCTATTGGTGAATCAGAGATCTTTACACAACAGTGAGCAGTACCTCCACGCACCTCAGCACCATAAGAGGGAAAGTAAGTTGTGCATTTGCCTTCCTTGAGGGCAGCTTTGGCTAAAAACTTACCTAAGCTCATTATGCCTTGACCGCCAAACCCAGAGATTAAAATCTCTGTTTTCCTTTTTCCTCTTTTATCTTTTTTCTTCATCCTTTATCCTTAATAATCCCTAAAGGGAATTCCTTTACCATCTCCTGATTCATCCATTTTACTGCTTCAATCGGAGTCTTTTTCCAAACAGTAGGACAGGGACTTAAGACTTCTACCATAGAAAAACCTTTCTTCTCTATTTGATTAATAAAGGCTCTTTTTATATATTGATAAGTCTGCCTAACCCCTTGAGGTTTACTTATTGAGCTGCGAACAAGATAATTTACTCCTTCTAAGGGAGCTAATAATTCACTTACCTTCAGAGGCCAACCATCACCAAAAGCCGGATTCCTACCCCAAGGAGTAGTGGTTGTCTTCTGTCCAATAATAGTAGTTGGAGCCATTTGTCCTCCGGTCATTCCATAACAAGCATTATTTACAAAAATACAGGTTAAGTTCTCTCCTCTATTTGCTGCATGTAAGGTCTCAGCAATACCAATAGAAGCTAGATCTCCGTCACCTTGATAAGTAAATACTGTTAAGTTAGGCTGAGACCTCTTTATTCCAGTAGCAACAGCTAAGGCCCGGCCATGAGCAGCTTCAGTGACATCAAAATCCCAGTAATTATAAGCTAGAACTGCGCAGCCAACCGGAGCAATCCCTACTATCTTTTCTCTTAAGTTTAACTCATCTATTACCTGAGCCACTAGGCGATGTAAGATTCCGTGGCCACAGCCAGGGCAATAGTGAGTGCTTATGTCGCGTAAAGATTTTGGTGGTAAGAGTTCCTTATTCATAAATTTTTCTCTATAGCTCTTATGATCTCTTTTGCCTGAGGTACTCCTCCTCCGGCTTTACCTAAAAAATAAATTTCTTTATTAGGCAAGGCTAACTTCACATCTTCAATCATCTGGCCTAAGGATTGTTCGACAACCAAGACTTTCTTTACTTTCTTAGCTGTTTCTCTTAAGCCTTTCTCGGGATAAGGCCAAAGGCTTATCGGCCGAAATAATCCGGCCTTTATCTTTTGCTTTCTTAAAATATCTACTGCCTCAAGAGCAATTCTCGCCTGAGACCCATAGGCTATGATCAAATATTTAGCATCTTTAGTCTTATAAGCAGAAAATCTCTGTTCATTCTTTCTTATTTTCTCCCACTTTTCTCTTAACTTCTCATTGTGCTTCTCGAGTGCTCTATCTCCTAGGAACAAGGACATTATGGCATTAGCCGGTCTATTTTTAGCTCCGGTTAAAGCCCAAGATTTTTTCGGTAGCTTTTTCCCAAACACACTCTTAAAAGATAACTCAACCGGTTCCATCATCTGTCCGATTATTGCATCAGCTAAGATTAAAACCGGATTTCTATAGTAATCAGCTAAATCAAAACTAAGAACAACTAGCTTTATTGCCTCTTCTACACTCCAAGGGGCTAGGACCGGTGTAAAATAATCTCCATGCCCGCCGCCTCGGGTAGCTTGAAAATAATCACTCTGACTAGAATCAATATTGCCCAGGCCAGGACCTCCACGCATTACATTGATTATAACTGCTGGAAGCTGACATCCGGCTAAATAAGAAATCCCCTCTTGTTTCAAAGATATTCCTGGACTCGAAGAAGATGTCATTGTCCTTACCCCTGAGACTGAGGCACCAAAGATCATATTAATAGCTGCTAGCTCACTCTCAGCCTGAACAAAGGTTTGACCTTCTTCTCTCATCCTCTTAGCCATATAAGCTGTTAGCTCATTCTGAGGAGTTATTGGATATCCGGCATAGAACTTACAACCAGCCTTAACAGCAGCCTCTCCCATTGCCTCATTTCCGCTCATCAATACCTTAGTTGGTCTTTTATTTTTTGCCATCTTACTTTTGTATCTCAATGCACCTATCAGGACAAATTAGAAAACAAAAACCACATCCGCTGCATTTAGCGCCTTTCTTAAAATTAGCAGACTTAACTCCCCTCTTATTCAGGTTAGAAGAAAGTTCTAAACTCCCCAGGGGGCAGTAAAAAATACAAAGTTCACAACCCTTACATTTATCTTTCTCTATCTTTATTTTAGCCATGAGCATTATCTTGTAATAACTTCTTTATTCTTTTGGCCAGAAAAGAAGCATTGAGTCCGTAAATATCAAAAAGCTTTTCCCTTTTCCCTGCTGGAATAAACTGATCAGGAAAACCAGCTCTTATTATCCTGGCCTTACCAAGAAGATTTTCCTTCTCGTAAAACTCTAGAATTGCCGATCCAAATCCGCAATCTAGGGCTCCATCTTCAACGGTAATAATTAAATTAAATTTATTGGCCAATTTCTTCAATAGATTTTCATCTAGTGGCTTTATAAAACGAGCATTTACCAAAAATGTACTCAGGCCCTCTTCTTTTAAGAGAGCAGCACACTCACCGGCTGTCTTTACCATTGAGCCTACGGCAATTATACAAACATCTTCACCTTCGCTTATAACTTGCGACCGGCCTAATTTAATTGGCTCTCTATTACCCAAGGAATAAGCATAACCCTTAGGATAACGAATGCTTACCGGGTGAGTGAGCCCTAATGAAAACTCTAACATATCTTCTAGCTCCTCTTTATCCTTAGAAGCCATACAAACCATATTAGGTATTAACCTTAGATACCCTAGATCAAATACACCGTGATGAGTAGGGCCATCCTCTCCGACTACCCCCCCTCTATCAACTGCAAAGACTACATTCAAATCTTGTAGGGCAACATCATGAATTATCTGATCAAATGCTCGCTGCAGGAATGTAGAGTAGATAGCTACAACCGGTTTTAACCCTTGTTTAGCCAGACCACTAGCAAAACCAACTGCGTGAGCCTCAGCAATACCTAAATCAAAGAGCCTTTGGGGAAACTCTTCCTGGAATAGAAGAAGGCCGGTTCCCTTAGGCATAGCTGCGGTTATAGCCACGATTCTCTTATCTTCTTTGGCTAAACTTTTGAGCTTTTTAGCAAAAACTTCACTAAAATCATCACCAGCTCTAGGTTTAGACCTGCCAGTAGCAACATCAAATGAAGAAATCCCATGAAAATTCTCAGGATTCTGTTCAGAAAACTTATAGCCTTTTCCTTTTTTAGTAATTACGTGTAGAACCTTAGGTCCTTTTAGGGAAATGATATTATTTAAAGTTGGAATTAATACATCTAAGTTATGCCCATCAATAGGGCCAAAATAGCGAAAACCTAATTCTTCAAAGAACAACCCTGGTACAATTAAACCCTTCACTGACTCTTCAAACTTCCTGGCTTTTTTAACCAACCTCTTAATTAAAGAAAAGTGAGTTAAGAATTTCTCCAATTCATTTTTGATCCGGTTATAAATAGGAGCTGATATAATTTTAGTAAGATGGCTACTCAAAGCACCTACTGAAGGAGAAATACTCATCTCATTATGATTAACAACTACCAGCATATCACTTTGTGAATGACCAGATGAATTTAAAGCTTCAAAGCACATCCCGCCAGTTAAAGACCCATCACCAATAACAGCAACAGTCTTAGAACTATCTTCATTTAACCGTTTTGCCTCTGAGATTCCCTGAACCCAAGAGATAGCTGTAGAGGCATGGCCGGATATGTAAACATCATAGACAGATTCCTTGTAGTTGGGAAAACCACTAATTCCTTCATACTCCCTTAAGTTAAGAAAAGCATTTTTTCTGCCGGTAATAATCTTATGAGCATAGGTTTGATGGCCAACATCAAATACCAGGGAGTCCTTAGGCAAATCCAGGCAAATTGCCAAAGCAACACAGAGCTCTACCGCCCCCAGGGATGAAGCAAGGTGGCCTCCCTTTTTCGACACCACCTTAACAATCAAATCCCTTATCTCTTGGTTAAGGGTTTTTAACTCTTCCGAGGTTAGTTTTTTTAGATTTTCTGGGGAACTGATTCTTTCTAAAATCATTTTTGATCGGAAATAGCGGCGTCTACAAAATTCTCTACTACTTTTCTATCTCTTTCGGCAATTTCATAAAATTCTACACCAGTATCCCAAATATCAGCTTCGTCCTCATTGGAACCAACTTTTTTCACTACCCAGACTATTCTACCCTTGCAAATTATCTGGGTACCACTTAAGAATACCTCTAGCCCTACAAGAGAAGAGATATCTAAGCTCTCTTCAATTATGACCCTTACTCCTCCAGCTCCAATATTCTCGGTATGTGAAATAAGAACATGCTCTGCAGGAGTATAAATAAGTATTTTACAGGGAAAATTAGCTCTTATGAAATTTCTTTTTTCTAAACCATCCCAAGCCATAATGCACCTCGTTTATTAGCTTAAAGCCTCTTTTCTGTATTCGACCCTCTCTATGGATAGAGCTTTTCCACTTTTCTTATCCACCTCAACTAATACTGCTTGCATACGAACATCACCCTGAGCTAAATTAAACCGTAGGGGCATGTTAGTAATGAATCTCTCGATAATCTGGTGTTTTTCTCTACCGAGAATAGAATCAAAACTTCCAGTCATTCCGGCATCAGTAATGTAGGCAGTAAAATTATCTATTATCCTCTGATCAGCTGTCGGTATATGGGTATGTGTTCCCATAACCGCACTTACCTTCCCAGAAAGAAAATATCCCATTGCTAATTTCTCACTAGTTGCTTCAGCATGGATATCAACAAAAATTATCTTGGCTTTCTTCTTCACATCTTCTAGTATACTTTTTACAGCTTTAAAAGGACAGTCAACCGGTTGCATGAATACTCGACCGATAAGGTTAATAACCCCTATTTTTACACCTGAAACTTCCTTTATTATATAGCCTTTACCAGCAGAAGACTCTCCGTAATTTAAAGGCCTTATTAAATCCCGGGTATCCAATACCTCTCTGGCCTCCTTCTTCTTGAAAATATGATCTCCACTAGTAATTACATCTACCCCGGCACTAAAAATATCCTCGGCTGTATCAGGGGTTATGCTTGAACCTCCGGCAGCATTCTCGCCGTTAGCTATAATAAAATCTAGCTTTAAATCCTTTCTTACTGAAGGAAGAACCTCTTTGAGGTAATTCCTAGCCGGTTTACCAACAATGTCACCGATAAATAGTATTCGCATCATAATTTCTCTATTTTATACCCTATTGATTAGTTCTACAAATAAAATAAAGATCTTTTAAAATTCCTTATTTAGCGTAATCTACAGCCCTAGTCTCTCTAATTACAGTAATCTTTATGTTACCAGGGTAATCTAGCTCCTGCTCTAATTTCTTCTTTATCTCATGAGCAAGAAGGCTAATCTCGTCATCCTTAACCTTTCCGGGCTGAACCATAACTCTGATCTCTCTTCCAGCCTGAATAGCAAAGCTCTTATCTACCCCGTCAAAAGAATTAGCAGTTGTCTCAAGCTGTTTCAACCGCTTTACATAAGTCTCTAAGGTCTCACGTCTAGCTCCTGGACGAGATGCTGAAATAGCATCCGCTACCAATGCCAATAAAGAGAGTATAGATTTAAATTCTACATCTTCATGGTGAGCCTCAGCAGCATTTATAACTAACTCGTTCTCTCCATAGCGTTTCAACAAATCAGCTCCTATTTGAGCATGAGTTCCTTCTACCTGATGGTCAATAGCTTTACCAATATCATGGAGTAACCCGGCTCTCTTAGCAATATGGGGATCTAAATTTAGCTCTGAAGCCAGAATGCTCATAATAATAGCTACTTCTTTTGAATGTTGAAGGGCATTTTGACCAAAACTAGTACGATACTTTAATTTACCTAATAACTTTATTAGCTCCGGATGTAGATTGTGTATTCCAACATCAAATGCTGCCGATTTTCCTTCCTCTACAAGCTTTTTGTCAAACTCCTGTTTAGTCTTCTCCACTATCTCTTCTATTCTTGCCGGATGAATTCTGCCATCCTGAACTAATTTTTCTAATGATAGGCGAGCAATTTCCCTGCGGATAGGATCAAAGCCAGATACGCTTACTGCCTCCGGTGTATCGTCAATAATAAGATCCACACCAGTAGCCATCTCAAACATCCTTATGTTACGCCCTTCCCTACCAATAATTCTTCCCTTTATCTCATCATTAGGCAGAGGAACTACACTTACAGTAGTCTCAGTAGTATGTTCGACCGCACATTTTTGAATAGCTTGAGAGATTATCTCTTTTGCTGATTTGTCAGACTCTTCTCTAACAGCCACCTCCATATCCCGAATCATCTTTGCTTTTTCCCCGCGTAGTTCTTCCTCATACCTCTTAAGCAATAGCTCTCTGGCCTCTTGAGGAGTTAAAGAAGAAATTCTTTTCAACTTTTCTTTTTCCTCTTCAATCAAGTTATTCAGAACCTGATTCTTATGCTCTACCTCTTGGGATATTTTCTTTACATTATCCTCACTTAGGCGCAATTCTCTCTCTTTACTCTCAATAAAGTCTAGACGCTTCTCTAGGTTCTCCTCTCTCTGCAAAAGGCGCTTTTCTAGCTGGCTTAACTCTTCTTTCTTGGAAGAATTTTGCTTTTCAAAATCAACCCTTAACTTATAGAGTAACTCTTTTCCATCCAACTCTGCTTTTCTTCTGAGCTCCTCAGTCTTAAACTTAGCTTCCTTTAGTATCTTTTCTGCGTCTTCTTTAGTTCTTTTTACTTTACTTTTTCCAACAAATTTACCTAGCCACCAACCAAAAAGTAGCCCAACAATAACACCAGATAGTATGTAAATAGTATTACTCATACGACCTCCTCGTAGACAAATATTAACGCTATTAGTCTTTTAAACCCGGAAAAGCCGATAGCTTAGATAACAAAATCTTCGCTAACGATTGTATCGACCTTCTGGTCCCAGGAAAGATTTGTGGGAAGGTTTTCTAGGATTTGGAATTCAAAGGCAATGCCTACTTTTTTAGTAGGCGTAGCTATGTTTTGTAAGAACCGATCGTAAAAACCGGCTCCTCTTCCTAGCCTGTTCTTTTCTCTGTCAAAGGCCAAACCAGGAATAACCACCATATCTATCTCTTCAATATCCACTTCTTTTGAACTTTTCGTATCTGGCTGCATAACTCCTCTAGGCCCTAAAACAAAGTCTTTGTCTAGATTTGTAATCTCAAAGATACGTAAATTTTTTGCCTCTAAATCCATTACTGGAAAACAGAATCGTTTATTCCCTAAATCTCTCCGAATCTCTCTCAAAATATCTACTTCCCCGCCTAAGGGGTAGTAGACCATAATCATTTTTGCTTTTTTGTATAAAGGTAGCTCTGATAATTTATCGCCAACATTTTTGCTCCTCCTTTTTATCTCTTCTTTAGTCAAAGACAAAAGACGTTCTAGCAATTTCTGTCTTATTTCCTGTTTTTCTCTCTCTAAAACCATTTCCATAATCTCGATTATGCTGTTTTCTAAAACAATTTACCTTAGAATGCTATCTAATTCGTGGTACGATTATACCACCTCAGCCTCTAAAAATCTATGGAAATTTTGTCGTATAAAACCCTTATTTTTCCTTATTTATTAGCTGTCAGCCTACTTTTGGCAGAGAAAACCTACTGCTTGTTGGGAATATTTAATCCCCCTAAATCCTGCTTTTTTTAGCCTCTTTTCCAGCTGAGCCGGAAAATCAACGCCCTGTTTTACCTTATATAGAGGCGTATAGTGAAACAATCTCCTGCCTGGTTTTAATACCCGTATAAGTTGCTGATAAAAATCTTGGGAAAAAAGCTCACCAGCTAATTTAAAAGTAGGCGGATCGTGGATAATGCAATCAAAACAATCATTTTTAAACTCATTTATTCCTAAGGCTACATCAGCCATGCGAATCTCAATATTTTCAGCACTAAACAGCTCTTGGGATAAAGGGTTTATTCGGGCTAAATCACGGATATTATCATCTTTTTCGAAGGTAATTACTTTTTTTGCTGTTTTGGCTGCCAGGATAGCTGTATAGCCCGGACCCATACAAGTATCTAAAACATACCCATAGGGCTTTAAAAGATTTACCTTATTTTTACTATCTTTTTCAGGAGAACTTAGCCGATGCATCGGCACAGAGCTAATAGAAATCGTTGGCCAATCAGAGGTAGGTACTAATTTATAGAATTTATTAGTATCTTCGGAGAAAAAAGCAATTTTCCTAACTCCTTGATCATCTAGCAGATAGCAAAAATTATCCTTGAAATTCTCCTTTAAATCCAAGATGGTTCGGTCACTAAAAATAGCTTTACCTTCTTCTCGTATAACTTCAACTTCTTTTTGACCAAAATCTACCCTTAGCGAAAAAGGCTCACTTTTCCTTCTCTTTTTTATATAATCAACCTCTTTTTTGGTGATAATCATCACAATAATTATAAGGAAAACCTACCTTTTTACAACAAAAAAATTAAATTTAAATTCCTTGACAACTAAGCCTTCGGCTATAAAATATAAAAGTAGTTGAAAATATTAACTTTTTAACCAAAAGGAGGGTGTGAGGATGAATAAAACTGGGTTAATAGACGTAATAGCTGGAAAAACAGCTACTAAGAAAGAAGCCCAAGAGATAGTCGACACCATTTGGGATACAATCAAAGGTAGCCTTAAAAAGCAAGAAGATGTTGCTATTTCTGGTTTCGGTACTTTCAAGGTAAAACAGACAAAAGCAAGAATGGGGAGAAATCCTAAGACAGGCGAGACAATTCAGATTCCAGCTAAGAAGAAAGTAGCTTTTAGAGTGTCAAAAGAACTAAAATCCCTTTTATAATTAAGGGTTTTAAAAAAAGAGGGTATACTTATTAAAGTATACCCTCTTTTTCTATATTCTCTATTCTCTATTTTTATCTACCTATACTGAAATCTTCTTTATTTTAGCAATAAAAAAACCTGAAATAGTCTCATCAGGAATAATTCTCTTAGTTAAGCGCAAAGACGAAGAATATCTCTTATCTCCCCACTGCAATAGGCCTTCCCTGGCATTCTTTAAAGGAAGTTTTATCGGTAAAATCTCTAACTTCTCCTTGAATTTATTAATAAACCAGTCAATAACACCTTCATTCTCTTCAGGAGAAAAGGTGCAAGTAGAATAAACTAAGGTTCCTCCTTCATTTAAAGCCAGAAATGCAGAATGAAGAAGTTTTTTTTGTTTATGTACCATTTCCTTAACTTTTCTCTGTTTCCAATATTTAAAGCTCTTAGGATTGGTGGTAAGAAAGCGTCCTTCTGATGAACAAGGTACGTCAGCCAGGATTTTATCAAAGTATTCGGGGAATTTCTTCCTAACCCAAATACTATCTAATAATATAACCTTAGTTGATTCACCACCTTGAATTTTTAAATTAGCTAAAAGCTTATAATAGCGGGGACGGGCTTTTTCTATGGCTGTAACCTCTGCTCCAGGGGCCAGAGAAGAAATTTGAGTAGTCTTAGCTCCTGGGGCAGCACATAAATCAAGAATTTTATCTCTGTTCTCAGGCTCTAAGCAGAGTACCGGCAACATACTCGACACATTCTGAACATAAACTAAGCCATTTCTGTAAATTTCGGTCTTTTGAAACTCCCGCAAAGAAATCTTCAGCAAGAATGCTCCCACAGGAAAGATGAGCTCATTGTACTTTACCCTTTGGTTTACTAAGAGTTTTCTCAAAGTTCTTAAGTCAGTCTTTAAGTAATTTATCCTAAAGGTAGTATTCTTCTTAGTTAAAAAAGTACTGGCTATACCGGTGAAATTAGAAGGGTAGATCTTCTTTAACTTAAGTAAGAACTCTTGTGGTAGCTTATAAATTCCGTCTCTCATCTCTTATTTCCCTACCTGCCAATAGGCAAGCTTTAATTACCATACCATAATAAATGAATCCTGTCACTTCTCTAAAAGATATTTAGCTTTTAATTGACCACAGGCAGCATTAATATCTTGGCCCCGAGACTTTCTGATAGTAAAGAATAGGCCTCTTTTCTTCAGCTCTTGGCTAAAGATATCTACTTCCTCTTGAACCGGGGCTTTAAACTCAGAACAAACCCCATTATAAGGGATTAAATTAGCTTTGCCTCCAACTCCATTAATTAGCTTTGCTAACTTCCTAGCATCATCCACACTAGTGTTTATACCCTGGATTAAGACGCATTCAAAGGTAACTCTATCTTTAGATTCCTTACTAAACTCTCTAATTGCCAGGATTAACTCCTCTATTGGATACTTTTCATTAATCGGCATCAGTTTATTACGAATACTATTGTCAGCTGAATGTAGAGACACTGAGAGCTTTATACCTAATTTCAATTTAGCCAATTCTTTAATCTCAGGTACCAGGCCACAAGTAGATATGGATATTCGTCTCTTTGAGAAATTAATGCCTGCTGAATTCATTAATATGTTGATACTGTTAACAGTATTTTCAAAGTTATCTAAGGGCTCTCCAATGCCCATAAAGACTATATTGGTTATCTTGGGAGAAACCCTTATGCTAGCAACAGTTAAATACTGATTCACAATCTCAGCAGCAGTTAAATTCCTCTTAAACCCCTTTTCGCCACTGGCGCAAAAAAGACATTTGAATTTACAGCCAACTTGGGTTGAAACACAAAGGGTGCTTCGTGAGCTTTCAGGAATTAATACTGTCTCAATGGCTAAGCCATCTTCTAGCTCAAATAAAAACTTCTCGACTCTATCCGAAGATTTTTCTTTCTTTATAAGGCTTAACTTGAGAATAGAGAAATTTTCCTTTAGGAACCCCCTTAGCTCCCTAGAAAGATTACTCATCAAATCAAAATCTTGGACTTTCTTTTCATAAACCCATTCAAAGACTTGCCGGGCAGTGTAGCCAGGAAAGCCATTTGAGCTAAGCTTATTCTTTAGCTCTTTTTCGGTAAAATTATATATAGATTCCATATTTTACCCTAGAACCCATACCAATAGTTAGCTAAAGGTTTGGAGTCTGTAGACTGGTCTGAAATGATATTTTTAAGGCGGGTATATTCTAAAAATCCCTGGTAACCTAATTCTTTACCAAACCCACTTTGTTTAAATCCCCCATAAGGCAACTCATTGAAAAACATTCCATAGGTATTAATCCAAATTGTACCTGACGATACCTTTTCGGCTAACTTTTCTGCTTTAGATACATCTTTGCTCCAGATACAAGCTGCTAAAGCAAAAGAAGAGTTATTAGCAAGGACAATCGCTTCTTGGGGTGAAGAAAATTTGCTTAAAGTGGCTACTGGGCCAAAAATTTCCTCTTGGAATATAGCCGAATCGGGTTTTGCTCCTTCGAATACTGTCGGTTCAAAAAAGAATCCTTTTTTTAATGCTTCATCTTGAGGGATCCTACCTCCACAGAGTAACCTTAAACCCTCTCTCTGAGCTTTATCAACATAAGAAATAACCCTATCCCGTTGGAATCTGGAAGCAAGCGGCCCAATTTGACTTTGAAAATCTAAACAATCCCCTATCTTTATCTTCTTAGTTTTTTCAACAAACTGATCACGAAAATTATCATAAATAATCTGATCTATCAATATTCTTGAGGTAGCAGTGCACATCTGGCCTTGATTTAAGAATATTGAACATAATGAGCTATTTACCGCTGCTTCTAAGTCAGCATCTTTTAAAATTATACTCGCTGACTTACCACCGAGTTCCATGATTAATTTTTTAACACTCTTAGTAGAATATTCTAAAATCTTCTTACCAACCGCATTGGAACCGGTAAAAGAAATCATATCTACTAAATCACTAGAACAAATAATTTTTCCTACTTCCTCTCCCGGACCAGGAATAACATTTATTACACCCTTAGGCACACCTACCTCATCAGCTATCCTGCCTAGCTCTAAAGCAGTTAAAGGCGTTAAGCTTGAAGGTTTTAGAATAACCGTATTACCAGCAGCAAGGGCCTGAGCCATTTTCCAGGAAGCTATTAGCAACGGATAATTCCAAGGAATAATTAAACCTACTACACCTCTAGGCTCTCTTAAAAGATTTGCTTTCACCTTTGCTATCTTTGATTGAATATCTTGAATTTTTCCGGTTAAATATTTCTCTAAATTATTAGCAAAATATTCAAAAGTTGCTGCTGAGGAAGGTATATCCATAAAAGTTGTCTCTTTAATCGGTTTACCTGAGTTTAAACTCTCAAGCTCGGCTAATTCTTTAGCCTTGGAGAGAATGGTTTGCGATAATTTAAGAAGGAGATTCTTTCTCTCCAGTAAACTCATATCTTTCCACGGACCTTTATCAAAAGCATTCCGTGCAGATTCAACTGCCAACTTTGCATCTTTGGCGCTGGCCATACAAGCAACAGCAATAGTCTCACCATTTGAAGGATTAATTATATTCTTCTTATGCTTTGAATCTTTAAACTGACCATTTATTAATAAGCCATATTTTTTCATTTAAATTTTACCTGTTTGAATATCTCAAATAATCTACTAAAAGGAACATACCAACGTGAAAGTTGGCCTAATTGTCCATCTAAATTCATCTTACCTTGAGTAACTGCCACAAACGGATCAAGACTACCCAAGAAAACCTGCTTCCAGATATCGTTTGATGCTGAAATAATAAAAGGGGCATCTGAATCGTAATCTAGTTTTACAATTCTTCCCTTTTCAAAATTAAATCTATAAGCTTTATCACTTTCCGTTGAAGTAATAGCCAGTTTAACGGTTAAATCTAATTCTTCTCCCTTATTAGCTATAAGCTGATCTTTATTGACTAAATCTACTATTGCCTGAACATGCTCAGGGGAAAACATTGGGTAAGCTTTATCAGCCTCTAATTTATTCTTTAACGGTTGGTCTAGCTCATCCAATATATTTTTATCAAAAAGCCTGGCTAAAGCAGCTGTACGCACTGCCTCTTCCAGAGCTTCAATCAAAGCTAAAGCCTCATTAAAATTATCGGCCATAGCAATCGCACCATGATTCTTAAGCACTACTAAATTATTAACTTTTAAAGCTTGAATCACTTCATCAAGTTCTGTAACTGTTGGCGTATCTTGGCTTACTACCGGAACTTCTCCTAAATAAAACTTAGTTTCAAAGCTAAGGGCTTTTAATTTTGAACTAACCGCAAAGTAACCATTGATTAAAGGTGGATGACAATGAACTACTACTTTTGAAGGAAAATTCTTATAGACAAGGCTATGCAAAGGTAATTCTGAACTTGGATGCTTACCCTCTTGAGAATTTTTAGTACTAAGGCTTACCTTTATAATATCTTCCGGTCTAAGGCTTCCTAAAAAGGTTCCTCCGGCAGTAATAAGAATACTTTCATCATCTAACTTTGCACTTATATTGCCTGATTTTGCCACTGCCAGGCCTTGAGAATATAGACGCTTGCCTACTCTTATAATCTCATTCTTTAAAATGCTCTCTTGATCAGCCATAATTCAGCTCTAAATAAATATGTTTAGTAATTAAACTATTAGAAGTTATATCAAATGCCGGATAATAAGCTTTCACGCCTTTAGGGGCAAGATGTAACCCCTGATAAACCAAAAGTTCCTTATCTGGCCTTATCTCAATCTTAATATCCTTGCCAGTTTTTGCACCAGATAGCGGAGCGCAAAGTACGTAAAAAGGAATTTTAAAATACTTAGCCAATATAGCTATAGGGTATGTACCTACCTTATTAGCAATATCTCCATTTTCAGCTAAATTATCTGAACCAACTAGGACTTTATTAATTTTTCCCTCACTCATTACCTGAGCAACCATATTATCAGCTATTATTGTAACATCAAATCCGCTATTCATAAGCTCCCAGGCAGTTAACCGTGAACCTTGTAAATAAGGCCTGGTCTCAGTAACAAAAAAACTTACCGGCTTACCCTCTCTCTTAGCAAATTCAGCTATTAAAGGCAAGAGGCCGCTAATATTACAATGAGTAAGAATTACATCTCGGCCTTTAAGTAATTTAGAGGCTTGCTTTGCTTGTTTAATCCGGGAATTCTTCAACATCTCTAGAAAATCTAATATGGTTTTCTCTAAGGGTAATCCTGATTTATACCAACCCAAAACCATACTAGTTAAATAGTTAAATGAAAGGGTCGGCCGAGTTGAATTTACTTCATTAGCAATATTAGCTAAGGTTGAATGAAGGTTTTTTTTACGCTTATTCTTTCTAACAACCATAAGAAAGATATACATAACTAATAGGACCTGTCCAACTGCCCGGGTCTTCATCTGGGCTATTGCCGAGCAAGCTTGTAAATAATTCTTAGCCTTTATATACTTTTTTTTATGGGGCAATAAAGTCTCATCAAGGATATGGATAGTATTACCTTTTAATTTAATCGGCCAAAAAAGTGGTGAAAATTTAATTTTCATTGTTCAAATAATCCTGTTAAGTTCTTGTAAGTAATTTTCTCTCTTGTTTGGGAACCAAGCTCATCTAAAGCTCTAAGGCTATCACCGACATCCGAATTAACCGGATAGTCTGAACCCCAAAGAATATGGTCTTGGCCAAATAAATCTAAAGCTAACTTTATATTGCCGACAGAAGCCCCTGAGGTATCGACATATACTTCTTTTAGAATTTCAGAAGGCAACCGGCCTAAATCTTTAACTATCTCTCTTTTGCGTAACATTGTATAAACTCTATCGAATCTGTCTTTTAAGAAAGGGACAACTCCGCCTAAAGATGCCAGAATAAACTTTACCTTAAACTTATCTAGCACTCCCTGCATCATAAGGAGTCCGAGAAAAATAGATGTATCTAAACTGTACTCTAAAACCGGCGTAAGCAAGGGATCTTTTACTCTGTCGTAACCAATAGGATTAATTGTTTGAGCGTGAATGAAGATCGGTAAGCCATGGTTCTCGGCTGCTTCAAATAAAGGGAAAAGCTTATCAACTATAAACTCACCATCATAGCTTGAGGCCAGATTTATTGCTCTAAACCCTCTCCTTCTTAATTGGGCTAACTCTCTAGAAATATTGTTTAAGTTCTCTACATCAACTAGACAAGCTGCAATTATCTTAGAATTCTCCTTTAAAATCTTCTCTAACTCCCTATTGTAAATCTCACTAACCCTCTTAAAACCACCTAATTTAAGGTGAGCATCAGTAGAAGGATAGACTAGGAGAGCCTTATCAATTTTGCTACTATCTAAAAATTCATAGAGCTTATCCTTATTAGCCCAAATACCCTTGTAAAAGGTAGTCTGGCTTGAGAGCTCCTCGGGGATAAGGTGGATATGGCTATCAGCTAACATAACCTATACGTGCTTCTCTCCCTTGATTGCACCCTCTTCCCACTTAGTTACGCCCTTCATTACATCTTGAAAGCACAACTTAGCTAAAGGGTCAAAATTACTAGTCATAATCCTCTGGATTCGCCCTGGTTTTGAGAAAAACTCTCTCATACACCAGGCCCCTAATCTTCCATAATCTTCCAAGCTAAGGTGTTCTGTGGCCATTACCGGGTGTAAGAAATCCCACTTAAGAAAATCAATCTTTTTAGGATCGATCTGGCCTTTTTTCATCCTTTGTCTCCAAATTGGCGAGTTTGGTGCTGGAGTAACATAGCCTATCCACAAAATATCGGGATCAACCTGATCAGTAAACTCAAACCTTTGTTTTATGATAGCTTCAGTATCATCATCAAAACCCATCATAATATCGGCAACAATAGCGATATTGTTCTTACGCAGAATTTCAATGGTCTTCTTTATCTGATCAATAGTTATACCCTTAGCAATTTTCTTTAACTCTGAAGCGGTAGTGACTTCTATTCCAAATACTCCGGTAAACAAACCAGACTCTTTCATCAAAGGTAAAATCTCTTCACAATTAACCCAATCAATGGCCCTGCCTAAAGAAACCCATTTAATCGGGTTTTCTTTCTCTATTTTCATCCGACAAAACTTCTCTACTCGTTTAGCGTCGACATTAAAATTATCATCCTGAATTACTACTACCTTAACCCCATACTCTCTATGAAGCACTTCCAACTCCTCAATTACCCTTTCCGGAGATTTTGCTCGCCATTTTAAAAAGTCTTCGGGGTGCCTAGGATCATACTGGTCCCACTCATAGCAAAAGGTACAAGCTGAAGGGCATCCTCGCGAAGTTACCATCTCAACAAATGGTTTCCAGTGAGTATGTCCAACATATTTATCCATCGGGAATAAATCATAGGCTGGAAGCGGTAATTTATCTAAATCCATATTCAAAAGTCTATGCGGACCCAAAACAGCTTCACCATCCACTCGCGAGCTCACTCCGGCAATATCCTTCGTCTGTTCTGATTTATCTAATCGATTAATTAAATCACAAAAAGCTTCTTCTTCCCCCATAACTACATAATCTATTGCCGGATTACTTTCTAAGGTCGGTACCGGCATTGAAGAATACCATAAGCCGCCGACAATTATCTTTGTATTAGGAAGAGCTTCCTTTACTAACTTTGCCGACTGATTAAAATAATGAAGTATAGCAAACCCGCCATAGGAGTGAAGCATATCTCCTAAAACAACTATGTCAGGATTTTTTTCCTTCACTTTTTGAACCATTTCCTGGTTTTCTATTTCTAAGGCCTTACAATCTAAGACCTCTAAATCCTTATAGCCTTTTTCTCTAATATAAGCAGCCCATTGAGCATAAAGTTGATTAGGCCCTAAGTGTTTACCATGGGTTGCCCAAGCGCCCGATTTTGGTGTTAAGAATAAAATTTTCATCTCCCTTTCCTCCTTTTCTTTTGACTTATTATTATTTTTTTGGGTGATCTTGCTTAAACGGTATAACTGGCTTCATCCAAGGCGTTTGCTGATTTATTACTGCCAACTCTAAAGGGCAGGCATTGCCGCTTTGAGTAAGAGCAAACAAAACTGTATCAGCTATTGTCTCCGGCTCCATCAATCTCCCGGTTTCCTGAGATATATCTTTTAGCTTACCAGTTAAAGGGGTTCTGGTTACTCCCGGAAATATTGAAGTAACTTTAATCCCAAAATCGCGCATCTCCCAGAAAAGCCCTTTAGCAAAAGCTCTTAAGGCAACTTTTAAGGAAGTATAGACTATGAAATTACGCGGTGGAGGGTCAACCATAACTGAACCACTGGTAATATTTACAATATGCCCGTAGCCAGCATCTTTCATATGGTTAACAACTAAGCGCGAAAGCATAACGTAGCTGTAGTAATTTGTATAGATAATTTTTTCTATATCCTCTATCGGCTGCTGCCAAAAAGGATATTGGCTTGAGACTCCTGCTCCATTAATAACAATATCAATTTTCCCAAACTTATCTAAGGTCTTGCTGACTAAATTCTCTAAATCACTCTGCTTGGTAACATCACACTTAACAGAGGAAACTTTATCTTTATCAGGAAGGGACTTCCTGATATCTTCTAAGACCTCTACCCTTCTGGCAGCAAGAATTAGCTTACAACCTTGGCCAGCTAATTTTTCAACCAGGCTCCTGCCAATCCCACCACTTGCTCCGGTTATAATACAAACTTTATCCTGTAACTTATCCATATTGCTCCTTTTCTTGCTTTATTACTCTCTTTAAATTAAAACCTAAAAAGAATAGACTTAAACATATTACAATAAATAAGGCTTTAAACCCAGCTAAAGATACTAACAGCCCTCCTAGAAAAGCACCCAAGCCCCCGAAGCTAAAACGTAAAGAACTATTTAAACTTGAGGCATCACGCAGGAGGTTGTCAGGAAAATGAGTAAGATGGGAAGACAAACCAATATGAGAAAGAGCCATGCCTGCCCCCCATAAGGTTATCATTAAACAAATTAGCTTATAATCTCTTATAAAGATAAGAGAAAAAGCAAACAGGCTCATTAGAATAAAACCAATGCTGCTTACCTTAATATTTCCGAAACGAGCGCTTAGGAAGCCTCCGGAAAACTCAAATATTATTGCCGCTAGAGTAGCGACGGTAAAAATTGAACTTATAGCCATCTGGTCGAGAGAAAAACTCTCGCTTAAATAAACACCTAAACGTTGCTGCAGGCCATGGTAAAAAAGACTTCCCAACATAATAACAATAAAAAAATTGACCACTTTTTTATTTTTTAGAGTCTTAAGATAGCTTAACTTAAATTTATCAACTCTGAAATCAAAATCATCAAGATGAGTAAATACTAAAACAAATACTAATAAACTTAAAACAGTTGGTATCAAATATAGAAATAATGGCGAACTGGCAAAGAAACCGCTTAAAAACACACTGACAAAACTTGAAAGATATGATAGAGCAAAGAATATTCCAATATATTTGGATCTCTTCTCTATAGGAACAGCTTTACCTATAGTAATGAGGGCGACCGGAACAAAACTGCAGCCAAAGCAACCCATAAGAAATCTAAATATAAAAGCTTGCTCTATACTCTTTGATAAGCTAAAGAATAAAGAGGATATAAAAAATCCTAAAGTTGTAAAAAGAAGGATTTTTTTTACTTTAGCTATCCTTGAAAAAGGACCCCAGATAAGGGCAAATAATCCATAAGGAAGCATGTAAAGCCAAGTAAGCGGTAAAGCTTGAGTTTTAGCTATCCCGAAATAAACAGCTATTGACGGTATTAGAGCTGCCATAGCTCCCACCCCAAAAGATACAGCAAAAAACATCAAACAAAATATATAGAAACTTAACTTAGGCATTAGCTTCTTTTTCTATTATCTGCTTAAATATCTTTAGATTATTCTGGGAGTGCTTATTTATTAATCCTTCAACTTGAGAGTCGGTATATTTAGCCTTAACGTCCATAGTAAAATCCTGAACCCAAGTCATTTCAACTCCGGCCTCTACTTCTCTGTAAAGCCAGATAATTTTCATATACTGAAAAGGAAACATCGGTTCTATTCGGCAAGCATAAGCAAATTTATCTTCCTTAAAAAGCAGACGAGAAGATTTCCAGCTATTTCCGTCCTTATTGGTAAGCTGAAAAGTAATCTTATTACCTTCTACCGCTAAAACATCTGAGGCTGAATATTCATCAAATAGTTCTTTCCAACGGGAAATATCATTGCTAATATCAAATACCTTACTGTATGGTGCATTGATTATGATTGAATTCGCTGTATGTGCCATAAATCCTCCTTTGTTAGTTTTAGAAAACCGCAACTACCCTTGCCCAAGCAGCACCGGTCTTTATTATTCTTACTGGAAAACAAATAACTTTAAACCCAAAATTCGGCAGCTTATCTAAATTAGCTAATCTCTCAATATGGGCAAACTCTCTCTTTCGACCATGAAAATGGGCTGGCCAAAGATGCCGGGGGTCTCTATTCTTCAGAAAATCCTTGATCATGAACTTATAGGGCCTATCAATACCCATAGTATCTACCCCGAATATCTTTATCCCCTTATCAAGAAGATAATCTATGGCTGATGAGTCTATTCCCGGGTAATCACTAAAATACTCAGGCTTGCCATGTAAGTGATCAGAACCAGTATGAATAAGAACAATGTCCATAGGCTTTAAGGTATAATTTATCTTCTCTAAAGCCTTTTCTAAATCCTCTTTCTTAATAACCTCATCTGCTCCTTTATCGGTAAGGTCTAACTTTACTCCATCACGGTTACACCACTCTAAAGGTATCTGGTCAGCTGTCTTTGAAGGCTTACCTTCAGATTTACTCCCGTAGTGAAAGGAATAATCAAGGTGGGTTCCGCTATGCACAGAAGAGTGTACTATTTCTAAAGATAAAAACTCTCCATCAGGCAAGTCTTCCCTTCCAATTATTCTCTTACCTAATAAATACTGAATCTTCCCCTTTAGGGTCTTAGCCATCAATACCTTATTAAGCTTCTCAACCCCTTGTCTGTGGGATGTTCGTTCAATTTCAAGTTTATGAACCTCAAAGGCTTTATCGTCAATAGGCAAACTTAAATCTACTATCTTCATCTTATCAACCTCTTTAGATTACCCTTTCTTCTTCTCGATTACCCCAACAATCTCATTGAGAGTGGAGAATTTGGTAATCTCATTAGTCTCAATCTTTACACCAAAGTGCTTATTAAAGGTAACCACTAACTCCACCATCTCTGTTGAGTCAACACCTATAGAGTCATATAATTTCTGGTCTTCTCCTATCTCGGCCTTTGCTATATCCAAAGTCTTGCTTACAACTTCAAAGACCTCTTCCTTTATACCCATAAATACCTCCTATTTCTTCTCAATGGCTAAAACAACATTTATCCCGCCCCGTCCTCTGGCAATAATCAGGGCTTTGTTTATCTTTTTTTGTTTAAGTTTATTTGGGGTGTAATCTAAATCGCAATAAGGGTCACTCATTACCTGGTTAATCGTCGGTATTACTGTTGAGTTCTTCATTGAGAAAAGAGTGACAATTAGATCTAGGGCACTTTGAGCGCCTAATAAATTACCATAAATACTCTTAGGAGCGCTAAGAGTAATATTTTTTATCTTTTCCCCAAAGACATTTTTTAAGGCCTGGGTCTCAAGATAATCTCCAACTACAGTTGCCTCACCATCTAGACAGATGTAGTCTACATCTTCCTTATTCCACTTGGCATCCTCTAAACACTTCTCGATTGCATACTCTAGATCATCTGAACTAGGAGCATATCTTGAGTAGTGATAGCCATCGGATGAGAAACCTATCCCTTTAATAAACCCGTAGATAGGAACTCCTCGACTTTTGGCTTTAGATTCTTTCTCTAAGACCACTATTCCTGAGCCCTCACCTAAAACAAAACCATCTCTATCTAAATCATAAGGTTTATATGCTGTTTTAGGATTAAGACTATTCTTTGATAAACTACCACAAGTATTTGCGCTCAATAAAGCGTAAGGAGTAATCGGAGCTTCCATTCCTCCGGCTAATACGAAATCATTTTTATCCTGAGCTATTACCTTAGAACCATACCATAAACTCAGAGCTGACGAGGCCTTATCGGCAACTATAGTCTTACTATAGCCTTTAAAGCCATAGTATATAGTGACCTGGCCTTGGGGCGCTGCTGGAAACCAGGCTGAAGCCATATAAGGAGAAATTCCTTCCCTACCCTCTATATACATATCTCTTAGCTCAGTCTCAGCAAAAAGCCAGCCGCCAATAGCATTACCCATAAACACGCCGACTCTATCCTTATCAATTTTTTCTAAATCCATTCCAGCATCATTTATGGCCTGTTCTGAGGCAACTAGAGCCATATGGGAAAAAACATCTATCTTCTTGACTAACCTTCCTGAAACATGTGAATAGTGATCAAGCTCATGAACTTGGCCAGCAATCCGAGAAGGATAAAGGCTGGCATCAAATCTCTTAATCTCATCAACAAAAGATTCACATTTTTTAAGATTAGCCCAAAAAGTCTCTTTTTTCAATCCACAAGGTGAAACTACACCTAGGCCGGTTATTGCAACTCTATCACTCATTGATTACCTCCACCTCTTAAACACAATAGAAGAATGAATTCCAGAAAATCCACTGCTAGTTTTAAGTATATACTCTGGTAAAAGTTGTCTTTTCTTATTAGGAATATAATCTAAGTCACACTTAGGATCAGGTTCTTCTTGATTAATAGTTGGCGGAAGATATCCTTCCTGGAATATCATGCAACACAATACGCTCTCTACAGCATTAGCAGCTGCTAGGGGATGCCCAATCATCGACTTAATCGAACTTATTGGCACCTTATAAGCAAAATCTCCTAAAACTCTTTTGTAAGCATCAGTTTCAAAGGCATCATTCTGGCGAGTAGATGAGCCGTGAGCATTTATATAACCAATATCCTCATTGTTTATCCCTGAATTCTTTATTGCTTCCCGCATAGAACGAGCCATAGGCTCACCATCTTCAGGCAAATCAGTCATATGATAAGCATTGCAACTTGTCCCATAGCCGAGAATTTCAGCGTAAATATGGGCTCCCCTGGCCTTAGCATGTTCTAATTCTTCTAAAATCAAAATTCCTGCTGCCTCGCTAAGAACAAAACCATTCCTCTTGTTATCAAAAGGACGACTAGCCTTATGAGGTTGCTGGTTATTTTTAGCTAAAACACTTACTACATCAAAAGCTCCAAAGGTAATCGGCGTAACTGGTGCCTCGGTTGCCCCGGCAATAACTAAGTCTTGCCTCCCCTCTTGAATAAGTTCATAAGCAAAGCCTAAAGAATCAGTTCCAGCAGTACAACCGGTTGAAATTGTACAATTTATTCCCTTAGTCCCATAAATAGCACTTACTTCGGCACTAGGAGTATTAAACATAGCCGCATCGTAAAGATAAGGTCGCCCCTTTCGGGGATCAATCGGATTCTTACCCCAATCAGTAACTAATAAAAACTCCTCTTCCATAAAACGGGTTCCGCAAATAGCATTTGCTAAAATCACACCACATCTACGTTTATCTAATTTATTAAGATCTAGATTGGCATCCTCTATAGCACCCTTAGCCGCGGCAATTCCAAATTGAACATATCTATCCATACGTATATGGTCAGTTATGCCAAACTTTAAGGGGTCAAAATTTAAATCCTGAGAAGCTATTTGTGAAAGAAATAAACTCACATCAAAATTCTCAACCCTCTCAACACAAGGTTTACCTTCAATCAAATTATTATAAAATTCATTCTTTTCTTCTCCGGCGGCAGAAATAACTCCAATTCCAGTAATTACTACTCTCTTCACTTATTTTTCCTCCTTAAAATATAAAAGTTAATCTTCTTTTCTGGTAACTTTAAAAATGATATTCCCGCCATCGGGACAGGTAACTGTATCTATAGAGTTTTGATTCTCCATAAAAGGAAACTTTGCTCCAAAATTTAGAGCAAACAAAGCTGGGAAAGCTACATGCCAGGCTGCCCCGCAAAACCCAGGGATACATTTTAAGCCTTGGGTTTCCCACTTATCCCCAACTTTATAATTATAACTACACTTACCCTTAGCTTTAACAACCTCAATAATCATATTCTTAGGATTTGGCCCTTTAAAATCAGGGTCTTTATCAACTACATCAACCTTACCCTCTTTATTAAAAATCTCAGCCTTAAACTCTAGTTTTCCACCATCAGGGCAAGTTACTAGCAGAGACCTTTGATTATCCCTAAAAGGGAATTTTGCTCCAAAACTTAGACCGTAAATTACTGGAAATAATGCATGGGCTAGACCTAAACAAAAATGTTTAGGTGGATGAGTGAAATCCTCCAAAATAAGTTCATCACCGATCTTGTAGCCATGATAGCAATGGCCGTAGACTTTATTTACTGTAAGTTTTAGTTTAGGAAAAGGTGTTTTAACCATATCAGATCTCCATTTCTTTTACTAATTCTTCCTTTTTAAAAAACTTCTTTGACTCCTCTACTCTATGAACCAACTCAACTATTTTACTATTTAATGGTGCTTGGAGATTATTTTCAGAAGCTATTTTTACAATTTCACCGTTGATGTAATCAATCTCTGAAGGCCGACCACTCTTTATGCTCTGTAATATTGAACCATAAAGAGGCTGTTTGCTCAAAGAGACCATTACTTTTGAAAAAATACCAGAAGCTGCCTCTATATCCATTGAAACTAACCCCTCTAATCTGGCTAAAGGATAAGTAGGCAAATCAGCTAACTCTATACAGCTGTTTTTAACAACATCGAATGCCTCTTTGTTTATTCTTATTGCTAGTTTTGCTAAAGCTAAATCAGCAAAGGTCTCCTGCATTGATAAACCTAAAATTGCCGGAACACAATTATTAAGATTGATCAAAAGCTTAAGATATTTAGCTCCTTTTATTTTATCTAAAACCACAGTATCAAAACCCAATTTTAAAAAACTCTCTACTGCCTCGATATCCGCTGCTGCCTTATTAAATATATTACCTAATATTAAATTACCTTTAAAATTATGAACTATTTTGTTTGGCCGGTAAAATGTTGCTCCAAACATCACAATACTGCTTATAATATTCTCTTGAGAAAAATAACTGCCAAGAATATTCTCCGCTCTTACTCCATTCTGAGCACTAATTACAACTGCATCTTTTAAATACTCTAAATTTTCCTTTACCAAAACCTCTAAATCACCAATCTTGCTAGCAAAAATAGCTAAATCTACCTTTTCTCTAAGCTGACTATCAACCCTTACCTTATAGGTATTTTTATCTGTTTCGTTTTCAATGATTAACCCATTCTCAAGCAAAGGCTGCTTCTGATAATCTTTAACTACTCCCACAACATCCAGGTTCTGTTTTGAAAGATAGCCCAAAAATAATCCGCCAATTGCCCCGCAACCTAAAACTGCAGCTTTCATTACTCTTCTGTCTTCCCCTGATCAACATATTGTGAATAATCAACATTTAGCTGAGTAAGCAACCTTTGGAGCATCCCTTTAAAAGCCGGGGGAACCTCCTGAAAAAAGGCGGTAATTAAATCTTTATCTTCAACTTCTTGAGAATTTCTTTTCTTGGCCAGCTCTTCAGATTTTTGTTTAATCAATTGCTCAGCGATTGTTCTGTGAAATTGCGGCAAATTTTCTATTATCTTATCACGCTTAATCTTAGTTTCTTCTTTCCAAACAACTTCCATAATATTCTTTTCTCCTTCTTATAATTTGTCAACTACTCCAAAGGCTAAATCAGTCATTTTCATCTCAGCTTCAAAAAATCTATAATCAGCAAACCCTAAAGTTCCGGTTATGAGATTATCAGATACTGCTAAGACGGCCGCAACTTTTTTCTTATAAATATTAGCTACAGTAACAAACGGAGATGTTACCATATCAACAGCAATCGCACCCTTTTTAATATAAGGATTAACTATCTCCTTGGTTTCCTTAAATAATGCATCAGTTGTCCAAACTCCTCCTCGATGTATAGTGCCGGCGGTTTTGAAAACCTCTTCTATATTTGAAGTTAAATCGCTGTCAACTTTAGAAATATAATTATCATCTACATAATACTTAGTTGCACCGTCACCACGAATAATATCAGTAGCCAAGATGTAATCTCCGACATTGATATCTTCTCTCAAGGCTCCACAAGAACCCAGTCTGATTAAAGTATTGATTCCGCCAACACATAAAAACTCAGTAACGAAGGCAGAATCGGGAGCATAAAACCCGCCATTGCCCACAGTTACTTTCTTGCCCTTATAAAACCCGGTCCAAAAGGTATAACCAAGAAAGGTAAAATTCTTAACACAATTTTCTAATTTATCTAAGCACATCTTTGCTCTATGTTGCTGCCCGCTAATTAAAGCTACTTCGCCAAAATCACCTTCCCTAAATTGTAGAGAGCCAAGAAGCTCTTTGGGGCTTAGATGGATATCTCTTTGCATCATAATTGTTCTCCTGTTTTGAGTTTTCCTTTATCAATCTTTCCGGTTCTATTTTTAGGTAAGCCTCCTACGAATTCAAAGTAATGGGGGATTTTAAAGTGAGCTAAGTGTTCTTTTAAGAAGTCTTTTAGCTCTTGCTCACTTAAAATCTCCTCTTGTTTAGAAACTATAAATGCTTTAGGAACCTCTCCGCGTAACTTATCAGCTACACCAATAACAGCAACTTCTTTTACCTTAGGATATCTATTTATCTTTTCTTCAACTTCAGCTAAGGAAACTATTTCTCCGGCCACCTTAATCATATCTTTTTTTCTTCCGACTATATAATGAAGCCGGTCAGAGTCAACTCTGACAATATCCCCGGTCTTAAGCCAGCCATCTTCGGTTAATACCTCTTTAGTTAGACCGGGTTCCTTATAATACTCTCTCATAACCGCTGGGCCCTTAACCCAGAGCTCTCCTTGAGAAGGCCCCTCTAACTTATTACCAGCATCATCGACAATTTTTGCCTCGAGATTAAAGTCAAAATAACCAATGCTTGAGATTTTACTATCATCAGAAGGAGAATAAGCATTCGGAGCAGAAGTCTCGGTCATGCCCCAGCCATTTAAAATTACAGCCTGAGGGCATACCCTATGAAATCTCTTCAAGAGCATTGGCGATGAAGGGGCACCAAAAACAACTGCATATCTTAAACAAGAAAGGTCAAATTTATCGTACCCTTTTAAGGAAAGAATGGCTACATACATTGCCGGAACAATACAGAATATAGTAACTTTATGGTACTCTATACTCTTTAGAAACTCAAAAGGATTAAACCTACTCATAAGAACAAGTGGCGATGTAAAGGTAATCATAAGAAGTATGTAGTCTAACCCGCCAATGTGTGAGAAAGGAACTCCACCGCATAAGAAGACATCATCTCCAGATAATCCCAGAAAGTGATCAATTGTCTGAGAAGGATTATCGAGATGCCTATACTCTAAACATACCCCTTTAGGATGGCCGGTAGAACCCGAGGTATAAAATATAGCTGCCAAATCATCCTCCCTGTGCTCAACCGAAGGTTGATCAGGGCTACTTTCTTCTAGAGCTACATCCCAAGAAGTAACTTCGCTTCGCCGCAGGCGAAGTTCAGAACGAAGTTCTGCCGAAGTTCCTTGCGGTAGCTCTGATTGCAAATCAAAACCCTTATCTTTACTTTGACGTATTTCATGCTTATTCTTACCGCAAGAAAATTCTCCTGATTCTTGCCCACATACAATTATCTTCTCCAAACTTACACACTTAGTCTTAATATTAGCTAAATCGATTTTTACGGCAGCAATTAAAACTTTTGCCTGACTATGATTTATAAAATTAATTATCTCATTCTCAGTTAACATAAAATCCAGAGGAACTACTGCTGAGCCTATAGTAAATACACCTAAAAAGGTGAATATAGCTTCAGGGGTATTGGGAAGGAATGTAGCAACTTTATCGCTGCTGGTTAGGCCTATTTTAAGAAGGTAATTAGCAAGCCTAAATGAAGAATCTCTAACTTGAGAAAAGGTAATTGCTTTACCTTGAAATAAAATAGCTGATTTTTGAGGATATTGTTCAGCCTGTTTTGTGAGTAATTTTCTTATATTCATTCTTTAAATGGTAGTAAAATTTGAGTAGTAAAATTTTACTATTCATAGTTAATTAGTCAAGAAAAATATGGTTTCGGCAGAAACAGATTTTTCTTGATCCTGATCCCCGAAGGGGATAAGGATCTCCATATAATCCTTTACTTTATTAAGTTTTTCCGTCTCAGTAAGCTCAAGGCTTCAAGGTGTGGGGTGTGGGGAAAAAAGTCAAAAGGCTCAATAAAATCAAGGCTATATTGGTCTAGTAACCCTTCTAAGTCCCTGAAAAGAGCCTCAGGATTGCAGGATGAATAAATGATATTCTTAGGTTCCAACCTTAAAATAGCCCTTATTATCTTGGGTGAGAGCCCACAACGGGGAGGGTTTATGATTAGAAAATCAGTATTCTTATAGAATGAGCCTTGGGTATTGAGGAACTTTCGCGAATCAGCAACAAAAAAAGAAATATTCTCAATTTTATTAATCTTAGCATTCTGCCAAGCTATATCAACAATTTCTTCTTCTCGCTCGACCCCCCAAACAAATTTTGCATCCCGGGCAAGAAACATTCCTATAGTTCCTACTCCGCAAAAAAGATCTAATACTTGCTCCCTAGAAGAAACTCCGGCATATTCTCTAATCTTCTTATAAAAATCTACTATAGCGTAAGGATTAACCTGAAAGAATGTATCAATACCGATTCTAAAAGTTAAATCATCTAATCTCTCTTCGATAAAAGACTCACCATATAAAAGCTCCTTTTTATCAAAGACTACTGCATCGGAGAATGAATCGCTAATGACCTGATAAATAGATTTAATAGTAGACTTTAATTTCAATGAAGTTAAAACTTTTATGAACTCTTTAACGTCTAAAGCCTCACTGCTGCTAGTAACTATGCCAATCATAATCTCTTTGGTGAATTTCGTCTCTCGAATGATTAAGTAGCGCAGGAACCCCTGGTGAGAATACTTACCATATACAGAGTGCTTTTTTTCCTTAAGAAAATCTTTAATTGCTTTTAGGACTTCTCCTAAATCTGGAGAAAAAATCAAACACTCCTCTATGTCTACTACCTTTCGCCTCTCTCTCTTACTATAAAGGCCACAAACAAGGCCCTCCTGATCAGCAAAACTAAACTCCATCTTGTTACGGTAGTACTCGCAAGGAGAGGGATTAATCGGTTTTAGCTCAATATCAATTTTATGGGAGATGGCTAAATCCTTAACCTTATCTTGCTTAGCAACAAGCTGCTCTTTATAAGGAATGTCTTGGAAGCGACACCCCCCACACTCAGAGAAGTGCTTACAAATCTTCATTTTACGATTAAATCCTTTAATCTCTTTCGCCTTGGCTTCTGAGGAGAATCAAGAGAGTATCCTAGAGCTAAAACTGCTGCTAACTCTAGGCTCCTAGGGGTTTTTAAGCATTTGTGAACCTGGGATTTTTGATTTAGAATCTCACCTAACCAACAAGCTCCTAGCCCTCTAGAGTGGATAGAAATAAGCATATTCTGGATACAAGCACCTATTGCCATTAAATCTTTGTCGCGATTATAAGAGTCTTTTTTGTTAAAGAATACCAATATAAGTTTATCTGCACTCTTTACTATATGGGAATACTTAGTGTGCTTAGATAGAGAATCTTTAGCCTCTCTTCCTAAAACCATAAACTTCCAAGGTTGATTATTAAGCCCTGAAGGAGCCCAGCGGCCAGCTTCTAGGGTCTGGTCAATAATTTTTCTGCTAACATTCTTGTTCCGGAATATCCTTACTGACCTTCTCATTTTTATAGTTTCTAAAATATCCATGGTGATCGCCTCTGGTAAACTAAGCCCACCAGTAACCTAATTCTTTTAATATCCGTGGCTTATCCTGCCAATCTCCTAAAACCTTAACCCAAATATCTAAAAAGACTTTTTTATTATAAATCTTCTCAATCTCTGGCCGGGCCCGGCTTCCTACTTCCTTAAGAACTACTCCCTCCGTGCCGATAACAATTCGCTTTTGAGAATTTCTTTTAACATAGATATTGGCTTTTATCGAAACTATCTTTTTCTTATTGTTTATCTCCTCAATCTCAACTGCTATAGAGTGCGGTAATTCTTTCTTGAGCTGCAAGAAAAGCTTCTCCCTTATAATATCAGCAACCCGAAATTTAAGCGGAAAATCGGTTAAAGAATCAGTATCATAATAAGGGTGGGACTCTGGCAAGTTCTCTAAAATAGAATCTCTTAATTTATCAACATCTTTTCCGGTTTTGGCTGATAAAGGCATATAATAAATTAAAGGGTTTCTCTTACTCTCTACTTTTTCGGCCCATAAATCAATGTAAGTATTAAGATACTTAAGCCCTAAATCAACCTTATTTAAAACCATAATTGTCTTAACCCTTTGCCCGGTAATAATCCGCATCAGCTCTTCTTCTTCCTTTCCCGGGCGCCGAGATATATCAACGACATAAATAACTAGATCACACCCCTCCAAAGCTCTCCTAGCAACTGTATTCAAATGTGAAGCTAACTTATCCTCAAAAGAATGAATACCCGGCGTATCAACAAAAACAATCTGAGCATTTTCGAGATTTAGGATTCCCTTTATCTGATGGCGTGTAGTCTGAGGAATAGGCGAGATAATACTTACCTTATTACCTATTAAAGCATTAAGAAGGGTAGACTTGCCTACATTAGGCCTACCGAGAATAGTTACAAACCCTGATTTGAATTTTTCTTTTGGCATACCGCCTATTGTACCGCAATTCTTTAAAATGTGAATAGTTCTGTTTTATCTCAGAATATGTTATAATACACCTATAATTTACGGTTAATCTGGTGTTTATCTATTGTTAGATAAAAAATTAGACAGGAGGCGAAGAAATGAAAAAATTAACCTTTATCGTACTTTCGTTCCTATCATTTTATTTACTCACTAGCTCTGGTTGTACAAAAGCAGTTGACACATCTAACTTGCCATTTACTTCAGCGATCATTAAATATATGTATACCGGGGCAAGAAACGGAAGTGAAACGGTTTATATAGACCTAAAAGCTAATAAAATTGCTGTGGAAAAATCTATAACCACGACTTTTCAAGGTATAGTTGATAAAGACGAGACACTAGATATTTACGATGGAAAAGTTGCTTATGGTATCCATTTAGGTAGAAAACAAGCAATTAAAATGGTCCGGAAAGGTAAAATAATTCCTGAGATGTTTGGCGAAAAAAATTATTCAGGCTATTACAAAGAAGAAGATTCTTTTTTAGGGAAAATATGTAAGGTCTACCAAACTCCCCAGGCAACAATCTACTTTTGGAATGGTATCTCTTTAAAAGAAGAAATGACAGTTCCCCTTATGAATGTTGAATATAGGAAAGAGGCGATAAGTATTGAGTTAAATACCCGCATCCCCGGGAAAAAATTCAAACTTCCTTCCGGAATCAAAGTTACAACAACAGAAAAATTAATTAAAGAGTTTAAGAAAAAATCTAAACAACTCCGGAAATAATATTCAAATTCAGGACAGATCACATTAAGACTTACCTTGTCAGGCTTAGCTTTTTTTGGGTAGGATCTGTCTCGACGGATAATTATTTATTCTTTTAGCTTTTTTAGTTTAGAGAAAAAAATCTTACACTCCGGTAACTTCCTCACATTCTCTAAATCTGAGTCTTTAAACATGAAAGAAAACTCATCATAGCCAAGCACAACTGCTTTTTTTAACTTTGCTAAAGCCTCATTTGGCCGGCCAACTAAAGAAAGACTACAGGCAAGATTATAATGAACAACTGGGTCATTGGGCAGTAGCTGGGTTAGCTTTTCATCTACAGCTAAACCCTCTTTGTAGAAACCTTTGCGGGTATAAACATCTCCTAGAGGAATAAGCACGTTGATAAAATCTGGTTGTTGCTTAAGAAGCTCTTGATAAAACTTTATTTCGAAATCTTTTCGTTTGGTTGTTTTCTGAGGTTTATTACTTTTTATCAATACTCTTTCCTTGATTATTTCTTTTCTAAGATGGCTTCTTCACGCAGAAGATAGAGGGCTTTTTTAAGATGTCCTTTAAAATCCTTATATTCTTCTCTCTCTACGAATCTCTTCTTAACTCTAAATGCTTGATTGAAAATAACCGAATTAGACTTTTCTTTATAAGAAACCTCAAGTGAAAACCAAGGATTATCTAAAGTAGTAGAACGAGGTAAGTATTTAACCTCTAAATTCTTCGGCAAGGCTATGTTTACATTTGCCCTAATAGTGTATATTCCATCAAAATCAACCGGATATTTCCTATCCTCTTTGCTGATTAAAGCATGATCAAGACCTATTTGATCTAGAACCGGGACGATCCGTAAATCTCTAGCTGGATTAAGAAATTCTTCAGTTTCAAATCTATAGGTAAGCGCAGGCACAGTATCAAAATCATCAATATCGCTTACCTGGTAATCAATTAACTTAGATAAAGATGATATTTGCATCATCTTTTGCTGGATTTCTTCCTTTATTGTCGCCGGATGGGTATACTTTAAATACCAGCGGTAAGAGGAAGAATAAAACCCTTGAGTTGATACTCCCCGGGTAATCGCGGCACTCTCATCCTCGCTAATCATTATATCCATCTTATAGTCAAGCTCATTGTCCTCTATAATGTTAGTCTTAGCTATACGCCAAGTCTCATCTGTGAATACTAATACCATCCTATCTTGATCAGCAAGAGGGATATATTCAAAAGCTGTAGTTTCAGCTGTAGGATCCATAAAAATCAATCTCCCCTCTAACTCAACAGCACAAATAGCATGGTTAAAGATAACAGCTGGAAAATCTTCGCTCATAGGGTAAGCACCGCGAGTAGGTATGAGCAGAGGGTATCCTTTTAAACCAGCATATTTCAGCATTGCCGCTAAGAGGACTGCTTGGTCTTTGCAATCACCGTACTTATTTCTAAATACTTCATTGGCATAGTGCGGCTCATGACCACTTTCTCCATACTCTATAGCTACATAGCGAATATCTCTAGCTACAAATTCACACAATTTCTTTGCCTTATCATAATCAGTAGTAGCATCTTTGATAAGCTTTTTCACAAAGTCTTTTACTTCCTTGTTTAACTTAAGTTTATCTTCATAGAGAGACTTCCACCACTTGTAAATCTCATCCCAAGAAGAAAAACTTGAAACCAAGATCGAAGGATTGATATAAGAAGCTTTGGGCATGCTATACTCAGGAATAATAGACTCTATTTTATCAAATCTCCAAGAGTATATCTTTTTGCCTTGTTTCTCAATCAGCTTAGGTTCAAGGTTAATACCCTCTGCATACTCTTTATTTAGAAACTTAAAATTGATATCACGATTACTGGGAATGACCAGATCAAATTTAGCCTTAAACATAGGGTACTTTTCGCGAAGGCGATAAACAAAACTAAAATCTTCTTCATTAATTAACTTAGAAGAATTAATTTTTACCTTATACTCAATAAAAGAACCGACTTCTACCGAAGGCATAGAAACAATAAAAGCTCGGGAGTTACTATAGAGAGGGAAATTAAGATACCGGCTTACGTCACGAATACTCTCCCCTCCGGCATAGATTACCTTACCATCTTTGGTTATTGTCCGGGCATACTCTAGCTCTATCCTCTCATAGGTAGAATCATAGCCCATTTCGACCTCAGCTAAACCTTTACCTCTCTCTTGAAGAACTTTCTCTATAACGTGTATCGTCGACACAGAAGTATTATCGGACTTGATCTCGACTTTCTCATCAACCAATAGATATATTGCAGCCTCATCTTCTAGGCCCTTAATAAATTCTTCGGCTTGCTTAGATACAGCTACTACTTCTTGGGGAATCTTATCGTCTACCCTACCCTTAATTAATTTTACTTTTTCTACAGCCTTGTTCTTAAAAGGGGCCCCTACCTTCTTATATATTTTAAGAGCCTTAGGGAATAAGTTTTTCTCTTCCAAGACTTGCCCATAAAGATAGAGGTATTCACTATCTTTGGGAATAGGCTTTAGTTGTTCGAAGATCTCAATAGCATGATCATATTCCTTTGCCTTAACTAAAGCCTTTACTAAAATTATCTTTGCCTCTCTATTATCTAGGCTTCTAAGAATTTCTCTTACCTGTGAATAATCTTTAAAGTCATAGTAAACTTTAGCTAACTTAAGCCTTAACTCCAAATCATCGGGATTATTCTTTAAGAGTTCTTGGTAGTCGTTAATTAATCTTTCATAATTACCCTTAAGCTCTTCTAGGCCAACAACGCTCTGGGAAGACTCTCTAGCTTGAGTACAACCAAGCAAATTAAGAAGAAGTATTATTACTATTGACTTAGACAATGATTTTAAAGACATCTTTTATTGGTTAGTTAGGTTCTATTTGAAAACTATAGCTTACTTAAAAATCTCTCTATTCTTACTGTAGCTTCTCTTAAGTTTTCTAAGGAATTAGCATAAGAAATCCTTATATAAGAGTCAAACTCTGCGCCAAATGCTGTCCCGGGAACTACAGCAACTTTTTCTTGAACCAATAGCTTCTTAGCGAAATCTAAAGCATTTATTTTATATTTCTTTAGTGAAGAGAAGCAGTAAAATGCTCCCTGGGGATTAACCGTAGAAAGCCCTAGACGATTGAGTTCCTTGACTATGAAACCCCTTCTCTTATTGTATTCTCTTTGCATCTGGTTTACTTCTTTTCTTGCCCCTAAAGCTTCTATCGCAGCAACCTGAGACACAATAGGACCGCAAAGCATTGAATATGAGTGTATCTTAGTCATCGCTGAGATGATCTCCTTATTAGCACAAGCAAAGCCGACCCTAAAACCAGTCATAGCATAACCTTTAGAAAATCCATTAAGTAAAATCGTTTTCTCTCTTGCTTTTTTACTCAGAGAAGAAAATGGAACATGAGCTTGGCCATAGCTTAACTCATCGTAGGTCTCATCGCTAATAACAATTATATCTTTCTTGGATAAAATATTCCAAATCTGGCTTAACTCTCCACGACTATAGGTTACGCCGGTAGGGTTAGAAGGGTAATTCAATATTATTGCTTTAGGATTTTGCGAAAGCAAGTTCTTCAAACTCTTAAGATTAATCTTGAAACCCTCCTCTTGTCTAGTTGGCAGATAAAGCACTTTACCGCAGCATATCTGAACTAAAGCCGGATAAGCAACATAATAAGGGGTAATTACAATAACCTTATCCCCAGGATCTAAAATAGTTCTCAAAGCCAAATCCATGCCTTCGCTAACCCCGACTGTGATAAGGGTTTCTTCCTCGGGGTTATAGTTTAAAGAATATTTCTTCTCCAGGAAGTTGGTAATGCCCTTGCGCAAAAGAAAAAGGCCCTGGTTAGAGGTATAAGATGTTAGTCCTTCCTCCAGAGCAGTAATCGCCCTTTCTCTAATCCTCCAGGGAGTGATAAAGTCAGGCTCGCCAACACCTAAAGATATTACCTCAGGCATCCCCAGAACTAAATCAAAGAATTCCCTTATCCCCGAAGGGGGTATTTTTTTTACTCGTTTTGATATCATACTAATAGGTTATTGGTAATCGTTGGTTTTTCTCTGCCTTTACCAAGATTACCCCATCTTCTTTGTATTTCTTAAGCATAAAGTGAGTAGCTGTGCCTCTTACTGAACTCAAAGGTGATAACTTCTCAGAGACAAAACTTGCTACTGTATTTATATCTTCCCCACAAACCTCCAGAAGCAAATCGTAAGTACCGGAGAGCAGATAACAGTTTTTTACCTCCGGAAATCTGTAAATTCTCTGAGCGACTAAATCAAAGCCAACATCTTTTTGAGGGGCTACCTTGACCTCAATTAAAGCAACTACCCCTTTACTGTCGATCTTCTGTTTATTTACAATTGTTTTATACTTTACGATCACTCCTTTCTTCTCATAGTTCTTCATTGCCCGCTCAATATCTTTCTTACTCTTGCCAGTTAGTTTATGCAAATCCTCTAAAGAAATTCGGGCATTCCCTTCCAAAATCTCTAATATATCATCCATAACTACCTCCTTTAATAATTAGTGATATTAACAAATACCCCTAACAATACTCATCTATTTTATCAAAATAATCCTTAAATTAATAGCAAATTAATTACCTTTAGGCTCTTCTACTCTCAAAATACGAGTTAATTTTATACTAGAAGAACCCTTACCCTTACCCCTGCTCTGACATAAGAGGTAAGAATACCTATCTTCTTGGAGAATGCGCAGGGGCAAAACCTCATCCTCTTCTAGGGTATTATTTGGAGAAAAATACTTTATTCCTAAAACTGCTCCCTTCTCTATAGCCGCATTCAGAAGAAAGGTCTTCTTCTCTTCCTTTGATTTAAAAATTTCATTATTTAGGCCATAGAGAGAGATAAATTCACCAAGCCCTCCTATTCTTTTTTCTTTAAAAATATCAAGGAGCTTTATAAGAATCTGATAAGCAACCGAAGTATCACTTAAGGCTCGATGTAAGCCTTGGCTACAATCAATATTAAAAGATTTAGCTACCGCCTCTAGATTGTATCGAGGCAACCTAAGAGCATCTCTGGCCATAGAAAGAATATCTACTGCTGGTAATTCTAGGGGTAGCCGGTTAGTTTTCTTTAGATGATTATTAATAAAGCCCATATCAAACCTAATATTGTAAGCGCAGATTACCGACTGATCTAAGAATGAAACAAATTTATCAGCTACGTCTTCAAAATAAGGAGCATCTTTTAACTCCTGTTCAGATATCTTATGAACATTATAAGCTTGCTCAGGCATGTTTCTGTTAGGATTAATTAAGCTGTGAAACTTATCAATAATTTTTCTGCCCTTAACCTTAAAAGCCCCGATCTCGCATATAGAATCTCCAGTAACTACATCTAGGCCAGTAGTTTCTAAATCAAGGATTACTAGATTAAAATGTTCGATATTTCTGGTTAAATCCATCTCTTAAAATTTAGGTAATTATTTTAGCGACAATTTCCCTATCTCTAGCTCGAGTATCAAAATCAATTAAAACTACCTGTTGCCAAGTTCCTAAATCAAGTTTGCCGCCAGTTACTGAGACAAACAGTTGTGTTTTAATAAAGGAGCTGCGCAAATGGGAGTGACCATTATCATCTGACCAGGTAAGATTATGAGCGTAGTCATCCCGGTAAGGCAAAACGGTTTCCAATGTATGTTTTAAATCTCTTACTAAACCCCCTTCATATTCCATGGTGGTAAGAGCAGCGGTTGAGCCAATGACTGATAAAAAGATAATACCCTCCTTTATCCTCTCCTCTTCCAAGCTCCTCTGCAACTGCGGGGTAATATCTATGATATCACTATTACCCTTTGTTTTCACCTTTATGTATCTTGTTTGCATAAGTTTGGTTACAGGACCCTATCTTATCAGGCTTCCGACAGCTACTTCTTTATCTAAAACTATTAAGCTAACATCATCCTTGCCTTGAGCAGCTAGTACCATGCCTTCAGACGGAACTCCTCTAATATTCTTTTGTTCTAAATTGGTCAGAACAACTATGAGTTTATTCTCCAATTGCTCCGGGGTATAAAAAGGCTTAATTCCAGCTACCAGCTGAATCACCTTCTCTCCAATATCGACCTTTAATAAATATAGCTTCTCAGCATCAGGATGAGGGTTAACCTCTAGTATTTTACCTGTTTTTAGTTCCAGTTTAGAAAAGTCATCAAAATTTACCATTGTTCTCCTCTTTTTATCTCTTGTTTAAATACCTATACTCTATCGGCAATCCCCTGTTTTAAAGGAATATTTTAGCAATTCTGATAATTAAAGCAAATAATTTCTTATTATTGCATTATTGGGAATTTAGACAGGTAAGAGGAGGATGATCGCTAGAGGCCGGTGGACAAATCTTTCAGTATTACCCAAAGTAAGATAATAATTACCATTGCTGAAGCTAGATAAAAGTCATTAAAATACAGGAATTCTCTTACTCGCCCTAAAGAGCGGTCTTTCTTCTCAGGAATATTATACTTTTTCTTTATTACCGGTTTAATTCTTAAGATATCTTCTCTCCTGAATCTTAAGAATTCCCCAGCGACTTTAAAGTGAGGAACAAGATTTTTATTAGCTAAATTAATAACATCTTTCTCAGAGATACCTAAGGAATGGGAAACCTCTCTGGTGGTAAAAAGCTTCTCTTTCATCGTGTATTTATAATAGTTTTATATATTGCTTTCACTTTTTTATCTTTTTAAAACTCATACTGACAATTCCAGGACTACGATGGATACAATATATTGTTGAGATTTGATCTCAGCAAACTTGCTTCGCAAGATTGTATACATTTTTTTAGTTATAATATTTTATATATATCGGGGGTCTACTTCAATAAGATTGAGGTCTATAATAACCTTTTTAAGGCTTCTGAGCGACCCAACTTTCTACTTCCCTACGATCAAACAATAATCTATTGCCTTCTTTTTCTACGGGAATCTTTCCGCCTTCAACCCACTCTACAATCTTCTTCTCTTCGACAGAAAGATAATCAGAGAGCTCTTCTAAAGAAATTCTTGCCTCAGCTGTCCTGCACTTACCATTAAAAATTGCTCCCTCATCAATAGAAATTTTAGGCACTTCTATATTGCCGACAACCTGAGCAGTAGAAAGAAGTTTGACAACCTCTGTTGCTTTGATATTACCCCTTATAGTCCCGCCAACAATTATGCTTTCACCGATAATGTCAGCCTTTATTTCTGCGGCCTGGCCAATAGTAAGTTTTCCTTTTGTGTTGAGATTACCTTCAAACTTCCCATTTATCCGTAGATTCACAGGGTCGGAGAAAACTAAACTTCCCTGCATTGCGGCATTTACATCGAGAATTTTTTCTTCTTTTTGTCTAGCCATTTTTCACCCCCTATAATTATCTACAGTGCCTCTTTCTCTAACTTTTTTAAAAGCGAAAGGGCTAGGTAAGAAGCACCTGTTACGATTATCGCTGCACTAAAGTATCCACAGCCAACAGCTAAGCCAATTGCCGCGCTAACCCAAATACTTGCTGCTGTAGTTAAACCGCGAATCCCCTCTTTGCTCCTTATGATCGTACCTGCGCCTAAGAAACCTATTCCGGTGATTACTCCGGCAGCAATCCTCCCCGGATCAATAGTGCCACCTTCTCTTTGATAATTACCATAGATATAAAGAGAAGTCAACATTACCAAAGTTGAGCCGACAGTAACCAAAATGTGGGTCCTTAAGCCTGCGCTAACGCCCTTTTTCTCGCGTTCTAGGCCAATCACGCCCCCTAAAATAAAGGCCAAAGATAACCGTATTATTGTAGAAAATAAGTTTACCATCTAAGATCCTTCGTCGTTTTACCCCCTTCGGGGGCAAGCTTCTTCAGGATGAGCCCTTCAAATAGATACTTCCCAGAGAACTCAATTGGCTTGAGCTTTTAACTTTATAGTGCTCTTCTTTCCTTTTATATTATACAGGTAAAACCCCAACCCTGCAACTATTGCTGCATTATCGCCTGAATACTCAAAAGGTGCAAGAAAAACCTTTATTCCTCTTCCTTCTTCCTCTCTAAGGCGTTTTCTTAAGTACTTATTAGCAATAACGCCCCCTCCGCAGACAATCCTTTTCATCTTGAACTTATCTTTTGCCTCTAAAATCGTAGTTATGATTGTTTCCAAGGCTGTATACTGAAAAGAGGAAACAAGCTTTCTCTTAACTTTTGAGTTAAAAAGACCTTTTTGCTCGATTTCGTTCTTCTTGTAGATAAGAGCAGTCTTAATACCGCTAAAACTTAAATCAAGACCTATCTTTCCGCACTTAAACTTAAAATCATCTTTGTATTCAGCCTTAAAAAGCTTGTCAATGACTGGCCCTCCGGGATAACCCAAATTATAAGCTCTAGCTATCTTGTCAAAGACCTCTCCGCAAGCATCATCGCGAGTCTGTCCTAAAATCTTTATTTTATCAAAGTCATCTACCTGATAAATCTCAGTGTGGCCGCCGGATATTACTACTCCTAAAAAGGGAAATTTTAATTTCTTGGGGCAATTTAAAAAAGGAGCAAAAAGATGAGCATGAAGATGATTAACCCCAATAAAAGGTCTCACTAGAGCTAAAGAAAGAGCCTTAGCAAAATTAAGCCCAACAACTAAGGCTCCGACTAAACCGGGTTTATACGTTACGGCTATTAAGTCTAGTTTCTTCAATGATATTCCAGCCTCTTTGCTAGAGGCTGCTAGAACCCTATCAATATTTTTAAGGTGAGCCCGAGTAGCTATCTCCGGTACTACTCCTCCATATTTTTTATGTTCTCTTAAAGAGGATAGAGTTACATTGGAAAGGACTTGGTAATCTTTTAGGATTGCACAGGAGGTCTCATCGCAAGAAGTCTCAATGCCTAAAGTATACATGCTGTTAAAGGTTAAGGGTAGAAGGAAAAAGGGGGAATATCCTTATTCCTCACCACTTAATATAAGAAGACCTTTGATTAGATCTAAGGCTCTTAATATCTGGTTATCGTCTTTGTAATCAATTTCTTTCTTCTTATCTAAGTTCTCAAAAACATCCTCTTTTACCTCCTCAGTCACCTCTTTGGAAACCTCAATGTCTGGATCAATCCCTTTCTCATGAATGCTCTCACCACTCGGTGTATAATATTTAGAGGTAGTAAGACGCATTGCTGAGCCATCAGCTAAGGGGAGTATTGTTTGAACCGACCCCTTACCAAAGGTTGTCTCGCCGAGCAATATTGCCCGATTATTCTCTCTTAAGGCAGCAGCAAGAATCTCGCTTGCTGACGCACTTCC
>CAZHVO010000003.1:0-1696 GCA_964536195.1 uncultured Planctomycetia bacterium
AGGGTTTCACACTCATGGAATTGATAATCGTAGTGATTATCATAGCTATTTTGGCAGCTGTAGGTCTTCCTCAGTTCTTCCAGGCAGCCGGCAAGGCAAAGGTGTCAAAGTCAAGATCAAACTTAGGAGAAATTAGAAGAGTACAATTAGCTTTTGAGTCGGTTTCTGGGTCTTGGATCGCGATTGCTGCTACGCAAACTGTTGCTTTGCAGGTTGATGTTGACAATGCTGACAACGACAACAACCATGCAACTGGTGTTGATATCCAGTTAACATTCTATGATAATGACTACACTTATGCTCGAGCTGGCGATATTATCACAGCTACACCTCGGGATGGAGGAGCAGGGTTACCTACTAACACTATGAATTTAAGAACCGGTGTAGCTAACTGGTAAGTTTGAATGTCTATCTCTTTAGGGATAAGTGAAAGCCATCCCTAAAGGGGGTAAAGAGTTGGCTCAGGATAAGTATAGCGTGGAGGTACCAAATGAGGGTAAGGATGAAGGAGAAACAAAAGAATCGGGTTTGCTTTACCCTCGTTGAGCTTGTGATTGCAGTAGTCATAATTGCCATACTAGCTGCCCTAGGATTGTCCTTTTACCGTAATACTATAACTAAGACTAAAGGTGCTAAAGCTCAAAATGCTATAAGCTTAATTATCGAGGCTGAGAAGATTTTTAGACTAGGTAATAATGTTTATATTAACTTTAATAACGGTCAAGCTAATGCGATAGTAGGTACTACTGTAACCGGCATTAATCTTGGTGCTGTAGACGCCGATAATGATTTTCGTTATCGTGTAACCGGAGTAGATTTGATACGGGGAAGGCCGAGAAGACAAATTGGCACCTGTCCGGCGGCTAATGCCGGTGAGATTAGGTATAGGTTGAGTACCGAAACCTGGACGATTCCTGGGTGTTATAGGTGATAAATATGAGTAAGAAGAGTTTTACTTTATTAGAGTTGATGCTGGTAGTGGTAATTGTAGGCATAATTGCTACCTTTGCTATTCCTGGTTATTTAGGAGTTAGACAGAGGGCAGAACAACGGCAAGCTTCAACACAACTGAGATTAATCCAGACTGCTGAGAAAGTCATATTTTTAGAGCAAAATGCATATAGGGCTTGTACTTTTCCTCTCCCTGCCGCCCCCGCTGCCTTCAATTGTAATGTTCGTTTAAACCTTGATTTACCTAATGATGGTTGGAACTATAGAGTTACCAATATTGCCGGGCCGGATTTTATAGCTACGGCAGTAGGCCCGGGTACCTGTTCCTACGGTATGTCTAGGAATACTGCAGATCCAACACCCTTAGGCGTTTGCGTTTTTATACCTTGAAGAAGGAGTTAATCAAATGAGAAAAGGAGTTAGCTTAGTTGAAGTGATTGTCGGAGCGATAATCCTAGCCATTGCTTTTGGTGGTTTGCTAGCTACTTTTGTCGGGGTAAGAAGGTATGTTAGGCGAGCTAATAGACGGCTTGTCGCTGCTGATTTGGTGTCTCAAACCATGGGCGGTTTATATCAGGCAGTTAGAGAAGATACTTGGAATACAGGTGCTTTGCAATTAGGTCCTACAAACGTAGGTGCTTATACGATAGATAGTCAGGTTTATCAAAATGTTGGTTCACCAAATAGTTATACAGTAGCCGCCACTGGCAGTAATTATCGTCGGGTAAACGTGACTATAAATTAT
>CAZHVO010000003.1:1796-41407 GCA_964536195.1 uncultured Planctomycetia bacterium
AAAAATGCAAGTCTCATTGAAAAAATCAATCACTTTAGTTGAACTTCTCATATGTATGACATTATTAGGAGTGATTGTCTTAGGAGCTGTTGCTTTTCATCTTTCCGCTGAAAGGTTTTTAAGCTCTTCAGAAGGAAAGACCCAGGTATTAAATGAGTTAATGTTAGTATTGCAACATATTCAGAAGAATGTTTTGATGGCGACAGGAGATATAGGTGATGTTGGTATCTGGGTAGCTGGTGCTCCGCCGATTTTAAGAATTCGTCAGGATATTAACGGAGCAACTGGCGTAGTCAATAGGACTCCTGAGAATTATGCTGACGATAGGATTGTCGGCTATCGATTTGATCTTGGTACAGGTGTAATTGATTTTGAGGGCACAGATATTCTTACTAATGGATTTGTCCAAGAAGCCGGATTTCCTTTTAATATTCGTGCCGGTGCTGCAGTAAACGGAGGAGTCGAGATAACAAATCTTGCTGTAAGGGTAAACCCTGCTTTTCCTGAGGACTCTAACACTAACCCTCAAGTGAGTACTATAGATACTGGTGGTAGTCGCACAGTATACTTCTACTCCTATGTCCACACTTGGCGATAATCTTTAACCTCGACAATAAAGTAAATTTACAAAGATTGTATTTTTTGATATAATTTTTTAATGGAGAACTTTCTAAAAAGAATTATCTTATTGGTTACTTTATCTTTTTGTTTTCATTTAACCTCTCTAGCTGCCCCTTGTTATGGCACAAAGATGCCCGAAGAGGGAAGATTTTTCTGGGGATTCCAAACCCATAGTATATTCAGGAGGGGTCTAGAGGCTGACTACGGAAAGTTGCGATCAACCCAGCACTTCTTTCAATTTTCCTATGGAATTTGGGATTGGTTATCTTTAGATTTGAAAGGTGGTGCTGGAAATATAAAGCAACACCCCATAGGTAGCGATGAGATTGATTATAACTCTTCTTTTGCCGGCGGTTATGGCATCCGGTTGAAGTTTTGTGACTGGGAAAGAATAAGAATGGTTTTTGGTTTTCAACACATAAGCATACATCCTAGAAGTGTTCGTTTGGGGGGCTTAAAGCACAAATCAGTCCTAGATGATTGGCAAGTGTCCCTCCTAGCCTCCTATGATTTTTCCAAGGTTACCCCTTACTTAGGGGCTAAGTTCTCAAGGGTTGATTATATCCATTGGGTGGAGGATAACAGAAAAAGAAGAATGTCCGACTTAACTAAATCAGTAGGAGTCGTCTGTGGCCTTGATATAAATCTTACCGAGAAAACATGGCTTAATTTAGAAGGTCAATTTATTGATGGTCAAGCCTTAGCATGTAGCTTTAACTTTAAGTTTTAGTCAATGAGGCTTGTCCCGCTTTTCGCGGGACTTAGCCGACCCATTCGACTTCGCTCAGGGTTGGCACTGAGTGTTATCGAAGTGCCGAATTGATCCTGAGCGACCTCGACGATACGTCGAGGGAGTCGAAGGATCTTAATTCATTCCGGTGATTATAAAAGATAAGAATCAGGATTTATTCAATTATTTAGAGGATACCTCTAATGTTAAGGGCAAAGCCTCTTTGCTTTACCGACCTCAAAACAACAGGGAAGTTTTAGAAAGCTTAAGGGATTGCTCTAGGAAGAAAATTCCTTTTACCTTATCGTCCGGCCATACTGGTACAACCGGGGGTTGTGTTCCTTTAGAAGGAGCAGTCATTTCTTTGGAAAACTTGAATAAAATTATTGATGTCAATCAAGAAAAACAAATTGTTCATTCTCAAGGTGGTGTAACTCTAGAAAATTTAGAAAAGGAAGTTAATAAGTTTAACCTAACTTTGCCGGCATCTCCTACTGAGAGTTTAGCTTTTATTGGCGGAGCAATCGCAACCTCTGCTTCAGGAGTAAGAGGATTCGGCTATGGATCAATAAGAAAATATGTAAGGGCCCTAGAGGTTATTCTAACTACTGGGGAGGTAATCAATATAAAAAGAGGCGAAGTCACTTCTAAAGGAAGGCATTTTGACTTTGAGCATGAGAAAAGAAGTTTTAAATTTACTATTCCTTCTTATCAGCTGCCAAAGACTAAGTCACAGGCTGGTTATTATGTTAAGGATAATATGGATTTAATTGATTTATTCATTGGTAGCGAAGGAACTCTGGGAGTTATCGTTTCTTGTGAGTTAAATTTAGGAAAAGTTCCTTTTAATATCTTTGATGGGTTAATATTCTTTTCCCAAGAAGCTGATGCTCTTGAGTTTATAGAAGAGATAAAGTGTCTAAAGAGAAAGGGGAAACTAAAGCCAGCTTGTTTAGAGTTCTTTGATAAAAATTCTTTAGAGCTATTAAGTAGTGAGTATTCTTTTATACCAGATTCTGGGGCAGCAGTTTACTTTGAACAAGAAGTTGAAGATGAGGCCAGTTTCCAGCCGCTGCTTCTTAAGTGGCAGGAGCTAATTGAGAAGAATAAAGCTTATTTGGATAAGAGTATTCTTGCTGATACTCAGAGGCAGAGAAAGCGGGTATTTGATTTTCGGCACAAACTGCCTCAGATGATTAATGAATTTTTAAGAGAGAGTAACCAGGTAAAGACCGCCAGCGATATTGCAGTGCCTGAGGATAAATTTAATCAAATGTATGATTTTTATAAGAAAATCGCTGGTGAAGCAAAAATCAGATATGTAAATTTTGGCCATATCGGAGAGTCACACCTTCACTTTAATTTCTTGCCTTCAAATGATCAAGAGGGCAAGAGAGCTAAAGAATATCTTAAGAAGCTTTCTCAAAAGGCAGTGTCCCTAGGAGGAACAGTCTCTGCTGAGCATGGCATTGGTAAGATAAAAAGACCTTATTTAAAGATTATGTATAAGGAATCAGAAATTAAAGAAATGGCTGCTCTGAAGAAATACTTTGACCCTTCCTGCCTCTTAGGCCTCGATAACATTTTCGATAAAGAACTCTTGTTGAAATAAACTCTTAAAGTTCCATTCTTTTTTCATCAAAGTAGTCTAAATCTGTCAAAGGTAGTATTACTGAGGTAGCAATATTTGTTAAGTGGGCAGTGATACGTTTAAAATATCGGGCTATAAGGGTAAAACAGACCGCTTCATTAACTGAGAGGTTACTACCGGCTAATTTTTCAATAATTTGGTCGCAACGTTTAGCGATTTTAGTCTTATAATCCCAAGCCTTAGCTGCTTTGGTTTCGTCGGATTCGATAAAAGCTTTTTTAGTTTCTTTAAAAAGTTCAGATATTTCGACTTCAACGCTATCAAAAAGCTCAAGGTACTTTTCTTTATTCAGAGGACCTTTCGTTAAGGTGCTTACCTCATAAAGATTTTTGGCATAATCACCTAGGCGTTCAGCATCTTTTACTACACTCATAAGAAGCAAACAAGTCGGTACATCTTTTGATGGCTGAAGAGATAAGTGTTCAATTACCCGCTTTCGGATATCTTTTTGTAGATCATTTACTTGTCTGTCTATGCCGTAAACCTTATCTTTTAAGCCTGGCTCTTCTTTGTTGTCAATTAACCTCTTGCATACAGAATCAAACATTATTTGGGCATCATCGAGCATATTTTTAAAATTTTCAAATACCTGATTCAAAAAATCTTTTCCTTTCCAAAATTGTAATAGATTTTTAAACATAACTCACCTCCCTTTATTTCAATACCTTAAAAATAAAAATAAATAATGTCGGTATTATGAAAAATGTGACCAAAGTGTATATTAGGGCATAGCGGCGCCTTTTGTAAGCTAAATCACCGAGTTTTTTTGATAGAATTATAGGGATATTTCTCAATATCTTTATTGGATAAATACAGAGGAGTCCAATTGCATTAAAGAGACAGTGGACAAAAGCTACAGTAAGAGCAGCAATATTTCCGGTAGCAAATGATGCTAAAATGGCGGTGACAGTTGTCCCGATATTGGCTCCTATTACTAGAGGATACATTGTCTCAAGGGTTAAAATACCGGCAGCAATAAGAGGAATCATCAAGGCAATGGTTATTGAGCTACTCTGAATTACTGCAGTAAAGAAAGTGGCAGCGAAAATAGCTAGTATTCCGTGCTTGCCAATTACATTATTAAGAACAATCTCAGCTCTTTTTGCTACCATAGTTCGCATCAATTTTACAATATAATACAGGGCAGCAAACAAGAGTATTAGTGAGATAACTAGCATCAAAGTATAGGTTGTGCCAGATGAAACTTTTAATTTCATAACTAGATCTTCTATAAAATGCACTATTGGTTTTGTGGCTGCTTTAATCGGGCTAGTGAATTTGATTCCGCCAATGTTGGCGAAGGCGCCACTCATCCAGCTACCTATTTTACTTAATATGCCGGTAGCCAGTTCAAGGGGGAAAATTATGGCAACACACATTATTTTAAAGAAACCATCAAGGGTGCCTCCGCTTACAGCTCTTCTAAATTCCTCTCGGCGTCCAATATGTCCTATTGATACTAATATGCCAGTTACAGTAGTTCCGATATTTGCTCCCATAACTATCGGGATTGCGTTTGAAACAGTAATCACTCCTGAACCTACCATCCCGACTACAATAGAGGTGGTGGTTGATGAGCTTTGGACAATACTGGTGGCTAGAATTCCGATAAATAGGCCGATAAAGGGGTTAGAGGTGGTTTTAATTAAGTTTTCAGCAAATTCTTTGCCAAAGCCTTTAAAAGCAACCCCCATAAGGCTAATGCTTACTAGAAAGAGATAGACAAAGGTAAGGACTAGAAGTATTTTAAATAGGGCTTTGATTTTTTCGCTATGCATAGATTTATTGAGGAAGATCTTGAAAAGATCCTTCGACTCGCTTGGTTCGACTAATGCTCACCACATGTCGCTCGCTCAGGATTAATTCAACTAGACATTTTTTAGTAAAAAAATGTAAGTTTCATTGAAATTATATACAGAAAAAGGAATCATTGCAAGAAATTTATTTTTAAAGTATAATTAATGAAATGACGAAGAATCTTAAGCAATTATGGATAAGAAGAAAGAACTACTAACCCTTCTCAAGAAGAAAGCTTTTCTTAAGAAAAGAATCAAGCTGTCTTCAGGAAGGGTCAGCAATTTTTATATTGACGTAAGAAAAGTAAGCTTAAGCCCTAAGGGTGTATACTTAATCTCCCATCTTATTTTCAACCTCTTAAAGTCTAAGAAAGTAACTGCTATTGGTGGCCCTACTTTAGGAGCTGATCCTATTGTTAGCGGGGTTTGCTATTTAGCTTATAAAAATAAGAAAAAGCTAAAGGGTTTTCTTATCCGAAAGTCACCCAAGAAGCATGGTCGTCAGAAGTTGATTGAAGGTCAAGTTTTGCTTCCAGGAGAGAGAGTAGTCATAGTTGATGATGTGGCTACTAGCGGATCTTCTTTGATTAAGGCTATAGAAGTTTTAAAAAAGGAAAGAATAAAAGTAGTAGCAGCAGTAAGTGTTGTTGATAGAGAGGAGGGTGCAAGAGAGGCTCTCGCTCGCCACAACTGTTCCCTCATTTCTCTTTTTACTAAATTCGACTTTCTAAATAGATGAACCATTCTTTCCGTTTCTCTTTATTCCTTATTCTTTTATTAAGCGGATGTGTCACGACAGAATATAATGTTGGCACTGGTAAGCAAGATGTCTATTTTTATTCCACTGAGAGCGAAGTTATTATGGGACGAAATATCGCCAAAAAGATCTACCAGGAGTTTAAGATTTCTAATAGCCCTGATGATATCCAGAGACTTAATCGAATAGCCGGTAAAATCGTAGAGGTGCTAGATCGTAAGGAGTTAAGTTATTACTTCTACATAATCGATGAGGACCAAGAGGGTAAGCCACAAGTAAATGCTTTTAGCCTTCCTGGAGGGTATTCTTATATATTTAGAGGATTGTTAGATATTTTAGATAATGATGATCAGCTTAGCTTTATTCTTGCTCACGAAGTAGGCCATATTGTAAGCCGTCACCATATGAAACGTCTTCAAGCAGCTATGGGATACAATCTTTTAACTGTAGTTTCTTCTGTTTCGGGAACGTCTTCAGAGTTTCGGAGAGGTCTTTCTTTTGCTCTTATTCAGATTTTATCCGGGTATTCCCGGGAGGATGAATTTAATGCCGATGAGTTAGCAGTTAAATATTGTAAGCTTGCCGGGTTTGATCCTACTGCCGGAATAGAGGTTTTAGAAAAACTCTATAAAGAAAATAAGAAAACAATACGTCCTTTTTCTTATTTTAGGACACATCCCTATCCAGCCCAGAGAATAAGACATATCAAAGAAACTTTGCAGCTGCCCCTAGGTGTCGATGATTATATAAATTGACTATTTTCGAATCGGACGCATTCAACCAGACTCTGCTCCCTCTCCAAAAATTTACAAAGTTAATTTCTGGAGAGCATTTTTCATCTACCTTCTACAATTAATCCATTAATTATATCAAATTCTAATTTATCGCCGATACTTAATTCAATTTCTTCTACTGTTAGAGCATTTAATTCTAAAACATATTTTGCCTTTACATTGGGACTGATTATAGGGCATGGTTCTGCCTTGCAAGGTTGAATGTTCTGGCCAATAAAAATTACTTCTTTGTCTTTATTAATCCAAATTATATCTAAGGGTATCAAAGTATTTTTCATCCAAAAAGAATGTTTTCCTTCCTCTTCGTAAACAAAAAGTATGCCCTTATCCGAGTCTAAATGCTCTCCGAACATTAAGCCCTGAGTCCTTTTCTCAACAGTTTGAGCCAATTCAACATTAAAGCTATAGTTTTTAAAACAGACTACGCCACGATTTAAGTCAACACAGGTACCCTCAGATGAGCTGAAAAGAAAAATGCTAATTATAACAACTGTCCATTTCATAATGAGATACCTATTTAATGAAAAAGTACTCCAGGTCAAAGCTTGAGCCCGAAAGTTGCTTAGCGAAGTAGAACGGAGAGGGGGAGATTCGAACTCCCGGTCCACCTATTAAGTAGACATCCGATTTCGAATCGGACGCATTCAACCAGACTCTGCCACCTCTCCTGGGATGGTGCGCGAGGGGGGAGTTGAACCCCCATGGTGTTACCCACTAGAACCTGAATCTAGCGCGTCTGCCAATTCCGCCACCCGCGCAAATGCCTGATAAAGTTCATTAAAACCATATAAACTATATAACCAATTTTATTACCTTTGTCAACTAATTATCATATGCTATAATCCTATCTATGGGTATGATAGTGTTAGCAGTTGTCAAGCTTTCTCTGGTAGTTTTATTAGGAGTTTACCTTTTTCGGAAGGATTTCATCAAGGAGAGAAGTCTAAAGTTTTTAACTTTTTTTGTTATAAATTTTGCTTTCCCTTTTCTAATATTTTCCAACCTCATTGAGAATTCCCAGATAGTATTAGCGCACTCTCTGGGGAGGTTCATCGCAATAAGTGTGGGCATTTTTCTATCCGGTTGCATCCTGGGGTTTGTCGCTTCTTTTAGAAGGAGCCGGGAGCTTAGGGGCGAGTTTATCAGCATGGTAAGTCTTCAGAATGGCGGGTATTTGCCGATAAATATCGCTTTTTTTCTTTTTCCCCCGGGGATACGGGAAAAATTTCTTGTTTTTACCTTTCTCTACCTTCTTGGCTTTAATGTTCTTATGTGGTCAGGGGTAAGTTTTTTTATTTTCAAGGGCAAGAGGAGAAAGTTTAAATTAAAGAGTCTTTTTATTCCCCCGATAACTAGTACTATTGTAAGTTTGATATTAATTTATACTGGGCTGATTAAACTTATTCCATCTTTGGTAATTTCACCTTTAAAGATGGTTGGCGAGACTAGTTTCGTACTCTCAGCAATAATTTTAGGTTGTTGGTTAGCTAAGATAAGGCTAAAAGGGTTCATAGAGCGATTACCTCTTATAGCTGAAGCCGCAGGTTTAAAGTTAATAATTTTACCTTTGTTTTTTCTTATAGCTGTGTTGAGTTTTAAGATTTTTTCATTGTTGGGATTATTCATAATCCTGCAGGCTGCTATGCCTTCAGCAGTTTCACTACCAATTGTAGCTAATTTAAATGGCGCTGATAGCGAATTTGTCTCCCAAGGGGTATTTTTCACCCATATCCTTAGTATATTTACTATTCCCTTATGGTTGGGTTTATATTTAAAAGTATCAGGATTTACTTTTTAAGATGAGTAAAATAGCAGCTACAAACAGAAAAGCCAGGCGCGACTATCACATTGTCGAAACCTATGAGGCTGGTATAGAGCTTAAAGGTAATGAGGTAAAGTCATTGCGGACAAAGAGCTGTACCTTAAATGATAGTTTTGCCCGGATAGAGCGGGGAGAGCTCTTTTTGTACAATGCCCATATTCCTGAATTTGAGAAGAGCTCATTCTTTAAGTCTGAGCCAAAAAGGACAAGGAAGTTACTTGTCCATAAGAAAGAAATTAAGAAACTAGTGGGTCTTACTATTCAGAGGGGCCTTACTCTTATTCCGACCAAGATTTACTTTAATGAGCGAGGTCGGGTTAAGGTAGAGATTGCTTTGGCTCGGGGAAAACACACTTTTGACAAGAGGAAAAAGATTAAGGATAATATAGTCGAGAGAGAGACCCAGAGAGCTTTAAAAAGGTTCCGCAGGGGTTGATAAAATATCGCTTTTTTTAACCTCTGATGGTATAATTATCATAATGAGATATTGTAGTCTAGTTGGGAGAGTGAAATGAAAGAAATTATAAATGTAGCAATCAATGCGGCAAAACAAGCCGGTGATTTTTTATTGGAGAATTTCGGAAAGATTAGTAAAATTACGAAAAAGGGCGATAGAAATTTTGCCACGAATCTGGACAAAGAAGCCGAGGATTTGATTATAGATAAGATTAAGACCCAATTTCCTAATCATGGGATTATTGCTGAAGAAGGCGGCAGTAGCGCCCCTGATAGCGAGTATTTATGGATAATTGACCCTCTTGACGGAACACATAATTTTATGCGCAACATAGATATCTTCGGGGTTTCTATAGGCATAGTGCATAAAGAGAAATTTGTCGGCGGAGTAATTTATATGCCTAAGGAAGATGAATTATATGTGGGGCAAAAGGGAGGAGGGGCTTATAAAAACAATAAGAAAATCAAAGTTTCTTCTAATGACAATTTAAAAGATTGTTCAATTGCTTTTGATTCTAGCATAAGGTGCTCTCCGGAGGTTATGCTGAAAGTTTTAGGAGATTTAGCAAATGAGGTTTTTAATGTAAGAATGTTTGGCTCTTCAGCCCGACACCTATCTTATCTTGCTGAAGGAACCCTTGATTTTGTTGTTGAATTTCATGACCGGCCCTGGGATTTTGCTGGAGGAGCGTCTATAATAGAGGAGGCTGGAGGTAAACTAACCGACCTTAAGGGGGGTCCTTTGAGCTACAAGAATATTGGCTATATCGCTTCCAATGCTTTTGTCCATGGAAAAGTAGAAGAAATCATTAGAAAATACATCAATAAATGATAAAAGCTGGTTAATAATTAAAATTGACTTGCATATAAATATATGGTAAAAATTAAGTAAGGGGGGTGTAGTGAAAAGATGGTAAAAATGAAAAAGGTTCTTTTCTCTTTTTTCTTGGTTTTTTTGGCTTTTTTTATTTCTTCAGCAGCGGCTCAAGAAAATATCACCATAACCACCTTTTATCCGTCTCCTTTTGGGGTATACAGAAACTTGGAGACACAGACCATAAGAATATTGAATAGTAATGAGGAGGTCTCTATAGGGCTTGATGGCAATAATCCGGCCATAGAACTTAGAGATAGAGACGCTGGTGGTAGGACCCCTTATATAGACTTTTCAAATGATGCAGTTAGTAATTTTGATATGAGAATTATATTGAACGGCAACAATGAACTGAGGGTTCAGGGAGGCAATCTAAGAGTGCTCGGCAACGTTGTGGCGAATAATTTGCCCGGTTGTCAAAGACGCACTTTTACGGCAGCCACCGGCGTACAACAATGTCCAGTCGGATTTGCGGTTTCTCTAGCTCCGCTCGCGCCCATATCGACCTCAGGCAGTTTTTTATGTTGTGCTTATTAACAAAAAAGGAGTTTTAATAAATGAAGTTTCAGTTAAGCTGTAAAATTTATCCTTTTGAGGCTGTTCTAAATGCTTCCTATACTTTTATTGACCGTGTCTATATTTTTTTGGATAGTAATTTAAAGGAGGACAAGGTAATAGTTTCTTTTAAAGAAAAACAAAAACTTTCTCCCAAAAAATTGGAAGATTTGCGCGGAGAATTTATGAATGAGCTATTGCATTGCGTTTTGAGATACAAGATAAGTAAAAATAACAAAAAGATTAGAGAATATATTGTCGGACGCGCTTTATATTCCGCTCTGCCTTTACCAATGGAAGAAGCTCTGCTGGGAGAGGATTCGGGGAAACTAGATTATCAGGAAGACCCTTTAGGTATTACTATACCTTGGGAAGAGAAGCATGGAAAGAAAAAAAATGCTAAATCTAAAGTTTAATACTAAAATATATAAAATGAAGGCAATTCAAGAAGCCATTTTGGCCTATTCTGATAGGGCGAAATTTTCTCTATCTAATGATAAAAGGTATATACAGGTGCGGATAAATAAAGTAGACTCGGAAATTAAGGCTATTATTGGTGATGAGTTTGCCAATTATGTATTGGGGTTGACTAAAAAATGGATACAATAATTGAGAATGTAGATAGGCAAAAGGTTGGTTTTTGCAGGTTTAAAAAACTGAACGATAAGTATTTGCTTACCAATGATGTTGGCGATTACTGTTTTTTAACTCCTGTGTATTTTAAGGCATTGTTTTTGGGTAAGCTTGAGCAGATAGAGAAAGATAATCAGCATAAGTATCAGGAACTTGTTGATAAGGGTTTTGTGCGTAGTCTATTAGATTTCGATAGGTTGATTGAGAAATATTCTACAAAGAATATGGCTTTGAAGGAAGGGCCGGTTCTGCATATAATTGTAGTAACACTAAGATGCAATCATGCGTGTGTTTATTGTCAATCTAACGCCGGCGGAGTTGATAATAAAACGTTGGATATGGATATATCCGTAGCAAGGAAGGTTGTTGATAGAATTTTTGAATCTCCCGGATCAAACATTACTATTGAATTTCAGGGGGGAGAGCCTATGCTTAACTTTAAAACTGTGAAATTTATTGTTGAGTATGCACGAGAAAAAAATAAAGAGAAAAAGAAAAGTTTAAAGATAACAATGGTTTCTAACTTAACTTGTGCTACCGAAAAGATAATAGCATTTTTAATAAAAAATGATGTTGATATTTGCACCTCTATTGACGGCCCGGAATATGTTCATAATAAAAACCGGATTATTTTCGATAAAAACAAGAATAGCTATAAAAGAACAGTAAAATGGCTGAAGAAAATCGAAGATAAGCTTGGTGCGAAAAAGTTTAAACATAGACCTAATGCTTTGTTGACGTTGACAAAACGTTCTTTTACTTATTCTAAGGAGATTGTTGACGGATATGTAAAGATTGGTTTGGACGGTATCCATTTGAGACCAATGAATACATTTAGTTTGTCTAAAAAAGTGCCTCGCACTTTAAGCTATACCTGGGCTGATTTTATTGCTTTTTATAGAAAGACAGTTGATTATATTATTGAACTAAATCTTAAAAAGAGATTTTTCTATGAGAGGACGGCAGTGGTATTTTTGATTAAGATTCTTACTGATAACGACCCGAATTACTTGGATATTCGTTCTCCCTGCGGGGCCGGTATTGGACAGCTGGCCTACGATTATAATGGAAATGTATATACCTGTGATGAAGGTAGAATGTTGAGCAGGATTGGAGATGAGTCATTTAAACTAGGCAATGTAATGCATAATACTTACTCGGAGATGATTAATCACCCCACAGTTAAGGCAATGTGTGTTGCTTCTTGTTTAGATAATCTTCCCGGATGCAGCCAGTGTGTATATAAGCCGTATTGCGGTGTTTGTCCCTTACTGAATTATGCAGAACAAGGCAGTATTTTTATCCAGCAGCCTAAAAACGAGAAGTGCTTGATGCAAAACGCAATTTTAGATTATCTTTTTGAAAAATTAGAAAATAAAAGTTGCAAGGATGTATTTAAAAAATGGGTGGACCATTTTATGTCTGGAAATCAATAGGTAAGGAGGAGATTATGTGTTTGAAAAAATTGATCCTTTTGGTAGCGATCGTTTGTATTGGTATGTTTTATTCAAATATTATTTTTGCCGAAAGTTTAGAAGATTTAACAACTAATTTTAATATTGATACGATTGAAAAAGATGTTTTTCAAAGATATTCTAAAGCAGAAGGGTTGTTAGGTGCATATTTAATATGTACAGCAGCAGTGAGAGGTGACCAGACAGTGTGTGATGACCTAAATTCGGATGAAGCCCGGTTTTGTAGTAAGCAATTTAGCTCGATGCATAATTTTTATAGAGAGTTAGTTACAACAGGAACAGTTACTTCAAAAGCTATAGAAAGTTGTATGCAAACTGAAAACGGCGTAACATCCCAAGATTGTCGGGATTTGGCAGAGGCATTCATTTCTAAGGATGCGTCTATATGTGAAGTATCAGAATGTAGTGCGATAATAAAAAGAGACGTTGGGTCTTGTAAGGAAGATAAAGGATGTCGGGATAGGGTTTATTATATAAAAGCAGTTGAAAAGAATAATGCCAAAAGTTGTGATAAGATAAAAGATGAATCTCTTAGAATGCTTTGTATGGGAAGTATTACCCTAGATGAGAAGATATGTAAACAATGTAGTGGTTTTAAAAAATTTATTGAGCGGTATCATGAAGACCTAATAAAAATGGAGGTGGGCGATGAAGAAGAAAATCAGGCTACCCAAGATTAGGATAGAAATAAAGGATTTCCTTTTAAGTGAAGAGGGGAAAATTACTAAAAAGAATATTGCTAAGTTGGGGATGTCTTTAGCAGTTATGGCGATAATGTTTAAACCCCAGGCTGCTAGTGCAGCTCATTCTAGCCATGGTAACCACGGTAATGCTTTTTTTTCTGGCGATAGAGGTGGGCATACTTCAGGAACACCACATGCTTCGCATGGTTCACATGGCTCGCATGGTTCACATGGCTCGCATGGTTCGCATGGACAATGGTAAAACGTTTGGATGCAACAGCTGATAATTGTATTGACCCACCGCTGCAACCTCAGGTGTCGATATTGCCCCGTTTTGCATAATTCCGCTACAATAAATTATAATACTGCTATAATAGCCATTGATTTATTTTTAAATGGGCAAGATAGAAAATATTTAATTAAATTTTCGGGCGGAGAGCCGTTGTTAGAATTTACTTTATTGAAGGATATCGTAATATTTGCCAGAAATAAGGGGCTAAAATTAAATAAGAGTGTTCAGTTTCAAATAACGACAAATGGTATCTTGCTTAATGATGCGGTTATAAATTTTTTCAAAAAAAGTAAAGATATTGAATTAATAGTAAGCCTGGACGGCAGCAGAAATACTCAGCTGAAGAATAGAATATCGGTTGATAAAAAATTAAATTCTTCTGACAGTATCATCTTTCAAAAGCAGAAAATTCTTTCGATCCCTCGCGTAATCATCAATATGGTAGTTGCGCCTAATGAGGTGAAGAAATTCTATCGTAATTTTCTTTATATTTTGAAACTGGATTTTTGCCGCTTTATTTTTTTACCGGCCTATTTCGTTTACTGGAATAAAGAAAAAATTAATAAATTAAAAAAGGAATTTTGTAGGATAGCGGAATTTATAAGTAAAAATAAAAATAGAATAAATATTTATGTTAAAAACTTAGATTTGATAAGCCCAGCGCCTCTTTTTAATAGTGGGTTAGTCATTGATTGTAATGGAGATGTGTTTAGTGACAATTTGGTTCTTTCCCAACGATTTGCTTATCTGCGTAGGCAGCTTAGGGTTGGAAACATTAAGGATTTCTCTTTTAAACCTTTCTTTTTTAGACAATCGATCGATATAAATCACTTAATTGACCGGGTTACTCCCAAGTCTATTCTAGGGTCAACTAGAACAGTTGATCGTGTCTTAACGGATTTTGTTAACCGCCTAAAAAATGAAACGAGCTGATATTAAAACCGGGTTTAATTGTAATAATCATTGTCGGTTTTGTGTCCAGGGTAATAAGAGAGTTTTGTATGGCGATAAAAGCACGGTAGAAATAAAGAAAGCTTTACAGGAGGCAAGAAACGATTGCGATAGTGTGGTATTTACCGGCGGAGAACCAACAGTCAGGAAAGATATTATTGATTTGGTAAGATATGCTAAGAGTTTAGAATTTGAGACTATTCAGATACAGAGTAACGGCCGGATGTTTTGCTATGAGAAATTCTGTACGGCAATAATTATTGCCGGAGCGAATGAATTTTCTCCGGCAATTCACGGTCATATCGCACAACTCCATGACTTTTTGACTGCTTCAAAGGGTAGTTTTAAGCAGAGTATCACTGGAATTAAAAATTTAAAGAAACGGGGGCAAAAAGTAATCACTAACACTGTTATTACGAAATCAAATTATCGGCATTTACCGGAAATTGCGCGACTTCTATCTTATTTAAAAGTAGATCAGTATCAATTTGCCTTTGCTCATGCTTTAGGAACGGCTGGAGAAAATTTTGAATCAATCATTCCTCGAATGTCAATGATTATGCCTTATGTGAAAGAAGGCTTGGATATTGGAATCGTAGCCGGAAAAAAAGTTATGACCGAAGCAATTCCTTATTGCCTTATGCAGGGGTATGAAGAATACATTGCTGAAAAGATTATCCCTGATACAAAAATATACGATTATGATCGTATAATAGATGATTTTACAGAAATACGTCGAAAAGAAGGCAAATTAAAGGGGCCGAAATGCAAACAATGTAAACATTTCCAATATTGCGAAGGCCCCTGGCGGGAATATCCCGAAAAATTTGGCTGGACAGAATTTGTGCCAAAAATGTGAGATCAAATATTGGATCTCTGTAATCAGAGGACATTTGTAAAAGCTTACCTAAGAGAGGGATAATTTTTAGGAGCGAGGGCAGCTATATTGGGAAGCGGCGAATTCCTTCATGTCTCTATTAACAATCGATGCAATAATAATTGCATATTTTGCATGGAAACTGATGCTAAAAATTTGATTCCTCCCTCTTCTAAGAGGCTATCCATTCTCTTCCAGAAAGCAATAAAAAAAACAGATAGTGTTTTATTTACTGGACCTGAACCCACAGTAAATAAATCTTTGGTAAATTATATAAAGATGGCCAAAAAAATAGGATACAAAGATATACGTTTAGTAACCAATGGCCGTCTTCTTTGTCACTTTGATTATGCTCGTGAATTACTAAAATCTGGTTTAACAGAATTCAACATTGCTCTTCATGGGAGTAAAAGATCGATTCATGATGCCATGACAAGAACACCTCATAGCTTTGATCAAACAATCAAAGGATGCTATAATCTATCGAAGTTGAAGTCAGATTATCTATTTCGATGGTATATTAGTTTTACACTTACCAAAGTTAACTCACCCGATTTGTACAACTTTCTTAAATTAACAGTCTTCTTAAAAGGAGTTAATGGGAGTATTATTAATACGGTGATTCCTCAAGGAGGAGGATTGATCTTTTTTAAGAATTTAATTTCAAACTATACTGATCTAGCTGATTCTTTTAAATCAGCAATTGAGCGGTTAAAGAAGAATCCTAAAGTTCAATCAAAAGACCGATTCAATATCAGCATACTTGGTTTACCAGTCTGTTTGTTGGTAGGCTATGAGAAATATGCCAGCGAGTACGAGAGCATCTTAATGAATTCCGGAAACAAAAAAATCAATATTAGAAAAAGAGAACGTTCCAAAAAATTAAAAAGAGAAAAATGTAAAGAGTGCAAATATGATTCGTTTTGTGAAGGAGTTTGGTGGCGATATATAAAAATGAAAGGTTGGCGGGAATTTCACCCGATTAAATAATGTGTTAAAAATTTTATCCTAACTGAATAAAAATGAATGAAAATACATCAAAGACTAGATATCGTGATAAAATCGTTGGTCGAACCGATAGCTTTCCGAATGCAATTTGTTTGGTAAATAAATTCAAAAAGACAATTAAAAGACCAGAATTGTTAAGGAAAGTTAAAACAATTTTTTCAACTTCAAGAAAGAATAGCATTGTATGCACGCTAGCTGATTATCGAGCCCTTGTAGATGTATATCAGCGGAGTCGAAATCGAAAAGCCGAAAAAAGCAGTTCTAAATCTAAAATTCTTCTTTTCAGGAATATTTTTAATTCTTCGGGTAAAGAGAAAAACCAAAGTTTTAGCTCAGCAACTCTTTATTTGGCTTCTGGCCTAAAGAAGGCAGGTTTTAGAGTCGTTTTTAGCAATTCCAAGATTTCTTTGGAGAACGACGATTTTATTACGCAAAAAGAGGAGTTGGAGAAAATTTTGAGAGCGAATTCCGACATAAACATTATCGGTATTTCTCTCTGTGAAGACTTTTTCGAAAAGGCTAAAGAATTAATTAAATTTCTAAGAAAAAGAACGAAGGCTTTTATCGCAGTGGGTGGTGTAATGCCAACACTAACTCCTGAACATGTTTTTGTTCATTTACCGGATGCGAATTTTTTGGTCAGGGGCGCTGGTGAAGAAGTTCTTCCCAAAATGGCTAAAATTTTAGGAGGAAAGAATATTGATTCTTCTTTCGACAAAGGAGAGGTAGAAAATCTTTTAAAACTTAAAGGCGTTCTTTTTCAGAATAAATTTATTTTTATTTCTGCAGCTTTAGATAAAGTTAATAATATTACAGATTACGACTGTTCTTTTCTTGATTTCAGTTTCCTGAAGGCGGAAAATATTACTAACGGTCTAATTCTTTTTACTTCCCGAGGATGTTTTAATAATTGTTTTTTTTGCACTTCGCCGGGAAAGGGTGAATATGTAGCTAAAAGTTTTAAGAATTTAAAAACAATTATTAAGAACTATAAGCAGAGGCTCAACGAAATTTTTAAGAAAGATATCCCACCTTCTGCTTTACGGATTTCTTTCTATGATGATGATTTTCTCGCCGATACTCAAAGAGCTAAATCTTTTTTCTTGTATCTGAAAAAACAACCATTCCGCATAAATTTTTTCCAAACCGGCATAAACTCTTTTTTTGAAAAAGTTGGAAAGAAGTACTCCGGCAAGTTAGACCGGGGACTTCTTAAGAGTTTGGCTCCGGAAATTTTTGACCCCTCAAAAGAAACAAATATTTATATAGGACTTGAAAATATTTCCGATAGAGAACTTACAAGATTAGGCAAGGGGTACAGCCATAAAAAAGCCGAAAAAATAATAAATACATTAGCTCTGAAGAGAATTAAAATCACTTGTCACTTTATAGCTTCAAATCAATTAACTTCTTTAGACAATATTGTAGAAAATTTATTCAAGTTTTCTGTTTTCCAAGCTCTTTACGGACAATATTTTAAAGTTTTAACTCCAATTATTCCTTACCTTGTGTCTCTTTATCCATCGGCAAGTTATAAAATTTCTTTAATAAATAAACGAGAAAAATTTATTAATATTCGTCGTAATCTATTAGTGGAAAATTATCCAGAGTATGATTATTCTCTAGTAGAGAATGATATTCCTATGAGCAAGGCTGTACAAGCCTTGGTTCCTTTACTTTATGATTCATTTTTGGCTAATAAGAATTATTTTAAAATTTTAGATGAGATGTTATCTAATCTCCTGCTTTTACAAGAAAAAATTCCTTCGGCACAAAAAGAGATATCAAATGTGGTTAGGAAATATAATAATTATTACCTGATGATTGATAAAAAGGTATCTCGTATGGTAACCCCCGGCCGGAATAACCTGCAATTAATGATTACTAAGCGATGCCACCTTCGCTGTAAATATTGTCCGATTGTTAAAAAAAATGAAGACATGAGCGAAGATGTGCTGTATCAAGCAATTAATTTTCTTTTTACCGCTTCCGGAGACACTCTTCGCTTGGATTTTACTGGTGGAGAGCCGTTGTTAAGATTTGATTTGGTAAAAAAAGGAGTTGAGTACGCTAAAAAATTAGCCCGAAAGAAAAACAAAAATATTTCTTTTTACCTGGTAACAAATCTTATTGCGATGGAGGATGATATTGCTGATTTTTTGGCCAGAGAAAATTTTTTCCTGGAATTGTCAGTAGACGGGGAAGAAAAATTCCATAATCTTTATAAAATCGGAAGAGACCATAAAATAAACGCTTATCAATCAACAATAACTAAATTGCAGAAAGTATTTTCAAGAAAAATAAATAATTATGCGGTGATGGTAGTAAATCCAGCCACTGTTAGATATCTGTGGCGTAATTTTTACCATATTATGAAATTAGGATTTAGAAGAATCGGTGTTAATTATGCCCTTTGCTCAACATGGGAAGCAGATGCCCGAAGGGAATTTTTCCGACAATTTGATTTAATTAAGGAAGCTTTACACCTCCATATTAAAAAAGGGATAGTCAGCTTAACTAATCTAGAGTCGAGAAACGAACCGGCTATTCTAAATAGTGAAATAATGGTTGACGTTGACGGGAGAGTGCGACTATTGACCGATTACCTTTTTGAAAAAGAAATTAAAAAGAAACCGCCCTTTTTAGGAGAAATAGGAAACTTTAAGAATATAAATGAAATTTTTTTGACGCAGTTTCGAACTTTATCCCGGTTGTTTCGGTATCAGGCAACTCCTAAAATAAAAAAGGTTATTCTTAATAATATCGAAATGGGAAATTTGACAAAAATCTATTTTGAAGAATGGAAAAGCAAATTAAAGCAATAATTAATTCTTTTATCGATGATTTCGATCAGCAAAAGCTGGTTTTGCTGGAGCATATACTTTTTTCTCTATTGTTGGAGAGAGAAGCGTATTTACTTCAAAGAAAAAAAAGCACATATACAAAGAAAATAGCAGGAATCCTATCTCGTTATGCTAATTACCGGTATCTAATTTACGAAACAATGTCAAAGAAGAAAAAAGTTGATAAAAACTTTCTTATGAGAAATATTTATATCTCCCCTCAGCGCCTTATCGTTCTTCTGACTCATAATTGTCAATTACGCTGCGAGTATTGTCGGGTAAGCAAATTCTCATCTTTCATGAATAAAGAAACTTTATTTAAAGCGATCGATTTACTGTTTACTTCCAATTCACGAGAGCTTCAACTTCAGTTTTTTGGCGGTGAGCCTCTTCTAAAATTTGATTTGATCAAAAAAGCAGTTATTTATGGAGAAAAAGCTGCTAAACGGCTGGAAAAAGATCTAGTTTTTATCCTTACGACCAACGGTATTGAGCTGACAAAAGAAAAGGTAGATTTTCTAAAAAAGCACCGGTTTATTATCGAGTATAGCATAGATGGTGAGGTTGAGGCTCAGCTTAAGACCAGGATGGCCTCTAACAATAAAAATTATTATTCACATATGATAGATAATTTTGAGTATCTTAAACAGTCAGGCATACGCCACTATTCTATTAGCGTGGTCATGCCGCATACTGTTTCGCCAATGTTTAGAAACTTTAAGCATTTGGTAGATATTGGGTTTGAGAGTTTACAGATGAATTATTCTTTAGGGTTTTTCTGGCCCAAGAAGGAGGTAAAAACTCTTTTTCGACAAACAGAGCAAATTCTTAACTATGTTAAGAAACACAGGGATATTCAATTCATTAATTTAACTTCTGCGAGGAAAGAGCCGGTAGTCCTTAACGCTGAGCTGACGGTAGATTGTGATGGTGGGATATATATGGAATCGGGAATTTGCCTTGAGGAAGATTTTATTGAGATGAAAAACAAATTTTTGGTAACCGATCTAGAGAAAGCGGTAAACGTCAATTTGTACGGTTCCACTCCTTTTCAAAATTTTTACCGCTTATCAGAAATTTATGGCGCGGCAAACCCCAAATTTAGAGAAATTATTCTAAATAATATTTTCTTGGGAAAAAAATACAACTTATTTTTAAAAAATGAAAAAAGTAAAATTTTCCATTCCTTATAATGGAGATATTGAGTTAATTAAATGGGCGATTAAAAATAAGCAGGTTGAGGAAGTTTATTTTGCTGGTCCGCAAGGGTATGATTTTTCTGATCCATACGAGAACGAAAAAAAACATAGCCTTTACGATGTCAGTGCTTTAATGAGGCTTTGTAACAAAAATAAAGTAGATACGAATTTATTAATTAATAAGAATGTAATGTTTTTTGAGTCTTTGGCGAGGATAAAGAAAAGTATTAATATTTTGCAAAAAGCAGGGAGTTTAGATTATATTACTGTAGCTGATGTTTTTCTTGCTAAGTGGCTAAAAGAAAATTTTCCTTTAATTAAATTGCAATCGTCTATTTATATGGGGATAAACAATTTTTTGAAGGTAAAAGAAGGTATAAAAGCAGGCATATCCAAATTTTGTTTAGATCCTTCAATAAACCGTAATGGACAGGAGTTAAGAAAAATTGCCGGTTTAAAAAAGCATTATCCTTTTTTGCGGATCAAACTGTTAGGATTGATTATGTGCTATCAGAATTGTTTTTATTCTTTAAGACATAGCGCTTTGCCGATTTTTAGTAGACAAATCAAGAGTAAGGGGGGGTACTTGGGAGAGCAGTTTGATTGTTATAAATGCCATTATTTGCCATCAGGAATAGTAGATGAGATTAAAAGGCCCTACGTTCGTCCAGAAGATGTTAGCTATTACGAAAAAGAAAAGTTGACCGATTCAATAAAGTTGGCTTATCGTAATGAGCCCAGTGCTTCATTGAAGCTAAAAATGATAAGTTACTTTAATCGTAGTTATAATGGTAACTTATTTGATTTAATGGATTCTATTAATTATGATAATTTATTTTGTGATAATAAAAGGATACCTAAAGATTTCGCTAAAAAGGTTGTGGAGTGTAATAAAGATTGTTTTTCGTGTGGTTATTGTGAGTTTATCGCTAAAAGATACCTTAAAGCCAGGTGAAAATGTCTAAAATTGTTTTGATAAATCCTGTAAATCTTGACCCCCCGCCTAATTATTTTGGGCCGCCATATGGGTTAAGTCTTATAGCGGCTAATCTTTTAAAATGCAACAAGAAAGTTACCGCTTATGACTTTGACTTTCAACCGATGCCGGTAATGCTGCAGGCAATCCCGGAAATACTAAAAAAAGATAAACCTGATTATATAGGTATTGCAACACAAAGTTGTGCTAGAGGTTCAGTATATCAGATCATTAGGGCAATAAAAAAAAATGATAACAAGGTAAAGATAATATTAGGTGGGCCATTTGCGTCATTGAAATTTGAGTTGCTTTTGCGCAATTTTGCTGTTGATTTTGTAATAATCGGCGATGGAGAGATAACTTTAAATCAGCTTATTGATTGTATTGACAATAAAGATAACTTGAGTGATGTGGATGGTATAGCATATATAGGAAGTGGTAAGCTTTGTGTGACTCAGGAAAGAGAAAAAATAAGCAATTTAGATCAATTACTTTACCCTGCTTTTCATCTTTTTAAAGACTTTAATGAGAGAATGGCCTTTCCTAAAAATCTTGGCCCTTTGCCAAATTTTTTATTAGGTAAACGGTGTACAACCTTAAAAGATGCATTGTTAATGTTGTCTTCCAGAGGGTGTATTTATAGCTGTAACTTTTGTCCAATGAGCAAGATAACTAAGCATAAAATAAGATTTCATAGCCCGGAGTATTTTGTAAATATGGTTGAGTATTTTCATGAAAAGTATAGTATTAGTGATTTTGTTTTTGGCGATAATTTCTTTACATTAAGAAAAGAAAGAGTTCTGAAAATTTGTGAGTTGATATTACAGAAAAAGCTAAAAATAAAATGGGGTTGTATGACTCGTTCTGATTATGTTGACGAGGAGATGTTGTCGATAATGGCGAAAGCTGGCTGTTTTGAAATATCTTATGGAGTTGAAAGTGGATCAGTTTTGATTCAGAAAAAAATAGGTAAAAATCTTGATCTAGCTAAAACCAAAGAATCATTTTTAATGACGGAAAAGTTTGGCATTAGAAGTGTGCTTATGCTTATGATTGGGAATAGTGGAGAAAATGTAAATACGATAAAGCAGACTATGAAATTTGTCCGCGGAATGAGGCCGGATAGTATTTTGGTTAAAAAAGTAAAGGTGTATCCCGGTACAAAAATTCATGATATTTTTGAACAAAAAGGTTTGATAGATGACAATTATTATTTAGGCGATGACTACCATCCGCCTACCTTTACTTTGGCGCATAGCCAAAATAAACTTAATGATTTTTCAGATATGATTAAGTCGAGGAGGGTATATATAGACTCTACTAACGTTTCAAACAACAATTCATTGTTTAGTGATTTAGATAGCGGTTTAAGAGATAAAGATCTTGATACCATTAAAAAAGAACTTGCATTAGCTTTAACTAGGGCAGAACTGGTGGTACTGACCGGAGGCGAGTTTTTTCTGCGTAAAGATTTTTTTGATATTCTGCGATTTGCTATCGACTTAAATCTTCATCATCTTTATATAAAAAGCAACGCAAGAATATTTTTATACAATAAGTTTTTAGAAAAATTGATGAATATAGAATGTCTGGAAAAAATTTTAGTTCCTTTTTACGGCGAAGAGGCTTATCACGATCAAGTTTGCCGGGTTAAAGGAGCTTTTTCCCAAACTGTAAAAGGCATTAAGAATTTAAAATTAAGATTTCCTTACATCAAAGTCCAGGCACAAATACCAATTTTACTTAATAATTTTGAAAGAATTCAGGATTTAACAGTAATGCTTTCAAATATGGGGGTTGATGAGTTTCACTATCTATTTGGCCGTAGTTGCGATGGGATTACGAAAGTAAGTCCGAATAATTTACCGCTTATCAGCAAAGCTATGAAGAGTATTGCAACGGCAAGTAAGTGGTTGGTTAAAAAAAATAAAGAAATATCTTTTGAGGGTGTGCCTTTATGTATAGCCGGAAAGTACAAATACTATTGTTGCGATTTCACGCAGCCCTTTGACGAGGTAATAACATTTGATAATAAAGTCGTGGGTTGTATTGAATTGAGAAAAAAATATAAGAAAAAGTATTTTTTTTGTAGAAAATGCAAAGAGGGTGATTTGTGTGAAGGTGTTTGGAGAAATTATGCGAAAATAGCAAAATCTGATGAGCTTAAACCATACTGAAAATAATAGTGTTGCAAATATGCTGATTTGTATTACAGCAAAATGCCAATTAGATTGTTCTTATTGCAGTCTTGACCGGGAGGTTCAGGATATTACTGAGTCGATGCTATACGATGCATTGGACTTGTTGTTTACAGCCAAGAAAGATATCCTGGAGATACAATTTTTTGGCGGTGAACCATTGTTGAGGTTTGATCTTATGGAAAAGGCAGTTAATTATGCAACGGAAAAAAATCAAAAAATAGGAAAAAATATCAGGTATGTTTTAACTACCAATGGTTTAATCTTGAATGATGAAAATTGCCAGTTTTTAAAACAGCATGATTTTACATTGTTACTAAGTATTGATGGCATGCCAGAAACACAAATTAAGAATAGGCCTTTGAGTTTTTCGGGTAAAACAAATTATTTTGAGTCAATTTCAAAAGCTTTAGCTTTTCTTAAAGTTTTCAAAATCGATTATTTTGTCAATATGGTTTTTATGCCTGATGATGTAAAAAAGATGACTGAAAACGTAGAATACCTTATCGATTTGGGCGTGAAGGATATACAACTAGCTTATGCGGTTGGACAGTATTTTAGTGATAATAATATTTTTAGATCTGTGGATGAATTTACTAAAATAGCTCAGTTGGCTAAGGAGAGAAAAGTACGTTTTCGTAATTTAGACAATGATAATGAACCGATATTGTTTTCTCCACAAGTAGTCGTGAGTCCTTTGGGTAAAGTTTATGTTGGGTGTGCGTTGGTTTTAGAAAAGAAATTTAAAGAATTCAATGATATTTTTTATTACGATCAGTTAAATAATGGGTTAACCTTTGAAGATGTTTGCCGGACAAATTCTGAGCAGTTTGCCTTGCTTGAGAAAAATAGGGATAAAATAGATAAAGCTTTATTTAGCAATTTATCTTTGGGTGTCGCTTTGGATATCTTTGCTAAACATTATCGCATAAGCAAAGATAAGGGCTTAAATATGTACGAGGCCCAGAGTAATTATCTATACCATGATAAACTTATGCTAATGCTTACCCATAAATGCCAGATGTGTTGTCGTTATTGCTATCTTGATTTTACTCATCCCGACATCAAAGAAGAGGTAATTTATAAGGCTATAGATGTTTTGTTTTTTTCACAGAAGAAGGATAGTGTCGAGATACAATTTTTTGGCGGTGAACCTTTGCTGAGATTTGACCTTATGAAAAAGACCATAAATTATGCAGAGAAAAAATGTGTAGAGGCCGGGAAAAAAGTAAAGTATCTCTTAGCTACTAATGGAATTGGGTTAGGTGCTAAGGAATTGGAATATTTGTCTAATTATCAGGTTGGTTTTATTCTTAGCATTGACGGTAAAAGCCGTACTCAAAGATATAATCGACCGTTATTAAACAAGAAGAAAAATTATCCTTTTATTCGATTTACGCGGGTTATCAATAACTTGGTAGGCCAAAAACGGGATTTCTTTATTAATCTTGTTGTTGGTCCCAAAAATGTAAATGCTTTAGTTGACAATGCTTTGTTTTTTTTAAAGTTGGGCGTAAAGAATATAAGACTATCTTATGAACTTGGAGTTTTTTGGGAAAAAAAATATATCATCCGATATTGTATCGCTTCATTTAAGATTATGTGGGAGTGGATAAAACATGGTGATAATAATTTAATAAATTTACATGTTGATGATGAGCCTTCTCTTATATCTCCGGTGCTTACAGTTGATTACGAGGGAAGTGTTTATAGTGGGTGTACAATAACTTTAGAGAAGTTATTTCCGGCTTTTCGAAAAATTAATTATATTGACAATATATGTAATGTTAAAAGAATGGAAGATATGAGTCGAACCAGGAAAGAAGTAGTGAGTAAAATGTGGAGTTTATCTGAAAAACGTGAGTTGGTGTTTAATAATCTTATGGTCGGTAAACTTGCCGAGCAGCATTTCCATAAATTTAACGTGGAAGAAAAGAAAGACGTCGACTCAGACTTGCCTAAATATAAGGTAAGCGGGCTAATGCTAATGTGTACTTATCAGTGCCAATTAAAATGTGGATATTGCGAGATAGAACAATGTGATAAGTCAATGAAGCAGAAGGTAGTTGAGGATGCTATTGATTTGCTGTTGACCACTAAGGGCAAAGAGTGTTTGTTGAGATTTTGGGGCGGAGAGCCTTTGCTTGAATGGGAACTTATTAAAAAAGGGATTAAGGCCGGAATTAAGAAAGCCAAAATAAAAAACAAAAAGCTAAAATTTTCCATTACTACTAATGGATTACTGTTGGATGAAGAGAAACTTGATTTTTTAAAAAAGAATTCAGTGGAAATAATGTTCTCTATGGATGGAGATGAATTAGCAAATAAAACTTTTAGGCTAAAAGGGGTTAATGAAAAACTTTATACTGAGTTGGAGAATAACTTAAAGCTTTTAGCTAATTCAGGTATCGCCCATTTTGTTAATTTAGTGGTTTTTCCGGATAACGTAGAACACTTGGCTAAAAATATCAGTTTTATCAAACGATTAGGAGTTCAGCGGATACAGATTGGTTATCAGAATGCTGTATTTTGGGGTGCAGATAAGGTTAAGGCGATGCAAGATCAAATAAGAAAGTTTTTTGAGGCAAATGGAGGAGAAGAGCTATTGATGAATTTCGTTAATGATTGTGAACCGACAATGCTTAGTAATGAAATATTGGTGGATGTGGACGGAAAACTTTATTTGGACGGAGCTGTTTTCATGGAAAAAGATTTTCCTGCCCTGCGAAAGCAATATTTTTTAGGTGATCTTAAGGCTATTAAGCGTGTTGATGACCTGTATTTAACTAAAAAAGATGTATTCAATAAATTCAAAAAAGCATGTAATGCTAGGCAGCGTAAGCTATTAGATAATAATATTGATCTTGGTCTGGAAATGGAATATTTTTACAATGATTTTTCTTCTCGTTCTTTTCAATCTAACGAGCATCCGGTTTTGATTCCCGTTCTAAAAAGTGATGTTGAAGCTCAACAGAAGACTTTGAAAAAGATAGGCATAAACTCTTCATTTTTATATCTAAATGGCCCCTGTAGAAACAATTGCATATTTTGTCTTAATAAAGAAGAGGAGCGCTATTCTGATCCTTTTAAAAGTGAACGCTTGATTGAGAAGAATAAGGATTTGAAGAATAATAAATTATGTATTGTCGGAAATGACCCTCTCCTGCATCCTGATATCATTACTATTGTAGAATTAGCCAGAGGATTCAATTTTAAAGAGATAGAAATCATGACTTCAGGAGAAGTATTGGCTAATGAGGGTTTTACTAAAAAGTTGATTAATTCCGGTGTTAGTTCATTTTCTCTTCCTTTATATTCTGATATAGCCCAAATCCATGATTTTATAGTAGGAGTTAAAGGTAGCTATCCGAAGGTTTTGAAGGGCGTAGAAAATGTTTTATCTAATAGAGGGAGGGTGTTTGTTCATTCTAATTTGTTGAAGCAGAATATTGACGGTCTAAAAAAATTAGAAGGGTTTGTGAAAAATATTTTAGGTTTGCCGTTTGTTATTTTGCCGGTTAGACCTAAAAGTTCTAATTTGTTATACAAAGATTTAGTGCCTTCTTATAGGGATATTGTAATGAAGTTAAAAGGGGTAAATTCTTTGATGGCTTTTCCCCTATGCGTTGTTAAGCAGGTTCAGAAGAATATTTTTAAAGATGAAAGCGAGATAGCCGATTCGATGAAATTATATGTTTTAGACCAAAAGTTTGTTAAACCGCAAAAGTGCCGCCGGTGTGCGGATCGCCTTAAATGTGTGGGGATTTTTAAAGAGCATGGCCAGATGTATGGAGTTGGAGCTTTGAAGCCTTTTATTAGAAATGGCAAGAAAATCAGTTAATACCCAGCAATTATTAAAAAGATTAGCAGAGTTGGGCATCAAGGATCCTTTAAGTAGTAATACTTTGGGAGAAGTGTACTTAATGTTATCTCTGCGTTGCAATTTACGATGTAAGGTATGTTCTTGGTGGGGGGCAAAAGGCCCTTGCAGGGATAGAGGGTTTATGGATAAATATGCTTCATCGTTGACCTTGAAAGAGCTTAAACCTTTCATGGAAGATATTATAAGCTTTTCTCCGAAAACAATTACTTTTTCTGGAGGAGAACCGCTTATGTATAAAAAATGGTATGTTTTGGCCGATTATTTTAAGGCAAGGGGAGTCAAAGTGTCTTTAACCACAAACGGTGTATTTTTTCTAAATAATTTCGATAAATTGGTTAATGTTGTAGACGAGATAAACCTTTCATTAGGCGGCCCCCCTTCTATACTGAATCTTATCCGAGACAATCGCCCCAGCCATTTTAATAAGATACTGCAGGGGTTGAAAAAAATAAGTGATTTTAAGCGAAACAACCGCAATAAGCCTTTGTTAGGGATACTTTATACTATTTCAGATATAAGCTATGGCTATATGTCGGAACTTATAGAATTTTTACAAGATAACCGTATTCCAATTGACCGGTATTGTTTTCAACATTTGATGTTTATCGGCCCGGATACATTTAAGGCTCAGCAAAGAATATTTAAAAATAAGTTCGGGATTACATCTTTAGATTTGTGGCAGGGATATACTTATCTCCCCAAGAAAATAGATTTTAAAAAATTCAGAGATGAGATAAAAAAAGTAAAAAAAATGGCAAATGTAAGATTCAGCCCTGATTTTCGTCTTCACGAAATAGAAGACTATTATAAATGTAATAGAGGGGCATTACATTATGCCGATTACTGTACCGCTCCTTGGCATCAGATAGATATGATGCCTAACGGAGATGTCTATACCTGTCATGATTATTTTATCGGTAATATAAAAAATTCGTCATTTAAGGATATATGGAACGGACAAAAAGCAAAGAATTTAAGAAAATATCTTTTGAATAAATTGTTTCCCGGGTGTAAGGGGTGTTTTTATCATTATTGCGATAGGGTAGATTAGCTTAAAGAAGGTAGGGAAAGTGTTTGTTGATTCTGAGGTTTCGTGGTATATTTATCTATAGATAATAAAGGAGGTGTGTGATGAGAGCAACGAAAGCAAAAAAGGAAAGCGGTAAATCAGGGAAAAAAGGCAAAAGTAGAAAAGGAGCCCTCTATGCTCCAAAATCCTCAACAGTAGTCGCTGGAAGATTTATTGATAGTGGAGATGGTACAATAACCGATTTGAAGACAAGGTTAATGTGGGCTAAAGAAAGTAATAGTATTGGTTGCTATTGCGGCAAGAAAATGACATGGAACGATGCTGTTAAATATGCAAAGTCTCTATCGTCTGCAGGATATTCTGATTGGCGCCTTCCGGAAATAGAAGAATTAATAAGCATTGTAGATTATTCAAAACTTGACCCTGCCATTCACGAGGTTTTCCTGAGTACACCTAATGGCTATTTTTGGACAAGTACTGTTTTTAAAAGTGATACCAGAGGCGTCTGGGTAGTAGGCTTTGATACCGGAAGAGTCAATGGCGATGACAAGAGCGAATTTTTTTATCTTAGATGTGTTCGTAATATAAAATAGCGAGAGTATTTAAAGAGATGGCTATTAATCGTCGCGTAGGGAAGTTCGCTTTCTGCTGTCCTCACTGTCGGGTTATAGCAGAAGATTTAAGATATTGCCCCTTATGTGGTAGAAAACTGTTTGTGGTTAAAGAAGGCTATTATGCTAGTCTCTTAGGAGATACCGTAATAAAAACTGACTTTCCTGAACAGAAAAAACCTTCTCATCTGGGAGATTTTCCTTGGATAAGTATATGTGTTTGTTCTAAGTGTAAATACACGGTTCATGCGGGAGAGGTTTGTCCTGTAGATGGTACAAAGCTAAAAAAGAAGATAGTTAAAATAGCTTACGCTTGCAAAAGAGACAGAATCGCTTTTTCTACTAAGACAACGTGTCCTCTTTGTAAAATTCCCACCATAAAAATTGAGGACGTTCATACTGTTAAATTTGCCATTTAATCTTTGTTGGAGGCGTATTTGATTAAATTAGATTCTTCCATAAGGGTTTAGCTTTGGTAAAGATAACCTTTTTATTACATAACAAATGGAGCGGCTTGAATTTCATATCTCATACAAATGTTATAACAATTGTTGTTTTTGCAGTGAAAGCGGCCAATTAAGTAAATTCAGAGATTTATTTGTTTCCCGAGAGAAGATTATTGCTAATCTGGAAAATTTTGCCAAAAAAGGCTTTAAACATATTACTTTTACCGGAGGCGAGCCGACCTATCATCCTCATTGTATTGAGATTCTGAAATTAGCCAAAAAATTAGGATATAAAACTTATCTGACAACTAACGGTGGACTGTTCTCGCTAAAGAAGTTTACCCAAAAAGCTTTGCCCTATCTTGATGAAGTTTGTTTTTCACTTCACGGCCACACTGCAAAGCTCCATAATTTTCATACTCGTAACAAAAAAAGTTTTAGTAAACTGGCCAAAGCCTTAGCAAACATAGAAGAGGCAAAGGAAAATACTTTTGGGTTTGCTAATATTGTAATAACTAAATATAATTTCGATTTTTTAATTGAGATTATCGATTTCATTAGTCGCTACAAGAAGATAAAACAGGTTCTTGTTTCCAATTTTGCTCCTGAAGGTAACGGGTTATCCAATTTTAATGAATTAGTTGTACCTTTATTCCGAATTAAAGAAAAGGTTGGCGCGATCGTCGATAAGGCAGAGAGTCAATCTATAGTGGCAAGATTTTTTGGAGTACCGCTTTGTGCATTAAATGGTTATTGGAATTATTCTAACGATGCTTATTGGTCATCGCGTACGACCATTGAACAATGGAAAACGAATAAAAAGATATTTCTAAAGAAAACTTTAAGCTATAAACCGGTTCGGGGAAGAGTTAAAACTCTCAAGTGCCGGCAATGTTTAAAAAAAGATATTTGTGGAGGACTTTTTAAAAAATATTATCATGAATTCGGTGATTATGAATTAATGCCGTTTTCAAGAGAGGTAGAATGAATAATAATCAAAGAGATTTGACAGCACAGGTTAAGAAAAAATGGGTTAGGCTAACTCGGGTGTGCAATAACCGCTGTCTATTCTGCTTGGACAAGAATGCACAGAATGGTAGTCATTTATCCCTAGCTGAGATAAAAAAAGTTTTTCAAGCCGGGCGTAAAGAAAAGGCAGAAAAAGTTATTTTAAGCGGCGGCGAACCTACTTTGCACCCGAAATTTATTGATATTGTAAAAAAAGCTAAAAAACTGGGCTATACTAAGATTCAGGTTATTACCAATGGCAGGATGTTTGCTTATAAGAAATTTTTAGATCAGGCAATAAATGCTGGTGTTGGTGAGGTGACTTTTTCTATACATGGACATAATCAGAGATTACATGATAAACAAACCGGAGTAAAGGGGTCTTTTTTCCAAACTTTGGCCGGTTTAGCGGCTGCTTTACAGACTCAGGGGCTTATAGTAAATGTAGATATTGTGATTAACAAAATCAACATACGCTATCTGAAAGACATTATAGAGTTTTATATTAATTCAGGCGTTTTAGAGTTTGATCTCCTGCAAGTTATGCCTTTTGGCCGAGCCTGGGACAATAGAGAGGTTCTTTTTTACGACATTGAAGAGTCACTTCCATTTTTAAATGAGGCTTTCCAATTATCCAGGGACCCCAATCTACATATTTGGACCAATCGGTTTCCGCCGGAATACCTTGAGGGTTTTGAAGATTTAATTCAACATCCAGTTAAGCTATATGACGAAGTAGGCGGACGTCGTGACATGTTTGATAGATTCCTTAATAATGGAAAAAAAATGGATTGTAAAGGCAAGAAATGCTCATATTGTTTTTTGGAAAACTTTTGTAAAGATGTGATACTGCTAAAAGAAAAAGGTGAATTGACCTCACACGTTCTCCCTTTTTGTTTAAAAGAGGCGAAAGAGACCCGCGATGTAAAGATGCAGTGTAAATATACATTGAGTAAAGACAACAGGGGTATTTTTAAGTTCCTTTCTTTTTATATTCAGCATAGATATTTTATAAAGGGGCTAAGGTGCAAAAAGTGTAAATTTAATGATCGCTGCACAGGAATGCAATGTGATTATATCCGTAATCATGGATTCCAGGTTTTGAAGCCGATTCTGGACAAGAGAACAAAATATAAACAAACTGTTTTGCAAAAAAACATTCCCTACAGGCTTCTTCGGTTAAATTTAGCCTGCAATGCTAATTGTCTATTTTGTAATGTGCCGCCGGAGTCTTATCCGTTGCAAGAAATGTCGACTCAGCAAGCTAAATCCGAAATTGATCGTCTTATTGCTTTAGATAAAGAATTAAGATTGGATATTACCGGTGGTGAACCTACTTTAAGGGGCGATTTAGAAGAGTTAATCGAATATGCATCTAAAAAAGGAGCAAAGGTAATTGAAATTCAGACCAATGGTATTTTATTGGCTAATAAAGAGTACGTAAAAAAATTAAAATTAGCGGGCCTTGGTAAAGCATTCTTGGCTCTTCATTCTTGTTATCCTGAGATTCACGATTTTCTTGTCGGCAGAAAGGGTGCTTTTGAAAAATGTGTTACTGGTATTAAAAACTTATTGAAAGCCGGCGTTGAAGTCATTCTGAATCCGGTAATTACTGTTAAGAATTATGAATGTTTACCGGATTATATAAAATTTATCAAAAACAATTTTCCCCGGATAAAATCCGTATCTCTTTCGGTTGTTCAGCCGCGAGGCCGCGCAGGAAATAATAAATATTTAATACCCCGTTACAAGGTAATTTCCTCTCATATAAGAAAAGCATTGACACTGGCTAAAAAATATGGATTGATTATCTATAATCCCTATTGTGGAGTGCCATTATGTATAGGGGGATGGCATCGCTACCCGGAGCAGTGTGTGGAATATTGCGAGAATCTTTTGAAGTCAAAAAGCGGTTTCGGAGAAGATGATTTTAATGCCGATAAGGTGAAAAGTCCCGACTGTTGCAAGTGCGATTTAAATAATTTTTGCAATGGCGTATGGAAAGAGTATGCCGCGATTTATTCTTTTTCTGATTTAAAGCCGGTCAGGCTGAAAAAGCAAGCTATCTAGACTATGCCGGGAGTTAAAAGGAAGAATTTATATTAGAACCAGCGGCTATCACAATAACCCTGGCCCTTAACCGAAGGGTAACCCTGATAAGCAACAAAGTAAAAAAAGTTAGATTTTAACAAAGGACAGTAACTATTTAAAAGTAGTAATAATGATTGTTATGGGCCTCGCGGATAAATGTAATTTTAATTGTTTATTCTGTTTAGATAGACAGAGTAGGGGGAAAGGTTCTCCGTCATTACAAGAAATCAGAGGATTATTTGAAGAAATTAAGAGAAGCAACGAAAATACAATTATGTTGATGGAAGGGGAGTCGCTTATTAGACCAGATTTTTTTGAGATATTGGAAGAAGCAAAGAGATGCAAATTAAATGTGTATATTACGACTAATGGTTCAATGCTTAGTTATTATGATTATTTAGTAAAGATTATTAAGAGAGGCGTGAGTCAAATAAACCTTTCTATACATTCTCATATTCCTGCTATTGCCAATGCCATATCGAGAAATAGCTCTTGCTATTCTTTACAGAGAAAGGCATTAGAAAATATCGATTTATTTAATTCCTTGCAAAAAAGAAAGGTAAAAAGAATACCTTTGTATATCAATACAGTTGTTTGTAAATTAAACTATAAACATTTAGAGGGCTTGGTTCTTTATCTAAAGGGCCTATTAAAGCACACTGATTTTAAAATAAAGTTCAAGTTTATGGTCCGCGGTGGTATTAATATTAATCTTTATAGGAAGCTTTTGCCTTCCTTAAAAGAAATGAAGCCTTATCTCAAGAGGGCGATAAGCATATTAGGTATAAATAAGGTAATATTCTCTGGTTTTCCTTTGTGCGTTGCGCCTTCCTACGAACGAGCATGTGTTGAATTGTGGGAGGCATTATATAGCCATAATTTGTATCTCGATTCTTACAGATTAAAGAACTCTAGAACGCAGAGAGACGTAGTTGACCAGGAATATTGTAAATATAAAGAGTGTAAGGGTTGTTCCTTGAATTCTATATGTTTGGGAGTAAGAAAGGATTACAAGAAGTTAAATCCCGATTTTAATTTAACATTATCGAAAAGCAATCCCCAAGAGGTATTTAAGTTTATGAAGTGTTTTCCAGGGAAATCTAAAATAGCAAATCTTGAGATAGAAGAAAAGGAAATATGGCCAGCTTAGCCTACATACAGGTTTGTCGTATATGCAATCAGGAGTGTAGGTTTTGCTCCAATCCTTCGCTGGATAAGACTATATCGTTAAAGAAGGCTAAGAGTCTTGTTGACAATTATATTAGGCAGGGATATGAGGGGGTAATTTTAAGCGGAGGAGAGCCGACGATGTACCCTTATCTTGTAAAACTTATATCTTATATAGCAGCTAAAGGATTACCGATGCGGATAATTACTAATGGTCAAAAAACAGCGAATTTTGAATATATTAAGTCGCTTACTGATGCCGGTCTAAAACATATGGGCCTATCTATATATTCTCATAAGCCGCGTATTCAGTCTTTTCTCACTAAAAATAAAGATTCACTCAAGAATATAAAAATAACTCTTAATAATATCGAAAGATTAAATATGAGCGTTGACATCGGGACGGTGATTAATAAATATAATGCCGGACATCTGAGCGAAATTGTTGAATGGCTGGTAAAAGAATACCCTTTTATTCGCCATTTTATCTGGAATAATCTTGATGCTTCAATGAACCGTGCTTCTGAGAATCCGGATACAATACCATCACTGATTGGTTTTGAATTAGAACTTTATAAAGCAATGTTGTTTTTACACAATAAGGGTAAAACTTTTAGAGCCGAAAGAGTGCCTTTGTGCTACATGACTGAATTTGCGCATTGTTCCACCGAGGCAAGAAAAATAATAAAAAAAGAAGAAAGAACAATTTATTTTTTGGACAAAAAGGGTTTGACATTTCAGAAAGGATGGGCTTACGGAAAAACTGAGTGCTGTAATGAATGTTCTTTAAATAAGATATGTCCCGGTTTATACTTAATAGATAAGTATTTTTCTTCTAAAGAGTTATATCCTGTTTTTGTTTCAAAAGATGAAGTAATAAAACGCGTTTTAGCCAACCCATAAAATGGCAAAAAGATTAGATATAAAAGTCACTTTTAAGTGCAACAACAGTTGTAAATTTTGTGTTCAGGGGGATAAGAGAAAGTTTTGCCAAGATAAAAAGTTTTATGAGATTAAAAAGATTTTAAAAGAATCAAAGAGTGATTATGATGAAGTTATATTTACCGGCGGAGAACCTACCATAAGGCCTGATATCATAGAATTGGTAGAGTATGCTAACAAATTAAAATATAGGGTGCATATCCAAACCAATGGGAGGATGTTTTTATACAGAGAATTTTGTAAAAGGATGATAGAGGCCGGTGCCGCAGCATTTACAGTTTCAATACATGGCCATAACGCTCGGCTGCACGACGCTCTTACTGGGGTAGAGGGGAGCTTTGATCAAACCATTGCAGGTATTAAGCATCTTTGTTCTCTCAAGGCAGAAGTGTTTACCAATAGTGTTATCACCACTTTAAATTATTGTTTTTTACCCAAAATAGCTGTTATGGTGATTAATTTAGGTATATTTGAATATCGGCTTTCTTTCCCTCACATTTTGGGAAGAGCATTAACCAATAGAGATTGGATTGTGCCGCGAAAAAAAGCAGTCGTCCCTTACGTAAAGAGGGCATTGGAAATCGGCATTAAGAAAGGGCGGATTCCTTTAACTGAGGCTATACCGCATTGTTTTCTAAGCGAATATGTTCATTGTGCTTCTGAAACCTATATGCCCGAGACAAAAGTGTTTGATAATAAATTAATAGTAGATTTTAGCCGTTGGCGGATGGAAGAGGGAAAAAATAAAGGGCCAAAATGCAGAGAATGTAAATATTTTGAATGTTGCGAGGGTCCCTGGCGGGAATATCCTGAAATTTTCGGCTGGGATGAATTTACTCCTATTAAATAATTTGGTTGAATATGTCGACTAACATTATATCTAATATAATTTTTTTGCCGGTCATTTTGTTTATTGGTTGCGTTACAAGCTACGAAGATTTTACGATTTCAAAGATTAGGAATAAATGGATTTTAATGGGATTACTCTATGCATTTGCAGTATATTCGGTATCCTGGATTTTGTATGCTTTAGCCGCAAGTGAAATCATAAGTCCTGTTATCGGAAAAGTAACCTCTGATCTGGTATGGATTTTTGATAAATGGTGTATAAATTTAGTGATAAGCATTATTGTGGCTTATCTGTTATGGCATTTTAAAATGTGGGGGGCCGGCGATGCAAAACTTTTTATTTGTTATTCTTCACTGATTCCAATGGCGCAGTACTCCAAAGTGTATTTTGATTATTATTTTGCCTCGTTTTGGCTATTAGTGGCTATTTTTATACCAGCAACAATCTTTTTCTTTGTGCGATCGTTAGCCTATCTTATTAAAAAAATTACTTTTAGAAACATTAAAGAAACGCTGCCGAAGATGATTAAGGAAAGGTTGGGCAAAGTTAATAAAATTGAGATAGCCAGAACTATATTTGGCTTTTTCGTTCTTTTCCTATTTTTTAGAGTATTAAGACAGGAATTTCAGAATTTACTTCGCGGAGTTTTGCCCAATCAAAATATCGTAATGCTCTTACCTTTATTGGCGTTCCGGCCGCTATCTAGAATTTTCAAAAAGAATATCAAATTTACAGTTATTGCTTTTGTTTTTTTAACAGCATACCTTATTTTTAAAATGTTATATTCTTGGGAAAGATTTATCCGTGAGATAAGCGGTACACTGGGATGGGTTATATTTATTATGGTATTATTTCCAACTGTCAAAAAGATAATAAATCTTTATACGGAAAGGATTACTCAAAAAACTAGTCCTTTTGCTCATTGGATGTTTTTAGGGATGCTAATTGTTTGGTTTCTTTAACATAGGAGGCTGTGATGTTTAAATTCAAAAATGTTTCGATGGGGCTCATAATCCTTTGGTTAATCTCGATGAATTTCGCTAATTCATATGCTGGCGAGGTTGCTTTGTATAGAGGTAACTTAGAAAGGACAGGGGTGTTTTCTTCTTCGGCGCTCAAAGAGCCCGTTGAAATAAAATGGAGATTTAAAGCAAAAGGTGAGATAAGCTCTTCTCCAGTAGCTCACGAAGGGGTAGTTTATTTTGGAAGCTATGACGGAAATTTATACGCCTTAGATGCTAACAGCGGTGAAGAAAAATGGCGGTTTGATACCGGTGATTGGATACGTTCTTCGGTAGCTGTATTCGGAGAAAAAGTCTATTTTGGGAGCAGAGACGGCAATTTTTATGCCCTGAGTGCCAAAACAGGTAAAGAAATATGGAGATACCATATCGGAGATTGGATAATTTCTTCTCCTGCTGCATATGAGGGCGTGGTCTATTTTGGAAACGGAGGAGCCTTCTACGCTTTGGATGCATTGAACGGAGAATTAAGATGGAAGGTTGAAACAGGTTTAGCTGTTTGGGCATCTCCGGCTATATACAAGGGGATAGTTTATTTTGGGAGTTTTAACAAGAGTTTTTATGCAGTTGATGCCAAAACCGGTGAAGAAATCTGGAAGTTTAAGGCAGGAAGTCAGATAGAGAGTTCACCCGCGATAGTCGAGGATATAGTCTATTTTGTAAGCCGTGATGGAGGCCTTTACGCTTTGGATACAGCAACGGGTCGCGAGGAATGGAGATTCAAAGTAGATGCTGAGATAATCACTTCACCGGTGATATTTAAAGATATTATTTATTTTGGAACCAACAAGGGGTTATGTGCAGTAGATATAAAGATGAGTCGAGAAAAATGGAGATTTAATGTTGGAACCTGGGTGCACTCTTCACCGGCGATAGCCGGGGGAGTGCTTTACTTTGGCGGATATGGCATCTTTTATGCCTTGGATAGCAGTGATGGTAGGGTTTTATGGACTTTTGAAATGGCAAAAGGGTCAACATTCTCGTCACCTTCCGTATATGATGGTGTAATTTATTTCGGTGCTGTTGATTATTCTCTTTATGCTTTTGAATAGAAAACTCCCTTTACAGTCCCAAAAAACTGGATATAATAGGGTTAATTTCCTTTTATTTACGGGGCGTAGCGTAGCTCGGCTTAACGCGTCTGCTTTGGGAGCAGAAGATCGGTGGTTCAAATCCACTCGCCCCGACAGTTTTTTTTGGTTAGATAGGTGAGTGTAGGTGTGGTTGCTCATCATTATTTGTGAGCCTAATACATTATTTGGCACTTGTTTTTGCTTCCTGCTTGCGGGAAAGCCTGAAGCTCTTTGGCTTTCAGCCAAAGACAAGTGACAAATCCACTCGCCCCGACGTATTTTGTAGGTTTTAAGTTATTTTGGTAATATGCGCCCGTAGCTCAATCGGATAGAGCACCTGCCTTCTAAGCAGGATGTTGCAGGTTCGATTCCTGCCGGGCGCGCCATCCCGGGGAACGATAAGGAGAAAGGTATGAAGAGAATAGTAAAAAGAATTTCGATTACAGCAGGGATAATACTAGTTATTGTGATTATGCTTCATGTTGTGCTTTTTGCCTTCATTAATACCAAAGGAAGAGACCTAATCGTTGGAGGCCTAAGGAATAGCCTTGGCTTAGAAGCAACCATGGGTTCTTTATCCCTCAAGTTTCCTTTTAACGTAGAAATTAAGGATTTCGAATGTGCGGTTCTATCTTTTAAAAGGGCAAATATTTCTTTAGGATTTTTTAATCCTTTTACCGGGAATATAAATTTAAGCAAGGTTTATTTAGATGGTCTTGATTTAAAGGTGGCTAAAGATAGGGGTGGAATCTCTTTAAGCCTGCCTTCCGAAGATAAGCCTAAGGCTGAAGAAAAAATAGTCTTACCTGAAGATAGCCTCGGTTTTGATAACCTTAAGGCTGAGATTAAACCAGAGAAAGAAGAAGAGAAAGATGAGAAGGAAGGAGGAGGAGGAGAGGAGTCTAAACCTAGAGAGAAGAAGTTTTCTCTGGCCATTGGAAACCTCTATCTTAAGAATTCCAGGATAGAAGTAAATTATCCGATAGGAAAAAGGCCTGTTAATATTATTTTTAGTGATCTTTCTTTGAGGGTAAAGGGTTTTACTTATCCTAAATTAAGTAGCTTCTATGTAAAGCTAGATACTGCTTTGGTTTCACCTTCCCAGGAAAGTCAAAGAACTAATATTTTAGGTATTGAAGGATGGGTAGATTACAATAACAAAAATATGAATCTGGATATAAATATAGATGATTTTGACTACATTGTTTTTGGCAAGTTTTACCCTCCTTTTTTGCGGCCGAATAATCTAAGGTTGAAAGAGGCTATTTTTTCTTTTGAGTCGAACCTTAAATCCAAAGACAACAGTTTAACCATTGACAATCTTTTAACTATAGAGGGGGTAGAATTTATCGAAGAAGAGGACGAGGCAGAATCTTTTCAAGCCAAGATTTTAAAAACAGCGATCTCTTTTCTTAAAGGTGACAAAGACAAACCCAGTATTCACTTTAAATTAACAACAAACATGGATTCGCCCAAGCTAGACCTCTCCTCACTCAAGAAGAGTCTTATGGAAGCAGCCGGCATTGGACCTTTGATGATAATAGAAGGGGCTGTCGATAAAATAAAAGGGAAAATTGAAGGCCTAGGGGGTGCTACCATAGGTAGTGTTGTTGAGACCCTAAAGGGCGCAACTGAAACCATCGAGGGCATCTTAGAGACTGATGATGCCGAAGAACCTCAAGAAAGTAAAGAAGATGCTTCCAAAGATGAGAAAGCTTTTCAAGAATAGATTGTATTTATTTTTACGGTGGCTATAGTGTAGCGGCAGCACAAGAGATTGTGGTTCTCTTAGTACGGGTTCAACCCCCGTTAGCCACCCCATTATTTTATTCTGCTTATTTCTTCCTGGTTTTACTAATGATTTTGGTGATAACAATAGGGTTATAGTTATAAAGGATTAGAACGAGATGATTTGGTTTTTAGGGATATTAATTAGCTTAGGTGTTGGCCTGGTGATATTTTCTTTTTTTCTGCCCGAAGGCAGCCGCGGAGGGAATTCCCGGGGTAATTTTCAGAACAAGACCGAAGCTGCGCTTAGCCAGCTAAGGGATAGAATTTTATTCCTAGAAGGTGAGTTTGGAAAGGTAAATCAGCTCTGTTCATCGATAAAAGAAGATTTATCTAATTTAAGAGAAAAGGATCTAGCCTTTATTATTAATCTTTTAGAAAAAAAAGAGGATTTCAGACAAAAAGAGAGCTTTTCCGGCCAGGAGGGTTTAAGGTTTCAGGAATATGAGAAAACCATAGGGCTTTTAAAAAAAGAGATAGAGGAGCTATCTCATAAATTGATAAAGCTG
>CAZHVO010000004.1:0-36496 GCA_964536195.1 uncultured Planctomycetia bacterium
ATCTGATCAGCCCTCAATAAAGGGAACTGATCCCCTAGATCCTGAAAAGATTGTTGAAAGGTATCCTGCGGATAACGAGCCTTTCTCAGCCCTAGCCTTTAAGGTTCAGACTGATCCTCATATGGGTAAGTTAGTTTATTTTAGGGTTTACTCTGGTAAACTTGATGCCGGATCCTATATTCTTAATGTTACTAAAGATAAAAAGGAAAGGGTAAGCAGGATTTTACAGATGCATGCTAATGAGCGTGAAAGTCGTTCTACTATTTACGCCGGTGATATTGCGGCAATTATTGGCTTAGATCATACTGTAACCGGCGATACTTTATCTAGTCTGGATAACCCAGTACTTTTAGAAGCCATTGAGTTTCCAGCACCGGTAATGTCTATTAGCGCTACACCGCAAAGTCGGGCTGACCAGGATAAGATATCTAAGGCTTTATTAAAATTAGCTGAAGAAGACCCAACTTTTATCGTGCATACTGATACCGAGACCGATGAGACAATTATCTCCGGTATGGGCGAATTGCACCTAGAAATTATCGTTGATCGCTTAAAGCATGAATTTAACGTTGAAGCAGTAGTAGGCCAGCCTAAGGTAGCCTACAAAGAGACAATATTAAGCGCAGTTACTCAAGACTATAAACACTCTAAGCAAACTGGCGGTCGGGGTCAATACGGTCACGTAGTTATGGAAATAGCACCGGCTAAACCCGGAGAAGGTTTTGAATTTAAAAATTCCATTACCGGCGGAAAGATTCCTCGTGAATACATTCCGGCAGTCGAGAAAGGTGTTATCGCAGCAATGCAGAGAGGAATTTATGCTGGATATCCAGTAGTCGATGTAAAGGTTAATCTTATTGACGGTTCTTACCACGATGTTGATTCTTCAGAGCTAGCCTTTAAACTTGCTGCTTCCGGGTGTTTTAAAAAAGCTTTTATGCAAGGTGTCCCGGTATTGCTTGAGCCGCATATGTCTTTAGAGGTTGCTACTCCTGAGGAGTATGTTGGTAATGTCGTCGGGAATATCTGTTCACGTCGAGGAAAAGTTCTAGGAATTAATACTAAAGGTAATCAGCAGATAATTGCAGCTGAAGCTCCGCTTTCAGAGATGTTTGGTTATGCTACAACTTTACGCTCCTTAAGCAGCGGCCGGGCTGTTTACTCAATGCACTTTGAGAAATATGTAGAAGTGCCGGCAGCAATTTCTGAGAAGGTTGTCGAGGAGAAGAAAAAGAGGGAAGGAAAGTAACTATTCCTTAGAGGGTATTTACTTAATTCTTCTTATCAGCTTGATGACATCTTGGGTAGTATTTTTCGGCGTAGATGCCCCAGCAGTAATCCCCACACTAGAGACTTTCTTAAACCAAGTCGGTTTAATCTCATCCTTTGCTTGAATCCAAAATGTTTGCTTATTTATTGACTTTGATATTTCATATAGGCGTTTAGTATTGGCGCTAGTCTTTGAGCCAATAATAATCATAAGATTATTCTTAGCAGCCATTTCTTTTATTTCCTTTTGTTTTCTCCGGGTTGGTTCACATATAGTGTTGAAAAACTTCAATTTTTTAATATGTTTGCTTAAGGCTTTGACGATTTTTAGAGTTTTTTCTAAATTTTGAGTAGATTGAACTACAACTGCTCTTTTCCCAATTCCTTTAACTTTTTTACCTATATCTTTATTGTTGTCGATCACCAGGACTTTTTTCTTTAGTTGGCCTAATATTCCTTGTACCTCATCATGCTTTTTGTCGCCGATTATTATGACTCGATAACCTTTTTTTTCATTTTCCTTGGCGATTTTGTGGATTTCGCGTACCATTGGACAGGTTGCATCGATAATCTTGTAGCCGAGAGCCCGGACTTTTTTGTAAGTGTCGGTTGAGGTGCCATGAGCTCTGATTAGGAGAATTTTCCCCTTACCTTTGCCCAAATGTTTAATCTTTTTGATTCCAGATTTTTTAATCTGGTTTACGACCTCTTCATTGTGGACAATGTCTCCGAGCATTTCTACTCGTTTTTCTTTTGAGGCAGTTTCCAGAGCGATCCCCAGAGCTCTTTTTACCCCAAAACAGAATCCAGCAGATTTTGCAAGGTTAATTTTCATATTATTTTAGTCTCTGGGCACACCAGGAGAGCAGGTTCTTGTATTTTGTTTTCATCTTAATCGTTTGAATTATAGTCAATGCTTTTTGGGTAAGATTGGTGATTTCTCCTTGAGTATAATCTAGGGCTCCCGATTCCTTGGCGATTCCGCGCATCTTTAATAGATCGGCCTTGGTTACCTTTCTTTTATTAAGGATACTTTTTATCAAAGACTTATTCTTTTTGCTAGAATGGTTGTAAGCATACCAGATCAGGAGAGTTTTTTTTGATTCCTGAAGATCCGAGAGAGCTGATTTACCAATTTTTTTCTCATCAAAAAACATACTCAAAGTATCATCCCTTATCTGAAAGGCCCGACCGAGATAAAGACTAAACTCAGAGAGTTTATTAATTTCACCTGTTTTGGCTCCGGCTAACATTGCACCCATTGAAAGCGGGGAAGCAAAGGTATAGTGGGCAGTTTTGTAATCGTAAATTTTATAGATATCTTTCTTATCTACTTTTTCAATATTTTTTATTCCCGAAAGAAGTTCAATGAATTCCCCACAGCCAGTATGGACTGCAGCCTTAATAAACCGCTGCAGAGCTTTCTCTTTGAGGAGCGGATTTTCTCTAATTGAAAGAAATGCCTCAATTGCCAGAGCATAAATAATATCTGCAGCTACAATTGCCAGGTCTTGACCGTTAAATTTAATGTTTTTATGCTTGGCTAGAGATTGATCAAATACCTTATGCAACGAGGGCCTGCCTCTACGGGTATCGGACTTATCAATTATGTCATCATGGATAAGGAAAAAGTCATGGAGGAGTTCTACAGAAAGAGCGCTTTGATATAGGCCTGGGGCTCTTTTTTTGCTAAAACCCTCATATCCGATAATAAACAGAGCCGGGCGTAGTCGCTTACCATCTCTTAAGATAAAATCGGTAATACTTTTAAACAATAGGGGTGATATTGTCTTTAAAGAGTAGATTTTATCAGCATTTTGCAGGAATTGGCTAAGCTGGCTATCAATTTTCTTCATTATTTGGTAAAACATTGATTTATATTAGCATACAATAATATTAGAGGCAAATGAAAAATCTTTTCAAACTTCTTGCAAACTTATCAGAGAATCATAGAATATAGTTAATAGCGTTTGTATATAAGGAGGTATAATGACTATTAAAAAGAAAAAAAAGTCAAAATCGATAGTATGTGTAATTTGCAAGGGGGATAAGAAAATTCAAAGCAAAAAGAAGTGTTGTTCTCCTAAGATGACTTCAAGGAAAAAGGGGAGCTGGAATCTTTAGGAGACATATTATAAAGTTTTAATTGGGAGGTTTGAGACAATGAAAGAAAGCCAGGTAATATTTACTGAAAGGTTAAAGCGGACTGATAGCATTGAAAGCTTTCGGTTTAGATCTGATGAGAAAATAGAATTTTTACCCGGACAATTCCTTCAGCTTATTTTTGATCAAGAGAATAGGGAAGACTCCGATCTAAATAAATTCCTTTCCTTTTCCTCAGCTCCTGATAAGGAGTACTTTGAAGTAACTAAAAGAATATCTGGTAGTGAATTTTCTGAAGCTCTGGCCAAATTAAAAATAGGTGACAAGCTTTTAGTCAAGGCTCCGATGGGGAATTGTGTTTTCAAGGATGAATACGCAAAAATCGGGTTTCTGGTTGGTGGAATCGGTATAACCCCAGCTATTTCAATATTAGAATATATTACTAGCAAAAATCTTGGTACTGACGTCTGCTTGTTGTATTCTAACAAAACCGAGGAAGATATAGCTTTTAAAGCTCAAATCGATAATTGGAGTCAGCAAAATCCGAATATCAAGCAGGTATATGCCATTACTAAGGGCGAGCCCAAAGATAAGAATTCTTTCTCCGGCATAATCGATGAGCAATTTTTAATCAACAATGTCTCTGATCCTAAGCAACGAATTTTCTTTATTTTTGGTTCACCAGACATGGTAGCAGAGATGAAAAACATTTGTCTTAAAACCGGCTGTATTGAAGGTATGGTAAAAGCAGAGAATTTCATTGGTTATTAGGAGTAGGGGGTGGTAGGAGATGAAGAAGTATAGATGTATGATTTGTGAGTATATTTATGATCCGGCTGAAAATGACAATATTGAGTTTGCTCATTTACCTGATGATTGGGTTTGTCCTGAGTGTGGAGTGGGGAAAGATCAGTTTGAAGAGATTAAATAAAGCAAAAGGAGGTACTAATGAAGAGTATAAAAGGAACAAAGACCGAGGAAAATCTTCTTGCTTCTTTTGCCGGAGAGTCTCAAGCCAGAAATCGCTACACTTATTTTGCTTCAGTTGCTAAAAAATCCGGCTATGAGCAGATATCAGCTATATTCCTAGAGACAGCTGATAACGAGAAAGAGCATGCTAAGAAGTTTTTTAAGTTCTTGGAAGGTGGTGAGGTTGAGATTACTGCAGCTTATCCGGCTGGAGTTATCGGAGACACACTTGCCAATTTGGAAGCAGCTGCCGTTGGAGAATACCTAGAGTGGTCCAAGCTCTATAAGGAGGCTGAAAATACTGCCAGAGAAGAGGGGTTTAAGCAAGTTGCTGATTTATTTAAGGAAATTGCTGAGGTAGAAGTCGAACATGAGAAGAGATACCGCAAATTAATTAAGAATATAAAGGAAGATAAGGTATTTAAAAAAGATACTGTGGTCAAGTGGAAATGCCGCAATTGCGGGTATGTTCATGAGGGTGAAGTTGCCCCCAAAGAGTGTCCAGCCTGCGCACATCCACAGAGTTACTATGAGCTACTTTGCGAGAATTATTAATGAGACTTTAGGCCAATTAAGGAGGCAATTATGAAAGGGCATGTATGTAAGGTTTGCGGGTTCATATCTATAAACGGAATCGTACCTGACAATTGTCCGGTTTGCGGCGCCCCTAAGGCAGCTTTCTTGGAGAAGGAGGATGCTATAAAAACTCCCCAGGATTCAAACAATCTGAGCGAATTGGAGAAGAAACATGTTCCAAGTATTACTGTTGTTAAAAAATGTGGATTAATTCCTGAAGGCTGTCAGGATGTCCATGCTAAAGTAGGCCAAACCCAGCATCCGATGCAAGCTGAGCATTATATAAAACATATCGATTTTTACATTGATAAGGAATTTATAGCCCGGGTACATTTAACTCCTGATAAGCTTAATCCGGCAGCAGGACTTCACCTTAAAGCTGGAGCCGGTCAACTTACTGTTATAGAATTCTGTACTGTGCATGGTACGTGGATTGGCGAAGCTGATTTGTAATTTAGCAAAGGGAGTACAATGAAAAACACTTTTAATCCTCTGGAGATAGTAAAGATTGCAATTAACATTGAAGAGAATGGTAAAAAGCTTTACCAGTCTTTAGAGAGTAAGGCTAAAGACAGAAAGCTAAAATTAATGTGTAAGTACTTAAAAGATCAGGAAGAGATTCACCGTCAAATCTTTCAGGAAATGCTTGATAATATCGAAGAGTATATTGTTCATGAATTTAGCCCTGGTGATTATGAAGCCTACCTAAGGGCTATTGCTGCTGAGTATATTTTTACTCAAGAAGCGATAAACGGGAAGATAAAGAAAGGTTTTGGCAGTGATTTAGAAGCTGTTAAGTTCGGAATATTCGTAGAAAAGGAGTCAATTCTTACTTATTCAGCCTTGCGTGAATATGTGTTGGCTGGTAAACAAACAGTATTGGATAAGGTGATTGACGAAGAGAGAAAACATCTGATTGATCTTATCGTTTTAAAGGATTCTTTAAATAAGGAGGATTAAAATGGAAGTAAAAGTATATTCAACGCCAACTTGCCCTTATTGTAAGATGGTCAAAGAATACCTTTCTTCTAAAGGAGTAACTTTTCAGAATATAGATGTTTCTTTGGATAAAGCCGCTGGTGAGGAGATGGTAAAGATTTCCGGACAGATGGGGGTACCAGTAATTGTCGCCGGTAATGAGGTTATTGTTGGTTTTGATAAGGGGGCGATAAATAAAGCTTTAAATCTATAATTACTATGCCAAAAGATCCGATATGCGGGATGTCAGTCAGTGAGAAGTCTGCTCTTAAATTATCTTGGAGAGGCAGCGACTTTTATTTTTGTAGTAAACATTGCTTTGAGAAGTTCGCTAAAGAAAAAAAGACTAATGATAACGAAATTGCTATCTGCTCAGTTGTCCCGAAAGTCCCAATTTATAAGAATAAAACTTTTATCGTCGCTCTAGTTTTAGTGGGGTTAATCCTGCTTTCCCACCTAGTACCTTTTCTGGTACCGCTTCGAAAATCACTAACCATGTATTTTAAAACAATCTGGTGGGCTATCCTTTTAGGGTTAGTCCTTGGCGGAGCAATGGAGCACTATGTACCCAGAGAGTACGTAACTCACATTTTATCAAAACCAAAGAAACGAACTATTTTCTACTCAGTAATTTTAGGCTTTTTTATGAGCGTATGTTCTCACGGTATTCTTGCTCTCTCAATAGAGTTACATAAAAAAGGTGCTTCTAACCCAGCGGTAGTAAGTTTTTTGCTTGCTAGTCCCTGGGCTAATCTAATTCTTACTATACTGCTTGTAGGATTTTTTGGCCTAAAGGCACTATTTATCATATTTTCAGCTATTGCAATAGCAATAACAACCGGATTTATCTTCCAATTTTTAGAGAGAAAGAACCTTATCGAAAGGAACGAGAATATCATAGAGACTGACGATAATTTTTCCGTTATCAAAGATATAAAGAGAAGGTTTAAAGCACGACACTGGTCCCTTAAGGAATTTAGAGAGGATATTAAGGGAATTTTTAACGGTTCAGTGGCTTTGAGTAACATGGTACTTTGGTGGGTATTAATAGGTATGGGCTTAGCTGGTTTAGCCGGAGCCTACATCCCGGCTACTATATTTACGGACTACATGGGCCCAACTATTCTAGGTCTTTTTGTTACTCTCCTGGTGGCTACAGTAATTGAGGTTTGTTCTGAGGGCTCAGCTCCGATGGCTTTTGAGATATTTAGACAGACCGGGGCTTTGGGAAATAGTTTTGTTTTTCTTATGGCCGGTGTAGTCACTGACTATACTGAGATAGGGTTGTTGTGGCATAATGTTGGTAAGCGGGTAGCTATCTGGTTGCCGATTATAACTGTTCCTCAGGTAATTGTTTTAGGTATTATTGCTAATATGTTATTTTAGGATGAAAGTATGTTTGATTTAATAATTGTTGGTGCTGGTCCGGCTGGTATTACTGCAGCTGTATATGCTGCTAGAAAACAAATGAAAACTTTGATTATTAGTAAGGATATCGGTGGTCAGGCAACATGGAGTGGGGATATTGAGAATTATACCGGTTATCAGTTTATTACCGGTCCGGAGTTAAGCATTAAATTTGAAGAGCATATGCGTAGATACGATATTGAAGTAAAGGAGAACGAGGAAGTTATCAAGATAGAGAAGAAAGGCAATTTGTGTGGGGTTATTTCAGGCAGAGGTTCGTACCAGGCAAAGGCAATCATAATTGCTTCGGGAAAGCGTTCAAAAGAGTTAAATGTCCCTGGTGAAGAGGAATTTAAAAATAAAGGACTTACTTATTGTGCAACCTGTGACGGACCTTTGTTTGCACAAAAAGATGTTGCGGTAATCGGCGGTGGAAATTCTGCTTTAGATGCTGCACTAGGACTTATAAATATCGTTAATAAGATTTATATGATTAATATTGCTTCTGAGCTTACCGGCGATGCTATAATGATAGAAAAAGTCAGCGAGAATAAAAAAGTAACAATTTTAAATAATGCCAAGGTTGTGGAAATTCTTGGCGATAAAATGGTTAGTGGGATTAAGATTACCCGAGAAAATCGTCAAGAGTTGTTGTCAGTGAAGGGGATTTTTGTCGAAGTCGGTTTAGTGCCTAACTCAAATTTTGCTACGGATTTAGAGAAAAATGAATATGGAGAAATTAAGGTTAATTGTCGTAACGAGACTAATATTCCGGGAATATTTGCTGCCGGAGATGTTACTAGTGTTCCTGAGAAGCAAATAGTAATTGCTTGCGGCGAGGGTTCAAAAGCCTGCCTTTCAGCATCTAAATATTTAGCTACCAGTAAGTTTTAAGATTTATTAAGGAGGGAGAGTGAGAAAAATTACCGAAGATATAATCCACTTATTTCATAAGCAGGGATTTGTTATTGTCTCTACTTTGGACGCTGGAGGTAGCATTCACTGCTCGGCAAAGGGTATAGCCGGGATAGAGGCAGAGGGTAAGGTTTATCTTATTGATCTCTATCGAGGAAAAACTTTTAGTAATCTTAAACAAAATCCTACCATAAGCATTACAGCTATAGATGAAGATGAGTTTAGCGGATTCACCCTAAAGGGTAAAGCAAGGATTGTAGACCGGGAAGGAATCAAAGATCATATTATTGCAAGCTGGGAAGAGAAAGTTGTTCAACGGGTATCTAGGCGAGTAATCGGACATATTAAGAAAGAAAAGAAGAGCCCCCATCATCCAGAAGCCATTTTTCCTCATCCTCAATATCTTATTGAAGTAGACGTAGATAGTGTTGTTGATTTAACTCCCAAAAATCTGAAACTGAAGAAATAAAAGAATATGAAGAAAGTATTATTCTTATGCGTAGGAAATTCTTGTCGAAGCCAAATGGCTGAGGGGCTCCTGCGCTATTCAGGAGAAGATGGTTTCCAAGTATTTAGTGCCGGGGTTATGCCGATAGGAGTTAATTCTTTGGCTATTAAGGTAATGGATGAGGTTGGTGTTAATATCGTATCTCAAAGCTCAAAGTCAGTAAAAGAATTCTTAGGTCAACAATTTGACTATGTTATTACACTTTGTGATGATGTTAAAGAAGTTTGCCCGGTTTTTCCTGGAGAATGTAGGAGGCTACATTGGAATTTAGATGATCCAGCCAAAACTAACGGTAGCGGCGGGGAAAGAATTACTGTCTTTAGAAGAATACGCGATCAGATAAAAAGTCATATTGAATTGTTCTTAAAGGAAGACAGAACTTAATACCAAACAAAAATAAAAAATAGTTGACAGATTAAAGCTTGTGTGATATCGTCTATGCGAATATGTTCATATAGTGGTAAGTAAATTATCTTATGAAATTGAAGAGATTACGACAAGTTTTAAAAGGTTGTGCTGACGATACAAGATTAAGAATTTTGAATATCTTGCGCGATGAGCAATTAACTGTAAAAGATATTTGTAAGGTTCTTAGTGTTAGTCAAACTAGCATTTCAAAACACCTTTCCAGACTAAGGCTACTCAAGATAGTTGCTGATAGGCGCGCAGGTAATTTTGTGTATTATAGTCTCGATACACTTTCTGACACTTTTCAGAACAAGATTGTGATTTTTATTATTTTGCAGTTTCCTGATGTAAAAATATTTAAGAAAGATAAGGAAACCTTGCGAAAAATGAGGAGTAAATAGTCTAGCCTTTCTAACTTCTAATTAAAAAATATATGATGGGGGACTTAGAAGGTAGTAAATACTGGGGTTCGTCTCTGCAAGAAACATCAACTATTTTACAAATGATAAAGTAGTGAGCTATAGCTTTATACAAAAAAACTAGCCTATTTAATTGCTTTTTTAATGTTGAATTGTAGGTAAAAAAGAAGAACTCATCTAAAAAAAGGAGGTTGTGATGAGCGGAAGAAGTAAGGTAAAGTGTCCGGTGTGCATGGAAAAGTTTGATTTAGAATCGGATCTAGAAGTTGGTGACATCATTGATTGTCCGGGGTGTTCTTCAGGATTACGGATTATAAGGTTAGAGCCTCTTAAGTTAGAGGAAGTGGTAGATTGTAGCGATGATTATGACGACGGTGGTGGTGATGACCAAGAAGATGATTCATAAAAAGGGAGGGTATATGGAACAAAAACAAGTAAGAATATTTTTGTTGTTCTTTGCTATAATTTTCATTACAACTCTTGCTTTTCCTCAAGATAAGGATTTAGTTATAATTAAAGGGGTTATAGAAAAAATAGACGAAAATGAGAAGTGCATGGTTGTTAATGGGCAAAGGGTACTAATTTCTAGTGAGGATTTGGAAGAGTTTTACATGGATGTTGGCGATCCGATAAAAATTACCGCCCGGGAAAGTAAAAATGGTTTAACCATGGATAATTACGAATATTACAACGATGACGAAAATGAAGATGAAGGATACTTTGGTGGTGAAGATATTTTTGATGAATCTGTTTTGGAAGAAGGCGAATTGGAATCTCCAAGAAGGTAGCGATCGTGTCAAAACCGAGAATATTTAAAAAACAACCCGTTCATTTTAACAATGAACGGGTTGTTTTTTTAAAAAGGAGATAATAATGGGTAATGATGGAGAAGTTAAAAGCTTTGTTGAAGAAGAGCCTGGCGGGTGTGATTGCGATATCAAAAACTATAGCAATTTATCCTCTGACGTCGAAACCTGGCAAGTTATCGACAAAAAATCCTTTCAAAGCATAGAAAGCCTTTCCGAATACCTACCATTGAAACAAGAAGAAAAGACATTATTAAAAAAAATCGTCAATATTTATCATATTAGAATACCTTATTACTACTTAAGCTTAATAAAGGATTTTTCAGATAATAGAGATCCGATTCGCAGGCAATGTATTCCTTCGTCTGAAGAGTTGGCTGAAAATTCCTTTGAGAAAGAAGATCCTTTAGGCGAGAAGAATGATTCTTTTTGTTCGTGTTTAGTACATCGTTATCCCGATCGAGCCTTACTTCTTGTGACTAATCGCTGTTTTATGTATTGTCGTCACTGCACAAGAAAACGTATATGGCCTAGTGTGGTTAAAGAGCCGACTCTTGAAGAAATTAAAACTGCATTAGAGTATGTGTGTGCAAACGAAAAAATACGGGAGATAATTATCTCCGGTGGTGATCCGCTAACCCTGCCTACTGAGCGTCTAGAGTGCATTCTTTCCTGTATCGCAACTTGTAAGAATATCCAAGTGATTCGCATTGGCACGCGGGCCCCGGTAGTCTTTCCTCAGCGTATAGATAAAAGCCTTTGCAAAATGTTGGAAAAATATCAAAACATCTGGGTAAATGTCCAGTTCAATCATCCCAGGGAGGTTACTCCTGAATCGACCATAGCCTGTCGAAAATTACAAAGATTAGGCATTCCAGTAAGTAACCAATCAGTATTGCTTAGGGGAATCAATGATGATTATAAAGTAATGACAGAATTGTGCCAGAAATTGCAGAGAATAAGAATAAGGCCTTACTATTTATTTCAGTGTGACCCGGTAGTCGGAACAACTCATTTTCAAACACCGGTAGATAGAGGTATAGAGATCATTAAGAAAATGCGGGGTTTTACCAGCGGAATGTGTGTTCCTGCCTTTGTGGTAGATGGTATTGATGGCAAAGGCAAGGTTCCTCTGCAGCCGAATTATTTAGTTTCAAGAGAAGAAGGCTATTTAATCTTAAAAAATTACAAAGAGGATTTATTTGAATACCATAATCCTGAGGAAAGGAAGGAATGAGAGTAGGCATAACCTATAATTTAAAAGACGAGCTACCATTTAATGTTTCTCTGGACAGTGAATTTTTTGAAGAGTTTGATACTAGGGAGACTGTAGAGGCAATATCTGCTATATTGGTGAAGAAGGGCCATGAGGTAGTAAAATTGGGCGCAAGGGTTGATATAGTAGAGCGGATAAAAAAGGAAAAAATAAGATTTGTGTTTAACCTTGCCGAGGGTTACAGCGGCAGGAATCGGGAATCTCATATTCCTTGCATTTTAGAGATGTTAAACGTACCTTATTCGGGTTCAGATCCGTTGAGTTTAGGTTTATCGTTGGACAAAACTCTTTCCAAAAAGATTGCTCAATTAGCAGGGATACCTACCCCGAGTTACAGGGTGGTAAAAATAGGTCAAGATTTGAAAGATGTTGATGCAGGGCTAGCTTATCCTTTGATAACTAAGCCTTCTTGGGAAGGTTCCAGTAAAGGTATATACAACTCATCAAAAGTTTCAAACAAGACAGAACTCGAAAAAAACATATTATTTCTTTTTGAAAAATATCCTGACCAGCCGGTATTGGTAGAGGAGTATATCCAGGGACGCGAGGTTACTGCAGGTATTATTGGTAATACTACTCCGCGTTTATTAGGGCTTATGGAAATAGTGAATAGAAACAATACCGATGATTTCTTCTATTCCTTGGAGGTTAAAAGAAATTGGCGTAAGTTAGTTGACTATAAAACAGATTCGAATATAATAAAAATATTAGAAGGCCAGTTATGTGACTATGCAATGGCGGCATTTAAAGAGTTTGGCTGCCGGGATATCGCCCGAATAGATTTTAAGATTTCTTGGGATAATAAGATATTTTTCCTGGAGATAAATCCCCTGCCGGGTTTATCTCCAGAATACTCCGATTTGGTAATAATGACCCAGAAACTTGGTATTGCTTATAAAGATTTTATTTCCGAGATTCTGCATCAGGGTTTATCGCGATACAACTTAGTTGATCGGAATAGTCTTCTTTGCAGAGATAGCTTGATATGTCAAAGAAAAAGGTTATAGAGAGAATGGTCAAACCCCAGCATCTTGAGTGCGGCGATACTGTAGGTATTGTAGCACCTGCTAGTTCTTTTGACCCTGATAAATTTAAAGAGGGGATAAAAAAACTGCGAGGGTTAGGTTACAAGGTAAAATATGAGCGTGCAATATTCAGCAAATATTGGTCTCGGCCTGGACATGATAAGAAACGGGCCGAACAGATTAATCGCATGTTTGCCAACAAAGAGGTAAAGGCAATTTTTTGCGCCAAAGCTGGTTATGGTTCAGTTGATATATTGCCGTATTTGGATAAAAAAATTATACGCTTAAATCCTAAAATCTTTATCGGCTACAGCGACATAACCACTCTCCTTTTGTATCTTCAGAAAATTGCCAATTTGGTTGTATTTCACGGGCCAGTAGTTTCTTCTGAAATCCATAACGACATGCATCCACTTACTATTGATTACCTTATTAAGCTATGTAGCAATCCTCAACCGCTTGGTGCGTTGAAGTTCCCGCAACTTGTTTCGCTAAAAGCAGGCAGGGCTACGGGAGTTCTGGTCGGCGGAAATATGTCTTTGATCGTTAGAGCTATAGGGACTCCTTATCGAATTGAAACTAAAGATAAAATACTTTTTTTGGAAGACGTAGGGGAGAGCTTTGATGTTGTTAGGGGGTATTTTTTGAAAATGAGACGGGCCGGAGTATTTAAAAGAATAAAAGGGCTAATTTTTGGGAAAATGATTGATTGCTTTGATAAGGAACACAATCTAGTAGATGTGGTAAATGAAATATTTAAAAATTATGATATACCTATATTATTTGGTTTTCCTTCCGGCCATTTAAGAATTAGGGGAGGGCTGCATGTAACGCTTCCTATGGGCGTTGAGGCAAGTATCGATACTGATTCCTTAATAGTTCAGATTGATGAGCCGGCAGTTAGTTAGAGGGATGAGTTAAAAATGAAAAAATATGATTTTGGCCTTAGTTGGAGCGGTACCATCCAAGAAGGTTTCGTTAACCTTCTTCAGACTGCTTGTAAGGATAAGAAGCTTTCGTTTTTGTGGATTCCCGATGAGAATATAAAAAGTGTTTTACGGGATTTGGATGGGAAAAAGATAGCAATAAAAACACTTTTAGACACCGAAGCTACCTATAACAAAAAAGATGATCTTTATGCCCGCATATGCTATTTGGTAAAAGATTCCGGTGGTGCAGTAATTAACGATCCCGACCGGACAAAGTCTGCCGTTGACAAATCTGCCATACACTATGAGTTAATAAATGCCGGTATACCTGCTCCCTATACGGTTATCGTGCGGAATTGGCAGCCAGATACTTATTGTTTATCAGATGAGGAGAGAAAAAAAATAGGAATTCCTTTTGTGATAAAACCAGCCCTGGGCTATGGACAATTGGGGGTTATTAGGGATGCTCGAGGGTCAATACTTGAGATAGCCCAAGCAAGGAATTTTGACCGAGGTGATAATTTCCTTCTTCAGGAAAAAATTATCCCTATAGAACTGGGTAGAAAACGGGCTTGGTTTAGAGTTTTTAATGTTTTTAACTCGATTATTCCCTGTTGGTGGGATGACCAGCGTAATTTATACGAACATGTTTGTTATGAAGAGTTTAATACGTTTGGTCTCTTTCCTTTGGTAAAAATTGTTTCAAAAATTGCCGGTTTTACCAGGATGGCTTGGTTTTCTACTGAAGTTGCGATTGATAAGAAAAATGGCCATATACGCTTTTTAGCCATTGACTATGTTAATGATCAGTGCGATATGGGAATGCAAAGGGAGACTCCTAGTGGAGTGCCGGATGCGGTTGTAGAATATACAGCTAATCATATAGTTGATACTGCCCATCGTTTTATTCACTCAAAAAGAGTAAGTAAGCGGTATTCTATACGCCTTCAGGATGCCCGTGTTGAGCTGGCCGGTTTAGGTAGCGCGCCAGATCTTCTAAATCCTGCATTGCTGCGAAAAAAAACTAATCCAGATACCTTTCGTTATAAAGTGTTACGTTTATTTAAAGAGTCAGCCCATAATAATAGTAGAGCATGCCTGTAGCTGTTGCCGGTTTAATTAAAAAATCATAAAATGGGAAAGTTTATCAATCGAGAACAAAGTTTAAGTTTTTTTGAAAAATACCTAACCCTTTGGGTTATCGGCTGTATCGGCTTGGGTATTTTACTGGGAAAGCTATTCCCTCAAGCCGCTATTGCCTTAGATAAGATTTCTATATATCAGGTCTCAATTCCGATAGCAATATGTCTTTTCTTCATGATGTATCCAATTATGGTTAAGATTGACTTTGCTGAAGTAGTTAAGGCCGGAAAGACTCCCAAACCAGTGTTACTTACTTTATTGGTAAATTGGTGCATTAAGCCATTTACTATGCTAGCTATTGCAACTTTATTTTTGGGAGTACTTTTTAAAGGTTGGCTTGGGGGAATGGAGATTGTTAAGGGGGGAGGAGAGGTAGAGCTATACCGGTCTTATATTTCCGGATGCATTTTACTTGGGATTGCTCCCTGTACGGCAATGGTCCTTATTTGGGGGCATTTATCTAAAGGTAATGACGGCCATACCTTGGTTATGGTAGCTATAAACTCCTTAACAATGTTATTTCTTTATGCGCCATTAGGTAGTTGGTTATTAGGTGTGAACAAAATGCCTATACCTTGGCAGACAATTGTATTATCGGTTGTAGTTTATGTTGGGCTACCGCTTATTCTCGGGTTTTACACAAGGAGAGTGATTATTGCTAAAAAAGGTTTTAAGTGGTTTGAAGAAAAGTTTATTCATCGCCTAACCCCGGTATCTATTGGAGCATTACTTACTACTCTGGTTCTTTTGTTTTCATTCAAAGGGGATTTAATTATTAGTCAGCCACAGATCATTGTATTAATTGCCATACCGCTTTTTATTCAAACCTGCCTAATCTTCGGATTAACCTATTTAATGGCTAAATGGCTAAAATTGCCATACCGGGATGCTGCCCCTTCTGCGCTTATTGGTGCAAGTAATCACTTCGAGGTTGCAATAGCAACCTCAGCAATGCTCTATGGGTTATCATCAGGAGCGTCGCTGGCTACTGTAGTAGGTGTGTTAATCGAAGTGCCAGTTATGCTTATGTTGGTAAGAGTATGCTTGAAGACCAGAAATATCTTTGCTAAATAGGTTTAAACCCGTCTGGGAAGATCTTGCTTGTGTTTCCTGGTAATAATGATAAAATGTCTCGCCTCTTAAAAAGATTAAGCTAAATAAGGGAAAAGGTCAATGAAACCATGAATATTGGAATAGCTAGAGAAACAGGAGCTGGAGCCCTAGAGCGCAGAGCAATTCTCCTGCCAAGAGAGGTTAGCAAGTTAGTTGAGGCCGGACACCATGTTTTTGCTGAGAAAGGCCTAGGAAAGGGCATATATATCAATGATTCTGAATACAGCCAAGCCGGAGCAGAGATAGTTAGTAAGAGAAAAGATATTTTCAATAAAGCTATCGTTGTAAAGCTAAAACCTCCACTGCCGCAGGAATTTAGATTGTTAAAAAACAATATTCTATTTAGCATGCTTCATGCTGAACAAAACCCAAAATATACAAAAGTCTTAAAGAGAAACAATGTTAAAGCCATTGCTATGGAATTAATTCGAAGCAAAGGTGGTGAGCGCCTTATCCAGTGCTCGGATATATCTGGTGAGCAAGGCATGATTTATGCTTTTTATCTTGCCAAGAAGAGTCCTCATAAGTGTAATGTTTTAGTCTTAGGGTATGGTGCTGTTGCAACTGGGGCTTTGAGAGTCGCCTTTAGCTTAGGAGCCAAGGTCAAAATTTTAAGAAAACAAGAGCACCCTTACATAAGACGATTTATTAGAGATAAAGATATTGTAGTTAATGGTATCCAGTGGCCTAAAGAAAAGAGAGAACGAAAAGAATACCTCATTACAAAGGATATGTTTTCTCTTCTTAGCAGAGGTGCGGTAGTTTTGGATCTTTCGGTAGACTATCCTAATCCTATCCAACCTTGCCATCCTTCCTTGCTTAAGGAACCAGTTTACGAAATCAATGGCATAAAATGTGTCAGTATATACGGTTATCCTAGGTTGGCATCTGTCTCTAGCTCTCGGCGATATTCAAAACAAATATTGCCTATCCTGCTAAAAATTGCATCTATTCCACTAAGAGAGCTCCCAAGGCCTATCAAGGACGCTATCATTGACCCTGATAAATACTAAATTGTTATGAAGAAAACTCTTTTGATTATAGGAGACCGAAGAACTAAAGGCTACACCCTTGACCCTTCTTTTAATATCTTTGCCAGAATCATTGAGAATTATAAGAATAAGAATTTAGAGGCGCATATCCTTAGCTATAAAGATGTGTTTGCAGGCAATTTTCCTGAAGTTTCCAGTTCGGTTTTGAATATACTTTTATTTTTTCCTTATAAATATTGGGATAAAAATATAGAGGTATATCAAGATGACTCCAAAGTATATGGAGATAATTCCTTTGGTAGAGTATTTCGAAAGTATTTTGAAAAACTAGAGAGGGCCATAGGAAAGAAATATCATGATAAGAAAATTAAATACGTTAATCCACCCGATAAGTCAATTCTGGATAGGGACAAAGAAGAAACTAAAAAGTTTTTCCGGCACCACAATATTCCTACTCCAAAAAGTTTCAATGTAAAGAACTTAGGAGACCTCCGCCGGCTGGCTAAACGGGGAATATCATTGTATGTAAAACCAAGATTTGGCGCTATGGGTAAGGGTATTACTTACCTTAGTAATGGTCTTATGATTACAAACTTCTTATTCCAGAAGGGAGAAATCATTAGCCACCCTTATGATTATCATTGGCGGTTTCATGAAGTCAAGAACAAGGATAAAGATAAGTTTTTAAAGATTCTACTATCTCGAGGATTTATCTTTGAGGAAGCTATTGACCCCCCAATACACAAGGGGAAGAGGTCGGATTTTCGGGTCTATTGTACCTATGGGAAGGTATCTTATTACTATGTCAGATCTACGCCGGCTGTCTCTTTAGTGACTAATTGGTCACAAGGAGGCAAGATCGAACAAAAAAGAAAACTTTCTCAATATATATCTACTGGTAAACTAAATCAGGTTAAATCCTTGGCCCGAAAAGTTGCCCGAGAACTTAAATTGAATTATACCGGAGTGGATATCATTTTTTCCAAAGATTACAAAAAGATTTATGCCTTAGAAGCTCACTCATTCCCTGGCTATGAGCGGGGATTTGATTTAATGAATGATTTGTTCAGGAGGATTCTAAAGGCAAAGTAGCTTATTGATTAGGTATTATTCTCTTTATTTTCGAAGGATTATTAGGTGATGAAATTCTTTTACAAAGCTAGAAAAGGACCCAGCAAATTAGAACAGGGGACCATTGAAGCTGAAACAGAATTTTCAGCCATCAGTAAGCTGACCCTGAAGGGCTACTCTCCTATTGCTGTTTCCCCAGAGTCAGAGGTTGTTAAAAAGAAAACCGCAAAAGTGAATCGTTTTAAAAAGGTTCGTCGGCGTAGCTTGCTGGTTTTTACCCGGCAGCTTTCTAATCTTTTGGAATCAGGAGTTACTCTTTTTAAAGCTTTAACTATTCTGTATCAGCAAACCGAGGATAAGCATTTGCAGAAAATTATCCAGGAAGTTGCTACTCTGGTTAAAGAGGGCAAAAGCTTCTCCCAATCCTTAGAGCAATACCCCCAAGCCTTTAGCAATATGTATACAAGTATGGTTAGAGTAGGAGAACTTTCCGGTTCACTTGAAAAAGTTTTAAAAAGGTTAGCTGATTTCGGCGAAAAGCAACAAGATTTTCTGGCTAAAGTTCAAACAGCCATGGCCTATCCAATTCTTATGGCTACGGTTGGGATCGGCACCATAGCTATACTATTTACCTTTGTAATTCCTAAATTAGTAGGGTTATTCCAAGACATGGGGCAAATCTTGCCGTTACCCACCAGAATCTTGATTTCAATCAGTGACTTTCTTCTTGCTTTCTGGTGGCTAATATTAGCAATAGGAGCTTTTTTCTTCCTTGCCTTCCGGCGTAACTTTTTTACTGCTAAAGGAAAACTCGGCCTTGACCATTTTAAATTAAGCCTTCCAATATTCGGTAAATTCCTTAAACAAGTGCAAATTGCCAATTTTAGCCGCACCTTAGGAACTCTGTTAGCTAACGGTGTTCCCATATTACAGGCAATAGATTCGGTTTCACAGACATTGCAAGCAGAAGCCTTAAAACAAGAGCTGGAAAGAATAACTAGGGAGATCAGGGAAGGTTCAACCTTGGCCCGCGAAATCACCAAAAGCAAACACTTTCCTGCTTTAGTCGCTAATATGACAACTATCGGAGAAGAATCGGGAACATTAGAAGATGCTTTGCTTAAGGTGGCCGAGGCCTACGAGAGGGAAACTGACCAAGCCGTTAAGTTGCTGACTTCATTAATTGAACCAATAATGATTTTGGTTATGGGCCTTATCATTGGTGTTATCATAATCTCCATGCTGCTTCCGGTATTTCAGATTAATCTAAATTAAAACTCTTTGTTTGCGATGAGGGCTTGTGATAAGATATTCAAAATAAGGAGATTTATCAAGTAAATGTTTAACTTACCTTGGACAGATAAAAGTAGATTCACCGGCTTAGAAATTGAAGGTGGCTATGTGAAATTGGCTCAGGCCCAGGATTCTGTCTCTGGAAGGCGTATAGTTGAGCTTGTAGTCAAAAGATCGGCTTCTCAATCCGAAAAAGATATTATAGAGGCTCTAAGGTCTGCCATCGGACAACTTAAAGGGCCAATCAATCACCTAGCTATTAATATCCCTCACCACAAAGTTATCGTAAGGTTCTTAAGTTTTCCGACTGTAAACGAAAAAGAGATTGAAGGAATGGTCAGGATACAGTCGGCTAAAGAACTTCCCTTTTCCAAAGGAGAGATAATCAGTGATTACTTTATAGCTGAGCGAACCAAAGAAGGGTACACTAAAGTCGCAATAGCAATTGCACATCAGTCTGTGATTAGCGAATATTTAAGAATTTTAAATAAGGTCGGCCTTGAGCCGGAAAGAATAACCTTTAGCGCAGAAGCTCTCCTGAATTGGTACCGGGAGACTTTTAAGAAGAAAGAAACGGTAGGTTATTCAATTTTAATTAATCTGGATACCAATAATACGGACCTTCTTGTATTTTCTGGCTCTAGGCTGGTATTTACCAGAGGCTTGGATATAGGAACCGATAAGTTAGGAGAACAAGCCGATTTAAAGAATAAATTAGCCGAAGAGATTGAACGTACGATTGAAGGTTATAGGCGGCAAGAGAAGACAGTGAGAATTGAAAAAATCTTTCTTACCGGTGAAATAAGTGAAAATCTAAGGTCTTCATTGGAGCAAGAGTTTGGTTTGCCTTGTGAAGTAGTTGAGCCATTGAAAAATTTATCCTGCCAAAAGGATATTTCTGCTTCCCTTTACAAGAACGAGCCTTCGGTGGTCAAAGTTTTAGGGACGGTATTGGATACAAACAAAAAAAAACTAAATTTTCTGCCAATAAATTTACGTCAAGGTCAGGAACTCAAATCAAGAAAAAAAGAAATATATACAACTCTAATTCTTTGCTTGGGGATTATCTTACTGGGCCTGTTGGGCTTTGCTAAGAGAATCTATGATAAGCAAGTATACATTCGATACTTAGACAGCGAGATTAAAAAAATTACTCCTCTGGCCCAAGAAGTGGAAAATATGTTTAAAAAGATAGAATTGGTTGGAAGCTGGCGTGAAGCGTCCGGTTCTCCCATTGATATTCTGCGTTTGCTTTATGATTTAATTCCTGAAAATGTCTGGCTTTCCCGCTTCGATTGCAGCGAAGAAGATAAAATGTTGACCTTAAAGGGTAGTTCCACAAATATTTCTAAGATTTTTGAGTTTGTAAATGAATTGAAGAAGGCAGCCTATTTTAAGAACGTGGAGCTAAAATATGCCGGTGAGAAAAAATCAAAAGTAGACGGTTCTACCAGTTTCGAAATTGATTGTGTTTTAGGAAGAAATAATAAGGAGGATAAGTAGTTGTTCTTAACAAATTTATCCAAAAGAGAAAGGATTTTTTTCTTTCTAGCAGCAGCCGCAATCGTTTTAAGTCTTATTGGTAATTTTTTTCTTAAACCAATAAGTGCAAAATGGGATCTGATTAATGGGAAAATCCTGAACAAAGAGATAGAATTAAAGAGAAAAACAAAATACCTTAATCAAAAAGATCGAGTCAGAAGTGTTTACCAGGAGTACAATGAGTACGCCAAAGAAAAGCTTTCAGACGAGGAAGCGCTGGCAGCCCTTCTAAGCAGATTGGAGGAGGAAGCAGGCGCTTCAGGGATAAATGTTATTGATGTCAGGCCTAAACCAACAAAGGACTTGTCCTTTTACAAGAAGTATACTTTGGAATTGACTTGTGAAACTACTATTGAAAAATGTATTGATTTTGTCTATAATTTGCAAAAATCACCACAATCAATTAGGGTCGAAATGCTAAATTTGACCTCTCCAGGGAAAGATAAGCCGTTGTTGAATGTCCGGATGGCTATCAGCACCATACAAATCACCCAATAAATTTGTTTTAAAATAATAGTTGACGAGGTTATTCTGGTATGGTATATTACTCTCTACCTAGAGAGCAAGGAGAAGTGAATTGGATCGTCTACTTTTACTTAAGGATGTGGCACAAATTTCCGGCCAATCAATACATACGGTAAAATATTACCTTAAAATTGGCTTGCTTAAAGAAGCGGGTCGAAGCCCGGAGACGCGTTTTCGCTATTTTGACCAATCTAGCCTAGAGAGGCTTACCCGAATCCGTTCTCTTCGTAAGCAAAATAAGTCAATTAAGGAAATTCAGGAGATATTAGGTAATGAGCTACTTTAAAGCTTTGGATTTGGAAAAAGAGCCGTTTTCTACTAGTCCCGACCCAGCTTTTTTTTATCGGTCCACAGCCCATAATACAGCTATTCAACGATTGGAAATTGCCATTAGATTACGTCGGGGCTTAAGTTTAATTCTAGGAGACGTTGGTACCGGTAAAACTACTTTGAGCCGTACTCTTCTTCAAACTTTCAAGGAAGAGGAGGATTTCCTTTTTTTTATGATTCTAGATCCGACCTATAAGTCGGAATTTGATTTTCTTTCAGTGCTAGTAAAAATAATCGGAATAACACCATCTTTTCGGTCTACCCTGGATTACAAGGATGCTTTGGAAAAGTTTTTATTTAAAAAAGGGGTTGTGGAGAATAAAACTATTGTTTTACTTATCGATGAGGGCCAGAAGCTTACCCCAACATTTTTAGAAGTATTGCGTACTTTATTGAATTATGAAACTAACGAATATAAACTCCTACAACTGATAATTATGGCTCAAATGGAGATCCTGCCCCGGCTAAGAAAGATAAGAAATCTTTTGGACCGAGTTAGCTTAAAGTATATCATCAATCCCTTTGATGAACTGGAGACCGGGGAGATGATTCGATTTCGTCTGAGGCAAGCTGGTCTCACTCCCGAGAGGAGACTTTTTAGCGAAGAGGCGGTTAAATTAATTTATGCTTATACTCAAGGGTATCCTCGTAGAATCGCCAATATATGCCATAATGCTTTAGAAACAATTGTAATGAAACAGCGGGAGTTAGCCGACAAAGATATAATCCAGACTCTTATTGAAGAGGATATGAAGGTAGGTTTGAAAAATGCAAGATAATACAAGCCCTGAAGGAAGACTGTTGTGTTTGATCCGGGGTGACCATGAAAAACTTTCCCGAAGCCAGGAACGAATAGTAAAGGATATTGAGCTTTCTCAATCAAAAGAGGTAATTCAAAAAAATTCTTCTTTAAGTAAAAAGTTCTCATTCAATCTAGTTAATCAGATTCTCTTGGCAATTTTTATAATTTCAGGTGTCTATTTAGCGGCAGATTTTTTAATTAACAACAGCGATAAAATTGAAAGAAGGATTGCAAGTTTTAGGGAGACCACGAACGAGAGTTTAACAATACAGGCCAAGACTGATACTTTCCTTAAGCCTTTTTCTTATTACGCGGGGCCGCTAAAATCAAGGCGTCTTTTTGCTGGTTCGCCAATCAAAACCAATCAGGGCAAGCCTTCAGCTTCATTCCTGGAAATGGTTTCCAAGCTTAAATTACAAGGAATAGTTTCTTCCGGCTTTAGTCCCCAGGCGATAATTGAGGATACTAATACCCGGCAAGTCTATTTTCTTTCACCGGGTGAGAGTATTGGCGAAATTGAATTAAAGAAAATTCTTCAGGGGAAGGTAAGATTAGGCTATTATGGTCAGGAGGCGGAATTGTCTTTATGAATGGTTACTATAGCCGTGGCTATATGCTAAAGTCAAAAAATAAAATGAGGTACTTTGATGAAAAATAAATATATTCTGTTCTTAGTTATCTTGATTCTTTCAGTCGATTTTACTCAAGTCTTATCTGCTCAGGAAGAGCTCCAAGCTGAGATTAGCCAGGAGACTGCAATCGACGCCGGAACTTCACCAGGAAGAATTTCTCTAGATATAAAAGGTATGGAAGTCGTTGATGTACTAAAGATTCTGGCCATGCGTAGTGACTTGAATATCGTTGCCGGTAAAAATGTAGGGGGTAAGGTTACTGTTTTTCTTAAAGATGTGGGCATAATGGATGCTTTGGAAATTATTTTGGCCTCTAACGGCTTAGCTTACGAAAATAAAGCCGGCATAATTAATGTAATGACCGAAAAAGAGTATGAATTGTTATATGGCGAGAAAAGTTATGATCGGAAAGAGACCAAGACAATACAGTTGAAATTCGCTAAAGCAATTGAAGTTGGTAAAAGCTTGGACCAGATTAAAAGTAAAATCGGCAAGGTTGTCATTGATGAAGGCTCTAATAGCGTTGTTTTAATCGATATCCCGCAAAAGATAAACCAAATGGAAGAAGCGGTAAAAAATATGGATTTGCCACTATTAACAAAAACTTTCATTCTTAATTATGCCAAGGCTGAAGATTTGCAGGAGAAGATAAGAGAGTGCCTTACCAAGAATATAGGCGAGCTCAGGATTGACGAGCGAATGAATAAAATAGTGGTTACGGATTTGCCTGAAAAAATAGATTATCTTACAAGGATTGTATCTGATTTTGACGAAAGGGATAAAGTAGTTCTGATTGAAGCTAAGATTATCCAAATTACCTTAGATAAAAATGTAGGGTATGGCATTAATTGGAATAATATTTTCGGCGGCATTGACACACTAGTTCAGTCTGATCTTGACATGAATTTAACTGGCACTACCCCTACCACTACTTTTACTTATAATAACAGCAATGCTAATGACCAGGCAATATTGAGCCTGCTGGAGACAGTGGGGAAAACCGACGTACTATCTAACCCACGGATTACAGTATCTAATAATCACGAAGCCAAAATTCTGGTAGGTACACGAGAAGCTTATGTAACTTCTACAATTACTCAAAGCGATGGTACCACTACCACAGCAGACAATGTTGAGTTTGTGGATGTAGGCGTAAACCTTTCAGTGACCCCGGTCATAAGTGAAGACGGATACATTAACATGAAAATAAGACAGGAGGTGAGTTCGGCCCCGACATCTTTGGAGCTTACAAACGCTGATGGTAGCACGAGAACCAGCGTTCCTATTGTTACTACATCCGAAGCCCAAACTCAGCTTCTGATAAAAGACGGTGTAACCGTTATTTTAGCCGGATTAATGCAAGATACCCGCAAAGACAATAGTGAAAAAATTCCTTTTCTCGGAGACATTCCTTTCTTGGGACGTTTATTTCGAAGCAGCGGTAAGGGAGACGAGAAGACCGAACTGATGATTTTCCTCACTCCCCACATCGTTAAGAAAGAAAAAGATACTTCCCAGGGCCTTGAAGAATACCTGGGGCAACACCAAGAAACAGGGGTAGATGCAGAAGAATCTCCCTCTATTTCCAGCAAAATATCTGTTAGACCTGAAAGCTTTCGGCAATACTGCAAATATGTAAGTGATGAAGTTAATAAAAATCTAAAAAAAAATAGCCCTAAAAGAATTAAAAAACAGGAAGTCCGGTTAAGTTTCGTGCTTTCTTCTGATGGTCGCTTGAAAGGAAAGCCCAAGTTCTTGAATAAGGTGAGTAGAAAGGTAAGAAGCCTGGTAATTAAAAGCATTAAAAAAGCCTCTCCGTTTGTCCCTTTCCCCAAAGACTATGGTCAAACTGAAGAAACTTTTAGGCTCAATATATCTTTTGATTAATTAGAAATGAAAACCATAAAGACTAATTTAAAAAAAGGACGTCCCTTGCTTGGCGAAATGCTTATCGATAAGGGATTGATAAATTCCCAGCAGCTAGATGCTGTACTTAAGGAGCAGAAGAAGACTCTTGAGTTTATCGGTACGGTTATAGTAAAGTTGGGTTTTTTAAATGATCAGCAGCTTTTGCCTGTGCTTTCTGAGCAGCTAAATGTCGACTATGTGAAAATCGGCCAGCTGAAATTAGACCCGGCAATAATAAAACTGGTTCCAGCAAAGTTTGCCTGCCACTATAAATTAATCCCCTTAAAGAAGCAAGATAATATATTAAGCGTAGCAGTAAGCGATCCCTTTAATATTCAGACCTTGGACGATCTTCGGCTACTTTTAAAAGTTGAGATTAGACCGGTCTTGGCAGCACAAAAAGATATCTTAGAAGCGATTAGGAAGTATTACGGGGTTGGAGCTGATACAGTGGAGAGGATGACGGTTGAGCCTTCTTCTTTGCAGGACTTAGAAACCTTTAAAGTTGATGCTTTTGACTTAGAAAGTCTGGCTGAAGATGCCTCTACAATCAAGCTGGTCAATCAAATAATACTGCAGGCGGTAACTGATCGAGCCACTGATATCCATATTGAACCCTTTGAAGACCAATTGCGGGTAAGATACCGTATTGATGGAATACTTTACGATGCTAATGTTCCGCCTAACATCAGATATCTTCACTCTGGGATGGTATCCCGAATAAAGGTAATGGCTAATTTGGATATTGCTGAACGTCGTCTGCCTCAGGACGGCCGGATATTACTTAAACTTTCTGATAGAGATCTGGATTTACGTATTTCTGTTTTACCTACCCCATATGGAGAGAGCGTTGATATTCGGATTCTTATCCCGGGGATGCTTCATAGCCTGGAAGGTCTTGGTTTTTTGGAGAGAGATTTAGAGATTTTAGAATCTTTAATCAAAAAGCCCTACGGAATAATTTTTGTTACCGGGCCAACCGGAAGCGGTAAGACCACAACTTTATACGCCTGCCTTACTAAAATTAATGATGCCAAAAAGAAGATTATCACTATTGAAGACCCTATCGAATATCAAATAAAAGGGATAACCCAGATTCAAATTCAACCTAAGATTAATCTTACCTTTGCTCAGGGGCTGCGTTCAACCTTAAGACATGACCCGGATATTATGATGGTAGGAGAAGTCAGAGATAGAGAAACAGCTGAAATAACTATTCGTGTAGCTTTGACTGGACATCTTGTTTTCAGCACCGTACATACAAATGATGCTGCCAGCGGAGCGGCCCGGCTTCTCGATATCGGAATCGAACCTTATTTAATCGCTTCTTCTGTAGAATGTTTCGTTGCCCAGCGCCTGGTGCGACTTATCTGCCCAAAGTGTAAACAAGAAGTCAAATTAGAAAAGGGGGTTTTAGAGCAATTACGACCTTGGCAGGAAGAGGATATCGATAAGGTTAAGTTCTATAAGGGTAAAGGCTGCGAATACTGTAAATTTACAGGATATAGAGGCCGCACGGGAATTTATGAATTTTTACTGATAACAGACCCGGTTAGGGAATTGATACTACAGCGGGCTTCAGCCAGTCAGATAAAAAAGGCAGCGATATCAGCAGGTATGCATACGCTTCAACAGGATGGATGGGAAAAGGTAAAAAGGGGATTAACTACTCTTTCAGAAGTAATCAGAGTAACCCAGCAGGAGAGAACAACTAACCTGCTTTGATCTTCCGGTATTAAATTTTCACTCTATTGGGCTCAGCGAAGCCTTATAATATAGGTATTAAAAAAACTGGACAAAATTCTAAAGTTATGGTATATTTCGGCTGGCTCAAACTCAACAGGAGAGCTCAAACGCAACAGAAGATATGATAAAAATTAAATCTTGTAAAAAATGCCTTAGTTTAACAGGCTTAATGCTTGTTTTTACTGCCTGTTTTGCCCTATGGGCGACTGACGGGTTTGCCGCAACTACATTCGGGTCGATTCTGCGCGTAGATGATAATACTGGTCCAGTGATTACCGGGCAATGGAATCCTGCAATAGCCACAGATACAAATGGAGATATTTATGCAACCTGGCAGGACAGCCGGGACAGCGGACAATATAACATCTACTTTGCCAAAAGCACAGACGGCGGAGTAACTTTTGGGACAAATGTGCGGGTAAACGATCCTGGTTTTTCTTCCCACATGCGCTGGAGACCGGCAATGACCATAGATACAAATGGAGATATTTATGTAGTTTGGGATCAGAGCATAAAAGGCAATTTTTATCATTCCGATATCTACTTTGCCAAAAGTACAGACGGCGGCGCCTCATTCGGGCCAGCTGTGCTTGTAGATGATGCTCCGTCTAAAACCAAACAGTTTATGCCCTCAATAGCCACCGATGCCGATGGAGATATTTATGTGGTTTGGCAAGATAACCGGATCCACCAGGCTATTTACGTTACTTACTTTGCCAAAAGTACAGACGGCGGAGCAACTTTTGGGACAAATGTTTGCGTAAATGATATTGGCGCATCTATTACCGGGGATTCCTGGCCTTCAGTAGCCGTAGATGTCAATAAAGATATCTATGTAGCCTGGCAGGATAACCGCAGTGGATACTATAATGCTTATTGTGCTAAAAGCACAGATGGCGGGGCATCTTTCGGGACAAATGTACGGGTGGATGATATCGGTACAACTACTAGCTGGCAATCGAAAGTCGGGTTAGTCGCAGATACAAATGGAGATGTTTATGTAGCTTGGCAGGATAATCGAAATGTTGATTCTCTTGACTTTGATATCTATCTTGCCAAAAGCACCGATGGAGGGGCATCTTTTGGGACAAATGTTTGCGTAAATGATATTAATTCTCGTGGACAATTTCGACCTTTGATGGCTATAGACCCAGACGACAATATTTATTTAACCTGGGAGGATAATCGAAACGGTAGTAATTATAGTGATTTCAATATTTACTTTGCCAAAAGTATAGACGGCGGAGCTTCTTTTGAAACCGATGTACGTGTAGATCATGCTAGCTCTTCAGCTATCTGGCAAGATGATCCGGCAATAGCCGTAGATCCTAAGGGAAATACCTATGTAATATGGGATGATGGCAGAAACGGCATCTATTCTGCCAAGGGAACTGATAGCGGTACTGTTTCTCTCTATGATAATGTGGTAATCAATGAATTTTTACCCAATCCTCAGGGGAGTAATGATGAGTGGGTCGAATTTTACAATAAAGGAAGTGTCAGTGTTGATATCAGCGGTTGCTGGCTTGATGATGCTATTGGTAGCGGAGATAGTCCCCAGCAAATTCCTAGCGGTATGATTATTGATCCCGGTATGGGCGATAGTGTTGACCTGGGTAGCGGAGATAGTTATCTTCGCAATCAAGGAGACACACTAAACTTCTTAGAGCCGGATGGGACTACAGTCATTGACAGTAAATCCTTTGGCTCTGTTACCAGTGATTCCGGTTCTTCTATTTACCGGTTTCCTGATGGCCGATTCTGGGCTGATAATATGGATGATACCCCAACCAGAAACACCTCTAATGACGGCCCAAATATATCTGTAACTATTACTATCACTCCCAATACTGGTAATCTTATAGTCGCAGAGACCCTGCAATTTGGTGCTTCCGGTGGTACAGGGCCTTATACCTGGACAAGCAGTGACACTGCCGTAGGGACTATTAATAGCAGCGGCGTATTTAGCGCTGTTGGTCTTGGAACCTGTACGGTTACTGCTGTTGATGTTAATACCGATAGCGGTACCTCCGGCACAATAACTGTTACAGCTCCCACTATTGCTATAAATCCCAATACAGGTAATCTTACAGTTGGAGAGACTTTGCAATTTAGTGTTTCCGGCGGTAAAACACCTTATACTTGGACAAGCAGCAACAATGCCCGAGGGACTATTAATAACAGCGGCTTATTTAGCGCAGTTGGTCCGGGAACATGTACGATTACTGCTGTTGATGCTAATGGCTATAGCGGTACCTCTGGTACGATAACTGTTACAGCTCCCACTATCACTGTCACTCCTAACACAGGCAATCTTATGGTTGGAGAGACTTTGCAATTTAGCGCTTCCGGCGGTAAAACACCTTACACTTGGGCAAGCAGCGACAATGCTGTAGGGACTATTAATAGCAGCGGCTTATTTAGCGCTGCTGGCTCCGGGACATGTACGGTTACTGCTATTGATGCCAATGCCTATGCCGGAGTTTCCGGGGTGATAAGTGTTACTGATCCCAGTGTTACTATTACTATCACTCCCAATACAGGTAATCTTATAGTTGGAGAGACCTTGCAATTTGCTGCTTCCGGCGGTACTACACCCTATATCTGGACAAGCAGCAACACTGCTATAGGGACTATTAATAGCAGCGGCTTATTTAGCGCTGTTAGTAATGGAACATGTACAGTTACTGCTGTTGATGCTAATTCCTATGCTGGGGTTTCGAGCACGATAATTGTTGCAGCACCCACTATTAGTATAACTCCCAATACAGCTAGCCTTACAATTGTAGATACCCAGCAATTTAGCGCTTCTGGTGGTACTACACCCTATATCTGGACAAGCAGCAACACTGCTATAGGGACTATTAATAGCAGTGGCATATTTAGCGCTGTTGGCATCGGGACATGTACAGTTACTGCTACTGACGTCAATGGTTATAGCGAAGTTTCAGGAACGATAACTGTTAGGGCAAGTTCTTCACTTAATGTTGAAGGTCTTAATCCGCCTTATTATCAAGATAGCTTCGGCCTTAATTCTGATCCGCAAGGTTTGAAAAAAGCAGCCTGCGTTTCTCGGGATAGCAATATTATTTTACACATAGTTGCTTATGGTTCTGCCTTAATTGAAAGCTCCGTATCTTTAAGCGTGGACGGAGAGGATATAATTATTGATGGGGTTGTCCAGCCAGGAAAACAAGTATTTACCAGGTCTACTCTCAGTGATTACATCATAGGCTACGACCCGGCAGCAAACTTTAAATATGAACAAGTAGTGAGTGCCCATGTAACTGCACAGGATTCTGATGGTAATAACCTAGATTATACTTACTCATTTATTGTCGAGTCGATGATTCTTGGTTTAAACGCTAAGGTAAATGATAACCGCACAGCTGTCCGGGATAATTCATCCCTAGCCGTAGACAATAGCGGAAAGAATATTTATATAGTCTGGGAGGAGAATAACGGCACTGACTATGATATCTACTTAGCTAAATCAATTGACCGGGGCCTAACTTTTAGCAGTGATATCAAAGTCAACAGCAGTCCTGTGGGCACTAATCAGAGATATCCGGTTATTGATGTCACACCTCCTGGTGATATTCTTATAGCCTGGCAGGATGATCAGGATATTAATTCGACTGGTTGGGATATCTGCGCTGCCATGTCTACAGATGGAGGAGAAAGTTTTGCAGAGCATAAATACGATTATAGTTATGACCAAACTCGGCCGTCCGTAGCTGCTCTTAGTAATGATAGAGGATACCTTGTTTATACTGCCAGTAATAATTTCGGCAGTGCTATATATTTTGCAAGTTCAACCCAGTCTCCTACTGATGAGTGGTATGTCTATGAAGCCGCAACACAGGTTAGCGACTCGGCGGGGGTATTGACTGTTGGCAGTCCTTCTTTTGCCATCGATTCTAATGGAGATGCTTATATTACCTGGAAAGCCCAAGGTGGCAGTAATGACTATATCTTTCACGACAACAACCGATCGGGAAGTTTTGGAACAGATGTTAGGGTAGACGGAGACGACCAGGCACTGAATGTAGATTCACCATCGATAGATGTAAGGCCCAATGGAAAGGACATTTATATTGCTTGGCAGGCTACAACCGGAGGCGACCAGGATGTTTTCTTCGCCAAATCAACTGACTGGGGGGCAAGCTTCAGTAGCAGCCCCGTAGAAGTAATAGACGATACTACCAACCAAGCACAAAAAGAACCGTCTTTAGCCGTAGATAATAACGGAGATGTTTTTGTAGCCTGGCATGACTTAAGGAATATTAGTGATCAGGGAGACATCTATCTTTCCGGGTCTGTGAACGGGGGAAGTTCATTTAAGACTAACCTTTTAATTAATACTGACAGCGGTTCAACAACCCAAAAAAATCCTTCACTGGCCTTAGACAACAGTAGCGGTCGACACGTTAATATTTGCTGGACTGATTCTAGAAGTGGTACGTCCGATATCTATTTCGCTAAAAACTCAGTAATAAATATTCGTAAATCTACTATGATAGGCTGGGACCAAGGCGGAACAGTTACCTTAGATGATAATTCCAGCTATCTTTATGGTGCCCGAGTAGAAATACCGGCTGGAGCATTAGAGACAGACGCGATTATAACAATTGGAGAAATCGATAATCCACCACCTTTGATACCTACTCAAGGCCAGTACGCCATCGGAATCCCTATAGATTTTGGTTCCGGAGGCACAGAATTTAATGGATCAGCAACTATCCGGATACCTTACAACCAAGCAGATTTAACAAACGCCGGAATAACCGGATCTGACTATGAGTTGTCTATATACTACTTTAATAGTACGACCAATAGCTGGATAGAGATAGCTGATTGCGTGACCTATCCGACATATGTTGAAGGCACTGTCGGGCATTTCAGCTTTTTCGATATTGTCGGCTCTATCGTTTCCGGAGGAGGCGACAGCCCCACCGGCGGTGGCGGAGGCGGTGGCGGAGGAGGAGGTGGCTGCTTTATAGCCACTGCAGCCTATGGTACTTCTATGGCAGGGGAAGTAAAGGTTCTTTCTGAATTCAGAGACAAGTATTTATTGGCCGATACCAATAGCTTAGGAAAAAAGCTGGTGTCGCTTTATTATAAATTTAGCCCGCCTATCGCTGATTATATAGCTGAAAGAGAAGACCTGAAAGCTAAAGTCAGGACATTGCTAAAGCCATTTATCTGGTTTAGCAAAGCAGCTATAGGAAAATAAGTCAATTACATATAGTTTTAAGAAGGAAAGCAAACTTTTGAGTTTAAAGAAACTTCTCCTCATCATCGGTGCAGTCTTTGTTGTCTGTCTTATTTTTATGGCTGGTTATCTTATAAAAAGTTATAGAAATTTGGAACAAGAAGTTAAAATTGAATTTTTATCGGCACTATCTACTACCAACAATACCAGCCCAGAGAAAACATTATCCCAACCGGTTATTATAAGTAAAAATACTGTTAGTAGGGGAGACATCAATGTAAGTGAGCTCTTGGGAACCTTAAGGCTTTTAGGGACTGCCATGGGGAATCCGGTCGTTGCTTACATCGAAGACTTAACTAAATCCCGGATGAGTGCCTATAGGGTTGGAGATGCAATTTCCGGCGCAAAAATACTTAACATTCAAAGGGGTGAGGTAACCTTGGGAATAGACGGCCAAAAGGGAGTTTTATTTCTTACTGCAAGTAAAGAAAAGGCCGTCACTAAGATTTCACCTACTAAAATGGTTATTAGCAAAAAGGGGGTTCTAAGCGAAATTGGCGGTGATATAAATGAAGCATTTAAGACAGCTAAAATTCTACCTCACCTTGATCTTACTAAGGGTAAGTTTTCCGGGTTTAAAGTCGATAATATTCAGAAAGGCAGTATAGCTGAAGATGCCGGGCTACAAAATGGAGACATTATCAAAGCAGTCAGCGGCCAGCAGCTGGACACTCCCCAAAGAGCACTTCAAGTGCTGCGCAAAGCACGAAACCAATCCCAGATAACCGTAGATCTGATAAGAGGAAGTCAGCAAATACGGCTAAATTACGAGATAAGAGATTAGTATCTAGCTAACTTTTAACCCTGTTCGCAAACCTTGCCCTTTCTGGTATAATATTTACCTATGAAAGCCCATATTAAGACATTCGGCTGGCCGAACCGTAAGAATTTCGCTGGAGAATTAAAACGTTCGGCACGCCCTCAGGTTCTAACGGTGGAGCAATGAAGATATATACGAACCTTCGGTTGTCAGATGAACAAATTGTCACAAACCGATTTTACAATTCTTGGGAGAGGTATATACTAAGAATTAATCTATTGATTTATATAGAGTTAGAAAAATGGGGAGAAGGAAACCAAAGGTAAGTGAAATATTATGAATAATATAAACAAGCATAGACACGAACACGATCATGGGGGTGTTGAGCGGCAGAAGCAAGGTGTGAGTAGTTTTGATATTCTTGATTCAGCACTTGTTTTCCATGAGCTTAAACTCAAAGAAGGTGATTCTTTCCTTGATCTTGGATGTGGAGCCGGGGATTATACAATTGAGGCTGCAAAAATTATTGGAGATTCCGGAATAGTATACGCAGTTGATAAATGGAAAGAGGTGGTTTCCAACTTAGCAAAAAAAGCTCAAACTCAAGGATTAAATAATATTAAAGCAATAGATTTGGATATTAATACTTCCTTACCGCTTGAAGATAATAACATTGATTTTTGTCTGCTGGCCCAGGTACTTCATGGATTTAATTTATACGAAGATACAAAAAACTTGTTTACTGAGATTCGCCGGGTTATCAAACCCGGGGGAAGTGTGGCAATTATCGAGTTTAAAAAAGAAGAAACAGAGTTCGGCCCGCCGATCGAGATACGTTTATCTTCTCAGGAGATTGAAGATGCAATGGCTGAATATGGTTTTAAGAAGATAAGTTTGACGGATCTCGGCTGCAGCTATATGATTAAGTTTCGGGGTAAAGTTAATATAGGTAAAGGGGGTTAACTCCTTAATATGAAAAATAAGAAAATTATAGATGTGGATTTAATTATTTTTGACCTTGACGGGACATTAGTAGACTCAAAAAAAGGCATAGTTGATGCCGTTAATTTTACTTTAAGAAAGCTGGGTTTAAATGAAAAGCCGTTTGGCGAAATCGTTTCTTTTATAGGGGCGGGAATAAATAGCTTAATCAGGAAAGCCATTGGGGAAAGAAACAGAGGTCTGTTTAATAAAGGAATATCAATATTCGAAGATTACTACAAAAAGCACGCTGCGGTAAAGAGCAGGCTTTATTCCCATGTGGAAGATGTTTTAGAATATTTTAAAAGCAAATTGATGTTCGTTGTTACGAATAGAAGGAAAGATATGGCACTGGTGACTTTAAATAGCTTAGGAATCTATAAATATTTTAAGGATATAATTAGTGGGGATGATGAGTCTTGCCTTAAGCCATCGGCATGTCCTCTTAACAAGGTTTTAAAATTTAATATAGATAAAAGAAGAAGTATAATAGTCGGAGATATGGATCTGGACATTTTAAGCGGTAAAAAGGCTGGTATATTAACCTGTGCTGTAACTTACGGCATAGGGAAAAAAGAAGACATAATGAAAGCAGAACCCGATTACATAATAGATGATGTGGCGGAGTTGAAAGGTATTATAAAATGAGATGATTATATGAGGCTATTAAAACCAAAGGTGTCAATCATAGGAGCTGGCAGCGTCGGAAGCTCTTTCGCATTTGCCTTAATGATGCGAGGCCTAGCCCGGGAAATCGTTATCGTTGATAAAAACGAGAAAAAATCAGCCGGTGAATGTATGGATTTAAACCATGGTGCCAGTTTTGTCCATCCAGTAAATATACTTTCTTCTGGATATGAAGGTTGCAAAGGATCTGACGTAGTAGTGATTACTGCTGGTGCAAAACAGAAGCCAGGGCAGACAAGAATAGATTTGGTTCAAACGAATTTAGAGATATTCAAGAATATCATACCTAAAATAGTGAAATATGCCAAAGATGCTATACTATTAATCGTTTCCAACCCTATGGATATATTAACATATGCAGCTTTGAAGCTATCCGGCTTTCCTTCGGGTAGAGTTATGGGTTCAGGTACAGTTTTGGATAGTTCAAGATTCAGGTATTTAATAAGTGAGCATTGTCATGTCGACCCGAGGAATGTCCACGCTTATATTATAGGCGAACACGGTGACAGCGAACTTCCAGTATGGAGCCACGCTAATATAGGCGGGATGATATTGTCCAAATATTGTCCGATTTGCAATAACCGTTGTGATTATAAAAAAGAACTTGGGAAGATTTTTGAAGAAGTAAAGAGCGCAGCTTACAAAATCATAGAATCAAAGGGTGCTACTTATTATGCCATAGGTTTAGCCTTGGTAAAAATTGTCGAAGCTATATTAAGAGACGAAAATTCTGTTTTATCCGTATCGACTTTAATCGAGGATTATTATGGAGTAAATGACGTCTGCATTAGCTTGCCATCGATAGTTAATCGGGGAGGCGTGAAGAGATTCCTAAAGTTAGAGTTATCGCCCGTCGAGCAACAGCAGTTTGAAAATTCGGCAAATACTATAAAAGATATAATTAGAAATATTATCCTATAAAGGAGAGGAGGAGCGATATGAAAGCAAAAGTTGACCAAGATTTATGTATCGGAAGCCAGGATTGCGTTAATACCTGTCCACAGGTTTTTAAGATGAAAGAAGGCAAAGCGAACGTTTATGTTGAAAAAGTTCCAAAGGAAGCTGAAGAGAAATGCCGCACAGCAGCCAGTGGATGTCCTGCGTCGGCCATAACAATGCAGGAATGACAAAGGGAAAAAGGTGTCAGTTCGTTTTTCCTTAGAATGTATGAAAGTCTACATTAAGACATTCGGCTGGCCGATGGCCGGGTTATAGTAGGACTATGGAAAGCCTGGCAGAGGCCATGGTGGGGTAGCAAAGCTAAATAATGAAGTGGAGGTATTTAATATGATGCCGGTAGGACCTTTAATGATTGAACACAGGCTTATAGAGCGGATGATACGTATAATGCAAGCTAACTTGGAGACTATAAATAAAGAGGGAAAAGTTGACCCGGACTTTGTTGATACAGCCGTGGATTTTATACGGACATATGCTGACAGGTGTCATCATGGCAAAGAGGAAGATATTTTGTTCAGGGATCTTGCAAAGAAGAAGATATCTGTTGAGCACCAAAGGATTATGCAGGAGCTTATAGAAGAACATAAGATGGGCAGGAACAATGTTAAAAATTTGATCGAGGCAAAAGAAAAATATGTCCGTGGCGATAACAAAGCCTTAAAGGAGATAGTATCAAACATAGAAACCTTGGTTAAGTTCTATCCCAAGCACATCGAGAAAGAAGATAAGCGCTTTTTTATCCCCTGCATGGATTATTTTACCGATGCCGAGAAGGATGCAATGCTTAACGAGATGTGGGAATTTGACCGCAAGATGATTCATGAGAAATATACGAAAATTGTCGAGAGCCATGAAAAAAGAGATTAAAGTAAAACCCATAGGGATAATTCACACACCTTATAAAGAGCCCAAAGGCATACCCATACAAGGTACGTTTGAAGGGGGCATTGTAGGCAAAGTAGAGTTATTTCTAGAATATGTGCAAGGGCTTAAAGATATCGAAGGATTTTCGCATGTCGTATTGATTTATTACTTTAATAGATCGAAAGAGGAACAGCTTATCGGTAAACCATACCTTGAAGATGAGTCGCACGGGATCTTTGCGATAAGAAGTCCTCATAGGCCTAATCATATCGGGTTTTCTATTG
>CAZHVO010000005.1:0-24510 GCA_964536195.1 uncultured Planctomycetia bacterium
CAAGTTACTGATGCCGGAGGTGACGGAACTGCGACCTTAATTGACCAGATAGTGGTCAGTGTAGGCGGAACCGGAGCCAATGCTTCAACTGATATTGCCTGGGCCGGATTATATGCCGGAGAAACCCAGGTAGCTACTGCTACCGGCAGTGCGATTACCGATAGTTTGATTACCTTTGGTAGTACCGCTGATGCCGGAAGTGATGCTGATTTATCAGCTACAGATTTAGATGTAGTGGCTGACAGCACCAGCACCGAATATACACTTTATGTCTATATGCTTAACACTAAGCTTACCGCTACTGAAGATGATACTTATACTTTTGATATTGATGAAGATGACATAAATACAGATACAGCTACTTCTTCGCAAATGGCTTCAGACAGCGCAAGCATTACTGCGGTAACCGGCACAATCGCCGTAGATATTTCTCATTTAGAGTTGGTAGAAACTTCAGGCGGCACCTCTACACTTAACGCCGGTGCCGGAGATACAAGTGAATTAACTGTAAGAGCTACTGATGCTAACCGGAATGTTGATGAGGATTATGCCGGCAACAAGACTCTTATCTTTTCTGGCTTAAATACTGTTGGCGTAAACTCTCCGTTGATAGAAGCTATTCCTTTTGGTTACGGTATCACGATTAACCTCAGCTCGGGAGTGTCGGCAGCAAATGGAGTTACTCTTACCGCCTATGCTGCAGAGGCCGAGGATGTTTCTGTGCAGGAGAGCGGCCAAGCTTATACTGCCCATGTTTTGGCAACAACCATTGCTGCAGATCCTGCTGATACTATTGCTGAGGTAAGCGGTGATGATCAGAGCGGAGCAGTATCTGCGGCCTTAGCCAATCCTTTTATAATAGTGATCAGTGATCAATATGGCAACCCGATTTCCGGTGAGGGTATAACTTTTGCCATAAGCAGTGAACCTACCGGAGCTGGAGCCAGTATATCTACCGGTGCCACCACTACTGATTCTGCAGGCCAGGCCCAGACCATTCTGACTTTAGGCACTATTGCCGGAAATTATGAGGTTACAGCTACCTCTGGCACTCTTACCGGCTCACCGGTTACCTTTACAGCTACAGCCTTAGCGCCTACAGCTTTAAGTTATGTTAGCGGAGACAACCAGACTAAGGGAGTAAATTATCCTTTAGATAATTCCTTGGTAGTTAAGTTAAGGGATAGTTCTGATGTTGGTATTCCTAATGAGACTGTAACTTTTACGATTCTTACTTATCCTACTGGTGCAACCGGCCAGGCAGTATCTCCGGCTTCAGATACTACTGATTCCTCAGGTCAGGCTTCCACTGCCTTTACTTTAGGAGACGGAATGGGTGACTATACGGTTAGAGCCAGCTGGACCGACGGAGCACTTACCTATAATTATGATTTTACAGCTACAGCTACTGCTGCGCCCCCAGATCATATTGAATTAACCGGTCCGGCTTCAGTAGTTGCTGCTGTGGTCTCTACTACTGCCTACACTATTACTATTCAGGACCAGTACGATAATACAAGTAACGCTACCATGGATACTGTCTTTGCTTTAACTACGACTGCCGGAGGAACTTCCGGATTTTCCAGTGATAGCGGCGGCGCAACTCCAATAACCGCATTAACAATCAGTAATGGCGCAAGCATGGGCACTTTTTATTACCAGGATACAGAAACCGGGCTTGATACCCTTACTGCTACCCGCAGCTCAGGTGAAACCGTAGGCGCAGATACTATAGATGTAACCATTATTCCGGCCGGCTTAAGTTACTTTACGGTTAGCGGCAGCACCGCAACAATGACTGCTGGAGCAACAAGAGCACTTACTATTAATGCTTATGATGCTCAAGACAATTTAAAGACTGATTTAGTTACCATGAATGTCTTCTTTAGTGGGGCAACTTCTTCGCCTACTCCTACTCTACAGGCGCCTACTTGTTCTAATAGTAGTGCTGCCGATATTGACTTTGGTTCGGCTACCTTATTGAGTTTTGGCAGTGGAGCAGCTACGACCGACTTAACACTTTATAATGTCGAGTCAGTAAGCATTAAAGCAATGAATGCAGCCAGTAGCCCTACCGCCACTACTTCTGATGCTGAGGATGTAGATATTGTGGTGAGACATGCTACTTCTAATCATCTGAAATTCTCAGTTGATATTCCTACTCCTGGCGGCGGATTTCAAGCCGGGACATCTTTCCCCTTAGGCATACTCCAGGGGGTAGATTTGTATAGTAATCTATGCGACGGGGCTAACGGCGCTACTGTTTATAGCGGAAGCGGGAAGGTTGTTAATTATGCTTTAAGCGGTACAGCTAATTCTCCTGATAGCCTCTCTACTGATAGTTATACTACCAGCGTGGATTTCAGTTCGGGAGTATCTACTACTACCTTAACTACTACGCTTTACCGAGCCCAAGCAACTACGATTACCCCCAATGCTTCGGATTTATCAGGAACAGATGTTGCTTCCAATTCGATTACTGTGGCCTCAGGTGTACTTGATAAGCTTGATTTTGGCGGCGGACAACAACCGTCTACCGTTTGCCTGACTAACGTGGCTTTAGACCAGCAGCCGATTGTGGCTGTAGCTGATCAGTATGGTAATGCTGTTTCCGGTGCCAGCGACCAGGTTACCTTGACCGGTTCGACAACTAGTGGAAGTTATACCGCAGTGAGTAATGGCACCCTAAGCGCTAACTCTCTGCAGGTTACTGCTTCTAACGGCCTGGCCACTTTTAGCGGAGTAACTTATAATTATCCTGAATCGATTTACTTAAGAGCCTCAGTAGCTTCTCCAAGTGTTACTGACGCTTATTCTTATCAGATTGCCTTTGGTGCTGCCAGTACCGATGCTACTATAACTGATGGTCCCTTAAGTGAACCGGCTACCATTTCTTCTATTATTGATACTTCGGTGGAACGGATTAATACATTTGATTTTATAGCTACCGATTCCGGAAGTGACGGTTGGCCAACCAGAATAACCCAGTTTGTTATTAACCGCGATCCTGCTAATGACACTACTGGCGGATGGATAAATTATATTACCGGAGCTTATATTACTGACGGTACGAGCACAGTGCTGGGAACAGTTTCCGATGACGCTTTAACTTTTGGCGATGCTGCCAGTATAATTTACAGCGTAACTGATGCCGGGAACAAGACTTTTACCTTAAGTATTTATTTTGAACAGAGCCTGCCAGTAGGCGCTGACAATAAAGTACTGGCTTTTGATATTGACCCTAATGATGACATCAGCACACATTCGGTTAGTTCGGGTTTTGCGGCCGCAGGCTCACTTACCAGCTCAACCGCTCTTGCAGTAGACGTGACTAAATTCCTGGTTAGCGGTAGTGCCGCTAGCGTAGCTGCTGGAGAACAAACCACTGTAACTATTGATGCTACCGATGTTAATGATAATATTGACTGGGATTATGACGGTTCTAAACAAATTACCTTTAGCGGAGCCAGCACCGCCTCATCAGGTGATGTGCCTGGGTGTAATAATACTGATTTTGGTAGTTTAACCGCAATAGGTTTTTCCAACGGTGAGAATAGTACTGCTATTACTATGATACTCTATGCGTCCGAAGGAGCTTCAGTTAAGGCCACTGACGCCGTTCCTACTCCTGATATTGCCACTTCTGATGCTGATGACTTGGATATTGTGGTTAGTGGTGGAACAGCTTCGCAATTGTCCTGGTCTACTCAGCCTCATTCAACAGTGGTAGCTAATGCAGCATGGAGAGCATTTAGGGTCAGTGTAGCTGATGCTTATGGAAATGTCGCTGCTGGAAATGTCGATATTACTGTTACCCCGACCGGAGGAACAGTTAGCGCTACCAGCACAAATACTGTGGCTTCGCAGTCAGGAACATCTACCTTTAATACTTTCCGTGTTTACTGCGCAAGTTATCCGGGAACAGTAACCTTAACCGCTTCTGCCTCTGGACTTAGTGACAGCACTGCTTCTGATGCTGTAAGCGTAGTCGAAAAGTATGATATTTCAATACAAGTGCTTGATTCGGTAACCGGAGGCGGATTAAGTGAGTTGACCTTAAACATTCTTGATTCAAACGGAGCCGTAGTTGCACAAAGTGGCCTGACTAACCCAGTCAGCGGCAATAGCCCTATGCCGTTTTATCTGACTTATGGCTCATACCAGTTTGCTTTTACCAAAGACGCTTATGTTGACTTGACATCACCAAAAGTAGCCGGGACTACTGCTGATGCTGCTGACGCTACTTACGATAATGCCATTTCTTGGACAGTATATATGGTTTCAATTGCCGAGTCTTTAGCTGACTATAAGGTTTTGAGCGACTTTGTCTATGATGAGAATAATGATACTTTGTATGTCAATGCTCGGCTTGAGAAACGCGGCCAGCAAAGTCTTACTACCGGAACTTTGATTCTCGGGGCTTCCACTTTGAATATCTACGACAGCACAGACCCTGTGACAGCTATGTATACCGCGACCTTATCTGGTCCCGACGCTAATGGAGTTTTCTGGTATAATATTGCTAATGCTGTTGCTGCTGAAGGATTCACTAGCGGCCGTAGTTATTTTTCCAGAATTACTATTCTTTACGGCACAGCAAGCCTTAGCACTACTTACTCTTCATCAACCTCATTTGATATCGGTATTACTGCCAGGATAAAGACTTGGGTAGAAAATATACAGGCAGATGTAAGCGGGGTTCAGTCTGTAGTAGCTACCCAAGCTGCTACTACTCGTACAGCAGTAACTACAGCCAGGACCGCCATAGAATCTTCGGTTGCCACCCAGGCTGCGGCAACTCAGACAGCGGTAACTGCCAAAGCAACTGAAACTATGACCCTTATTGGAAGCTCAGATATAAAGACTGGTGAGACCTTAGCCAGCACACTTTCCCTTGAGGCTGCTTCGCGTATTCTTAACCAGGAGAGTCATGTTAGGTCTAATGATGATCTGACTATTAGATACAAGACTACTACCGGACTTATTCCGACAATCACTGTTTATGATCCCGATGATACAAAACGGATAGACGCAAAGAGTATGACCGAGGCTGTATCCGGAACCGGTATCTATGAATACGATGTTACTTTTGAGTGGGGCCGAGGCACCCATACTATTGTTTGTCAGGAGTCTACTAAGGGCACCCTTGACGGCATAAATATCGAGGTTATCTCTACTAACCTGGATAGTATTGCTTCCGATACTACCACTACTATGGCTCAGTTGGCAAATATAGATACAGATGAGATGGAGACATTAAGTGCAAGTATTGAGGATGTGAATGGAGTAATTACTAAGATTGTCGGTAATATCGATGAATTAGCCGGTTTAAGTGCCAAAGTGCAAGAATTAGCCGGTGAGACCACTAATGCCATTTATGAACAATTAGAATTAGCTGCCGATAAGCTTGAAGAGATAAACGAAGGTCAGGGTGTTAAAATAGAAGAAATGTATGACCTTTCTGAAGACCAGGCTACTGAAATGGATTATGTTAAGAATAAGACTCTGGAGATTAAGGCTTTGACCGAACTGACACAAGATATTTTATCCCGGACCAACGATGTGCCAATTGTGAAAACCTGGATGGAGTCGGGAGAATAAAAAAGGTGGTTTTATTTTTCGGGAATTAGAAAGGCAGGAGAAAGAAAAAAGATGAAACGAAGATGGATAATATTAATAGCGCTGTGTTTATTATGGACTTTTGACTGGGGGGTATGGACTGACCGGGCCCAGGCCAATATTATCTTAAAGACCATGGTGATTAATCCATCCCAGTCTAAGATCCAGGAGGCTGTGCTTAAGGCCTATTTGCCTAAGGAGGTAAAGCCCGAAGATGTTATCGGCCTTGGTGATTTAAAAATTGACTATGATATCGAAAAAGGGCTTTACTATGTCTTTAAGAAGTTTGAGCTTGCTCCCGGAGAAAGCGCCAGCCGCTCTATTGAGATTAAAGATATCTGGGTAATATCTAAAGCAGAGCTGGAGACTTTAACCGGAGAGGCTAAAGATATTATCGAGAAACTGAAAAAGACCGCCTATTTTGATGCAGCTCTCACCCTGCAGAAGGATATTGAAGAGAAAGCTGGTGAAGTTTTAGCCAAGCAGGAACAGGCAATGGAAGCTTTGCCTCAGACTCATATCGCTGTTTACAGAGATAACCTGAAGGCCTTTGGTTCAATAAAGGATAAGCTGTCTAAGTTAGACGAGATGCTTCTTAAGGTTAAGGTTAGTAGTCGCCCCGACCACGATGCCGAAAAAGTTTCGGTTAAAGCAACTTGGTGGTTGATTTTAGGGGTTATCCTCTCATTGGGATTGCTTTCGCTTGTTTTCTACATTGTCTGGCAGCGCCAGGCAACCATTGTAGAAAAGAAAGGAAAAGAGGAGGATAGTGAGAGAATCTCTTAATCGGGACAGACCCCATTTAAGTCTTCCTTGCCTAGCTTACTTAATTATTTAATATAGAAAAATGATGGCAAAAAGGAATTTTAAACGATGAAAACAGTAACCGTTGTTTTGATAATGTTACTTTCTACATTAGGCCCGGCAGCTGTTATAGCTGCAGTAGGTTATGCCAGCACCAGGGCCTTAGGCAGGAATCCTTCGGCAGCTCCCAAAATTCTCCTGGCGATGATTCTTGCTTTTGTCTTTGCCGAGGCAATCGCAATCCTTGGCCTTTTGATTATCTATAATCTCTTCGGAACCTAAAAATAGTCCCTTTTCGGGACACATCCCATTTAAATTTCCCTTACCAGGCTTACCTTTTCTACTTAAATTTTCCGAAATCCCTTTAGTGTAAATTTTCCTATCTTTCTTATCTCTTCTTTTTCGATCCTCTTCGCCAAAAGGCGCTGGTATTCATTTTTATCGAGATATTTTTTCCAAACTGGCTCAACAAAACCAGGCTTTATCAAGCCGGCGTTTATTTTTGCACTAGACCACTTATATCCGGTGGCTTTAATGGCTATGCCGGCGCGTAAAGGATTCTGTTCGATATATCTGCAGACTGTCCATAAGTATAATTCCCTATCAATTATCGCGGAAAAGAAACGACATTCCCACAGCCTGCCGGTCCGTTTATATTTTTTATTTATGTACTGGGTATAGGATAAATTTATTTTTTGCATAATTTTTGCCAAAGAGGTTTTGCGGCTGGGCACCAGTAAAAGGTGAACGTGATTGAGCATCAGACAGTAGGCATGTATTTTACAACCGCATTGGCAGCTATATCTTTTTAACAGGTATAGGTAAAACTTTCTATCTCGGCTATCCTTGAATGTGGGTTGTCTATTATTTCCTCTCATGGTTACATGATGGGGGTACCCGGGATTTACTAATCTTGCTATCCGTGACATACTTTTTTAATCGGTTCTTATACCGATTTACTCCTTTACTTAATAGACGCAGAAGAAGCAAGAATTCTTTCAAATTTTTTGATTTTTTTGCTATTTTTACCAAAAACCATTTGCTAGCTTAGCTTTTTTGAATGGGATGTGTCCCGATGGATGGATGTGTCCCGATGGATGAAAATATTACCGCAAACATTCTATTTTAGGGGTGAAATAGGACGTCTGCAAAGGTACACCCTGCCATCAATAGAGCTTGGGTGTCTGTGGGTTTTCATTGATTTAGGGTAGTAGATATGATATAATTTTTTCAAACAGAAGATGAAGTTGTGGAAAAATATAGTATTAATTGCATTTGTTTTTTTATTCATTGGACCGGTTTATGCTCAGGTTGATAACTCTCTAGATTCAAATGAGTGGAAGGAAGAAAAGAGTAAACATTTTATTATTTACTACCAGGAGGCTTCAAGCAAGTATATAAGTAAGGTAAAGAGGTATGCTGAGCATTATTACAAGAGTATTACTAATTATTTAGGTTTTCGAAGATTTAACTTTTGGACCTGGGAGAAGCGTTGTAAAATTTATCTTTACCCAAGTCGCGAGGAATATCTGAAAGATACCGGACGGATCTCCTGGTCAAAAGGAAGTGTCCATGTCATAAAAAAAGAGATTGTTACCTATGCCCGGGAGGCAGAGTTCTTTGATCATGTCCTTCCTCATGAAATGGGGCATATTATATTTAGAGAGCTGGTAGGATTTGACAAGAAACTTCCTCTCTGGATCGATGAAGCAGTTGCGGTTCTGCAGGAGGAAGATAGGGCCAAATATTTGGCCGGGGCCAGGAATTTGGCTAGGCAGGGCAATTATGTCTTTTTAAGTGAGTTGGCAAGTGTGAGTGATTACGGGCAAATTAGGCCCGATGTTTTTTATAGCCAGGCTGCAAGTATAGTGCACTTTCTTTTGGAAAAGTTTGGCAGAAACAAGTTTGTTATTTTTTGCCGTTGCCTACGAGACGGAGAAGGATGGGAAGAGGCCTTGCTAAGCACTTATAAATTTGAGAATTTAGAAGGTTTGGAGAAGGCATGGATTAATAGCCTATCCAAATAAAAAGGGGAGGGGAAGTAATTTACTATGGATAAGAAATTTAACCTATTAGTAGTTGAAGACGATGACAAGACATTCGAAGTCTTAAAGGGCGGACTGAGCGCGGTTGATTACAAGATTTGGAGAGTAACTACCGGCAAAGAAGCCCTTAAGCTGGCTAAGGATGTTTATTTTACTGTAGTCATCACCGAGGTTCGAATACCGGACATGAGGGGGACTGAACTGATAAAAAAGATTAAAAAAATGGATTATAAAATTAATGTAATTGTTCTCAGCACCTATTCTTTTGTTGAGTCAGCTGTGGAGGCGATGAAAAAAGGCGCTTATACTTATTTGCTGAAACCGTTAAATGTTGAAGAGGTAAACCTAGTTTTGAGGAGGGCGATAAGAAATGTCTGTCTGATGATACAGGCCGGAAAGAGAAAATATTACCAGGATATGTCGGTCTTAGACGGCTTGACCGGCGTCTATAACCACCGTTATTTCCATGAAAAATTGGAGTGGCATGTTGACCATCTTAAGCGTTTCCCACAGACCTTTTCGATGTTTATAATCGATATTGATAATTTTAAGAAATATAATGATACTAACGGGCATTTGGAAGGAGATAAGGTGCTTCATGATGCTGCCCAGTTATTTGTAAGTTCAACTAGAGACAACGATGTGACTTGCCGGTATGGCGGGGAGGAGTTTACTGTAATTTTGCCCCAGACCGGTCGGGAACATGCCTTATTGGTCGGTGAAAGGATGGTTGAAGCAGTTAGAAAACGCCTGCCGATAACTATTAGCGTCGGCTTAGCCGTTTTCCCCGATAATGCTCAGACAAAAAATGATTTAATTAATAATGCCGATAAAGCCCTGTTCAGGGCAAAGAGACTGGGCAAGGATAGGTTGTGTTTATACGACGAGAAAGTAGACGTATAAGTATAAATATTAATAAGATACTTCAGGCATTTCATGCCTTCAGTATCAATTCGACTACATCCGCCTAAGGCGGATAAGTCTCATTGAGGAGTTAAAATGCTAATTTGGCAACTGATTACAGTACAGGTAGTAACATTTATCTTCATTGTCTTGCTTTTGAGGTGGTTGCTTCATGCCCATATAGTACATGCCTTAAGAAGATTACGAAAACTCAATCAGGAGAATTTGGAAAAGGAAAGGGCCTTGAAGGAAGAGTTGGAAAGGGCCAGGAAAGAAGCCAGGAGAGAGGTTGAAGAGGGCCGGCGTCAGGCCGAAGAGTTAAAGGAACAAGCCAAGAAGGAGGCTGAGAAAAATAGAGAAGATGTACTAATCAGGGTCAGGAAAGAAGCTAAGAGGCTTATCAATGACGCAATAAGCGATTGCCAGAGAAAAAGGGCAGAACTTAGCTTAGAGATGCAGGAGAAGGCTATATATTTGGCTACTGATATGGTAAAGTATATCTTTACTGAACAGGGCCGGGAAAGTTTGCACAGCCAGCTCATTGATGAGTTAATTGATGAGATAGAGAAGCTTGAAAAAGGAAAGATAGAGGCCAAAGGAGATAAGGCAGAGGTTATTTGTGCCTATGCATTGGAATCGGTACAGAAAACTAAGCTGAAAAAGGTCCTATCTTCCAGCTTAAACCGGGATATTAAATTAAGTGAGAAGCCAGATCCCCAGATAATCGCCGGTCTGATTATAAAAATGGGTGGGTTTGTAATTGACGGTTCTGTCAAAAACAGATTAAGAAAAATATTGTCAATGATTAAGGAAAAGGAAAGGGCCGCTTGATCGGGGCTTTAACGACGGAGTTGTAATGCTTGAAGAGAAAAACAAGATACCCTTGCTGGATATAAGAGGTACCGGCACAGTTCGAGAGATTAAAAAAGGTATTGTTAAGGTAACAGGATTGTCTTCTTGTATAAATGGGCAGTTAGTTGAATTAGGGAGTAATTTACTGGGAATAGTGATCGGTTTCACTAAGGATGAAGTTTTAGTTTTAGTTTTAGGTGATGAGACTAAGATTGGTATAGGAGATACTATCTACGGCGGAGAGAGTGTCTTTGAGGTTCCGGTGGGAAGTAATTTTATTGGCCGGATAGTAAATTCTTTCGGCCGGGAAATCGACGGGAAAGGAAGAATCGAGGAGAGCGACCACTACCAGGTTTTTAAAGATGCCGCGGGTATAGTAGACAGGGTCCCTGTATATGAGCCGCTCTTGACCGGGATTAAGATGATTGACACTGTTATTCCTTTGGGCAAGGGCCAGAGAGAGCTTATAATCGGGGACAGGATTACCGGCAAGACAACTTTAGCTGTAGATACTATTTTAAACCAGAGAGATAAAGATGTAATCTGCATATTTTGTTGGATAGGGGGCAGTTACTCGGCATTCTTAAAGCTGATTCAGGATATGATAAGAGGCGGAGCAATGAAGTATAGTATTATCATCAGCGCTTTGGCCTCTGATTCTTCGGCAGAGCAATATTTGGTTCCCTATTCTGCCTGCGCCATGGGAGAGTATTTTATGCGTCGTGGTCGAGACGTTTTGGTAGTCTTCGATAATTTAACCAGACATGCTTGGGTTTATCGGCAACTCTCGCTGCTCCTGGAAAGGCCTCCGGGCCGGGAGGCTTATCCCGGTGATATTTTTTACCTTCATTCACAATTGATAGAAAGGGCGGCAAAATTAAACGAGGATAACGGTAGCGGTTCAATGACTTTTTTGCCTATTGCCGAAACACAGGATGGGGATGTTACCGGGCTTATTCCCTCCAACCTTATTTCTATGACTGACGGCCAGATATATTTAAACACCAGTCTTTTCAATGAAGGGTTTAAACCGGCCATTGATTTAGGGCTTTCGGTTTCACGAATCGGGAGTAAGGTTCAGTGTGAAGCGATAAAGGAAGTATCCAGCGGTTTGAAAGCAGAATATGCCGGGTTTAAGGAGTTGGTTAGCTTAACCCGCGTGCGAACTAAACTTTCCCCCGAGGTAGAGGCCAGGATAAAAAAGGGGGAGGCATTAAGCGATCTTTTTATCCAGGATAAAAGTAAGCCTTTAACATTAGAAGAAGAAATTATTACCTTTTATGCATTTCATAAAGAACTGCCTGAGATTTTGGAAGAAACTACAAGAGAAAAATTCAAAAAAGAGATATATAGATACTTGCTTAAGGCCCAGCCGCAGTTAATTAAGAAACTTGGATCCGAAAAGGTATTGACTGATGATATAAAAAAAGGCCTGGATGAGGCCTTTGTTAAGTTTTTTAAGACATAAAATTGGTCATAGTAAACTATGCTTCAACTTACCAAATTACGTAAAGAAAGAAGGTTTAATAAAGAAATAGGGGGGATAGTCAATGTATTAAAAGGAGTGGCATCCTCTGAGTTTTATCGCCTTCAGAAAGCAAGAAAGAGCCTTGATCAATTCGGAGAGTATCTAAAAAATTTTATCCAGATGGTGGATGTCACAGGGCTGCATCACCCCTTTATAGAAACTTCCTCATTGCCCAGTGCCATACTGCTTGTAACTTCCGATACCGGTTTTTTGGGAAAGCTGAATATTTCGATAGTCAATTCTGCCTTGGATCAATGCTCAGGGGATGAGAAGCTGATTATAGTTGGCAAGCAAGGTGCAAGGCTTATGGAAGAAACCGGGCCGGTTGGAGAAGGATTTTCCGGCAAAGATTCTGCTTACTCAAACGATAGCCTTCTTTCAAGGGCTACCCTCTTACCAGGCATTAGCGACGAGGTCAACTATGAAGAGGCAGAAAAGTTGGGAGACTTTATCATCAGAAGCTTTTTAGATAAAAAAATAGGCAAGATAACTATTGTCAGTCCTCACTTTGTTTCTTTTGCCGTATGGGAAGTGCAGGTTTATCAATTACTTCCCTGCAGGTTTTTATTCCCGGAGGCCTCAAGAAGGGCTGGAGACTTTGAGCCGGAGGAGGGTGCTATTATTGAACCGTCTCTATCTTCGATAGCAGAATACTTGGTCGGGGTATGGATAAAACATATGCTATACGGTATCTTTTGGGAAAGTAAGCTCTCTGAATGGGCAGCGCGGGTTATGCATTTGGAGGGAAGTTCCACCGAAATTAAAGAAATGGATAAAAAATTACGTCTTAAATATTTTCACGCTTTACATGAAGTCAGCGATAAAAATATTAGGGAGATTTTTTCAAGCCGGTCAGTCATGGGGCATGAGGCATAATTCGCCAAGGAGCAAATGGAAAAAGGTAAAGTAGTTGCAATCCAGGGACCAATTGTAAACGTAGAGTTTCCTCCCCAAACTCCCCTACCGGTCATCTATGACATTTTAGAAACAAAGACTTATGAAGGAAGAAGAGTGGTGGTGGAGGTAATTGAATATTTAGGCCATAAATCTACTGATCAGGGCAATATTGTGAAGTGTATTGCCATGACCTCTGTTTTCGGCCTTCAGAGGAATATGGAAGTTTTTGCAACCGGTTCGGGAATTAAAATTCCGGTAGGTAAAGAGGCCTGTTCCAGAATATTAAATGTTTTAGGCGACCCTATAGACAAAAAAGGCCCTATTAAGGCCGAGGTAAGAAGACTCACCCATAGAAAGGAGGCTATTGGTTCCAGCGTAGATGGGAGCCAGAGGATTAAGTTCGAAGTAATGGAAACAGGAATAAAAATGGTTGACTTATTATTTCCTCTGGTACGGGGAACAAGAACCGGCATCTTAGGCGGGGCGGCTTTAGGCAAGAGTGTACTGATTTTAGAATTGATGCACAATGTGGTCAAGAAACAGAGAGGGTACTGTATATTTACCGGAGCCGGGGAGAGAATCAGGGAAGGTAATGAGTTATACCACGAGATGGCTAAGCAGGGAATACTGGATAGGTCGATTTTAGTATTTGGTCAAATGAACGAATCTCCCGGGGCAAGATTTGAGGTGGCCCATACTGGTATAACTTTAGCTGAATACTTTCAGGAACAAAACGAAGACGTTATGTTTTTTATCGATAGTGTATTTAGGTTTGCTCAAGCCGGAAGCGAACTGTCCACTCTTTTGGGGAGAATTCCCTCTGAAACAGGATATCAGCCTACTTTGACTTCGGAAATGAGCGATTTTCAGGAAAGAATTCGTTCGGGAACCCAAGCCTCAATTACCGCTATCGAGGCAGTCTATGTTCCCAGTGATGACTTAACCGATCCGGCCGTAGTTTGTATTTTTAGTTTCCTAGATTCCTTGCTGGTTCTTTCCCGTGAGTATGTACAATTAGGGCTTTATCCGGCAGTTGATCCCTTGTTGTCTTCTTGCTCTTATCTCGACCCTTTAATTGTTGGTAGAAGACATTTTAAAATTGCTCAGGATGTTTTAAAAATTCTTAATAAATACGAAGAGCTTAGGCGCATCGTTTCTATCATCGGAATAGAAGAGTTATCCAAAGACGACAGAATTTTATTCGGGCGGGCATTGAAGTTACGCAATTTTCTCACTCAGCCGTTTTTTACTGCTGAGCTTTATACTGGAAAAGCAGGTGTATACGTGCCACTGGAGAAGACTTTAGATGGTTGCGAAAAGATAATTTCCGGCAGTTTAGATAAAAAGGCAGCTGAAGATTTTTATATGCTCGGTGCTGTGTAGGAGGTAAGGGAATGGTCAGGAAGCTTGGAGAAATACTAGTCAAGAAAAATCTGATTACGGCCCAACAGCTGGAGGCCGGCCTTAAGGAGCAGCAAAAGACCGGTGAGCTAATAGGCAGGATTTTGGTTAAAAGGGGGTATCTAAAAGAAGAACAACTCTTGCTGCATCTTGCCGCACAACTTAATATTCCTTTTATCAAGGTGCAGGATGTTACTATTGACCCGCAAGCTATAAAGAAAGTGCCGGCTAAATTTGCCTGGCACTATAAAATCATCCCTATAAAATACGCCGATGGAAAGTTGACCGTTGCTACTTTTGAACCTTTACGGTCGTTGAACGACGTTAAGATGTTTTTGGAATGTGAGCTTATACCGGTTTTAGCAGTAGAAGATGAAATAATAAAAGCGATTGAAAAACATTACGGCGTTGGTGCAGAGACAATTGAGAGGATTATTGCCAAAAGCCCTAAGGAAGCTGTTGAAACCTCCTCGGCCGGGAAAGTAGACGACATAGAAAAGTTAGCCGAAGATGCTTCAGTAGTTAAATTAGTAAATCAGATACTATTAGAGGCTCATCAAAAGAGAGCTACCGATATTCATATAGAGCCTTTTAGAGAGAGGATGGGCTTGCGCTACCGCATTGATGGCGTGCTTTATGAGGCAAATGTGTCTGTGGACATGGTGCATCTTTTTCCGGCAATTATTTCCCGCATAAAGATAATGTCCAAATTGGATATCGTGGAGCGGCGTCTGCCTCAAGACGGGCGGGCGGTAGTAAAAATAGGGCAAGAAGAGTTAGATTTAAGAATTTCCATTATACCAACCCGTTACGGAGAAGGCGCAGTAATAAGAGTTCTTCCTTCCAAGATGATTTTCAGCCTGAAAAAATTAGGCCTGGATTCGGAAAGCTTAAAAGTATTGGAAGATTTAATTATTAAACCCCACGGGGTAATTTTTGTTACCGGGCCTACCGGAAGCGGTAAGACCACTACCCTTTACACCTGTCTAAATAAGGTAAAGAGCAGCAAAAATAAGATCATTACCATAGAAGATCCGGTAGAGTATGAGCTTGAAGGTATCAGCCAAATTCAAGTTATGCCTGAGATAGGGTTAACCTTTGCTCGAGGCCTAAGGAGTGTGTTGAGGCATGATCCGGATGTAATGATGGTTGGTGAGGTAAGAGATCTTGAGACAGCAGAATTGGCGATCAGGATTGCTTTAACCGGCCATTTGATTTTTTCTACTATCCATACAAATGATGCTGCCGGCGGAGCAACCCGTTTATTAGACATAGGCATTGAGCCGTTCTTGATAGCCTCTTCGGTAAGGGCTTTTGTTGCTCAGAGGCTAGTGCGTGTAATCTGTTCTCAATGTAGGGAAGAAGATACAAAAGGGAACGAAGAGGTTAGGAGGCAGATAATAGAGGAGATGTCCCAATTTTACCGCTTGGGCCGGGATAAGCTATTAAGTCAAAGTAAGCTTTCCGAACTTGGAGGATTTGATGCTCGGTTTTACAGAGGTAAGGGGTGTAAAGTTTGTAATTTTACCGGCTATAAGGGAAGAATGGCTATTTATGAAATATTGGCAATTGACAAGAGGATAAAGGAACTAATTCTGGCTAGGGCCTCTACCGATGTAATAAGGGATGAAGCAGCCAAGCAAGGGGTTGAGACACTGCGTATTTCTGGATGGAAAAAAGTTATTCAGGGTTTGACTACACCCGATGAGGTTATGAGGGTTACCCAGGCCGAAGAGTAATCTATGTTTCAGGTATCGATATTAGACCTAAAAAAAGCTATGCTTATATACGAAAAGCTGGCTTCGCGTATTATTCTTCCCGGTGAAGAAGGAGAACTTTCTATTTTAGACTTTCACCAGCCGATTATTTCTCGCTTGAAAAAGGGCGTAATTAAAATAGATGCAAAAATACCTGTATCTATCAAGATTGAAAAAGGTATTGCTGGGATGAACGGCAAGGAATTGGTTGTGCTGGTGGAGAAATAAACCCCGTCAGAGATGAAGTTCCCTAACGGGGTAAGCGAAAAAAATGATGAAATTCATTTACGAGGCAAAAAAAGGGCCGGTAGAACTTGTTAAAGGGGTAATTGAAGCTGAAAGCCAAAGCGCAGCAGTAGATAAATTGAGCCAGATGGGGTATATCCCAATCCGGGTTGTTGCGGCCGGTGAGAAGTCTTTTAACCAGAGGCCAAATATCGCTAAGCAATTTAGCGGTTTGAGCTTATCTAAGAAAATTCGCAGCAAAGAATTAACAATATTCACCGAACAATTAGCCAGCTTGCTTAAATCCAAGGTACCGCTCTTTGAAGCTTTGAGATTTCTTCACCAACAGACAGAGAATGCCAATTTAAAAATAATAATTTCACAAGCTATAGATGAGATAAGAGACGGCAAAACTCTATCCGGTTCTTTAAGCAAATACCCTAAGGTTTTCCCCCCTCTTTATGTCAATATGATTGAGTCGGGAGAAAAGGGAGGAGTGCTAGAGAAGACTTTACTGAGGCTGTCTGAGTTCAGAAACCGGCAGGAAGAAATAAGAGGTAAGGTAACTTCAGCTTTAGTCTATCCGATCTTTATGCTGGTGGTCGGAGTAGTAAGTATGTTTGTTCTGCTTACCTTTGTTATCCCCCGTATGGCCTCTTTATTTAACGAGGTCGGTCAGACATTACCTTTGCCTACTAGAATACTGCTTTCAGTAAGTAGTCAATTTAGAAACTATTGGTACTTGAGCCCGGCAATAATCGTACTTGGCGTTTTTATGTTCAATAGGATGAAAGAGAAAAAAAAGGGCGCTTTTGATAAGTTTAAATTAAAGTTGCCTCTTATAGGTAATTTTATAAAGAAGTCGGCGATAGCCAGATTCGCCCGCACTCTAGCTCTTTTGCTTGCCAGCGGTATCCCTTTATTCCAGGCTCTGGCAATAACCATCCCAACAATAGAAAATGAAATAATTAAATCGGATTTGGAATTAATACGTAAAGGTATTATTGATGGAGCGTCGTTTGAGCAAAGCATGAAGAGATCCTTATGTTTCCCTCGTTTTACGACTAATATGCTTGCTGTGGGGGAAAAAGGGGGGAATTTAGAAGAAGTATTATTGGAGATAGCTGTTTTTTATGAGCGCGAGACTAACAGGGTTATCAAGGTGATTACTTCTTTGCTTGAGCCGGCAATGATTTTGGTAATGGGTCTTATCATCGGATTCATTGTTTTTGCGATGCTTTTGCCAATTTTCCAGATAAATTTAGGAATGTAAAAGGGAGGTAATCGATGAAGCACGAAAGAAGGAGTTTTACCTTGGTTGAATTGATATTGGTAGTAATTATTATTGGCACTCTGGCAGCGATGATAATGCCTAAGCTTGCCGGCCGTTCAAAAAAGGCCAAGATTTCTATTGCCAAAACAGACATTCTTGCCAATATAGCCTCGGCCTTAGACCTTTATGAATTGGAGAACGACAAATATCCCAATTCTCTAGGAGCATTACGGAGTAATTCGGAAGGGTCGAACGGCTGGAATGGGCCTTATATTAAGAGAAAACCTATTGATCCCTGGGGTAATGAGTACCAATACCGATATCCTTCATCTCACGACCAAGACTATGACTTATATTCATTAGGGCCAGATGGGGTAGAGAGTGATGATAATGTTGTTAACTGGGAATAAGAAAGGGATTACCCTCATCGAAGTGATGATCAGTATTTCTATTTTGTCTATAGGTCTGGTCTTAGTTTTGCAGGGATTTGTTTACTGTCTCAATGGCCTGCGTATTTCAGAAAATAATTTAAAAGCCAGTTTGCTAGCCGGGAATAAGATGGCCCAGGCCCAGATAGCGGCTAAGGAAGACTGGAATACTTTTGAAAATGGCTTAAGTGAACGGTTTAAAGACCAAGGTCTAAAATGCGCCTGGAATATAGAAATAGATCCTGTTGAGTGGGAGGCAGAGGAGAAGGTTTCTGAGAGTTATGATGATTTGAATGAGCTTAGGGCAAGCTTTGTCTGGAAAGAAGGCAAAAGAGAAGGTACGATTTCCTTAGTTACCTATGTGAGAAGCCCGCCCGAAGAAGATTAGCGACTAGAGAAAATGACAGAAATGAAACTATCCATTAACCACTATCGACTATCCACTAAAAAAGGATTTACACTTGTTGAGTTGCTTGTAAGCATAACGATTTTCGCTTTGGCTGGCGTAGCAGTCTACACTGTTTTGGCTAATGGCATAGCTGCTTGGCGCAGAGGGAATAATGACAAGATTCATTTGAGCAAGATAAGGCTCCTAACCGAGTCAATGGCTAAAGATTTAAGAAATACTTTTAAAATTTCCGGGATTCCATTTGAGGGTAGCGAGGATTCTATTAGTTTTCCGGTTTTGATATTAGCTGAACCGGATTCAAGCCTTGACGATAATGAAATTCATCGTCAGGTAGGTCAGGTGGTATACTTTTATGATAAAAAGGCAATGAAAAAGTCAGAAAAAAGTTTTTCTAAAGCCTATGGGCAGGAAGTCAAGGTCGGGGAAGGTAAAATTTTGTTTGAACATATTGACAAATTAGAATTCAGCTATTGTTATTTGGATAATGCAACCGGGAATTATAAATGGAAGGATGATTGGAAAAAGGAAGAACAGGATAGTATTCCTATAGCGGTAAAGGTAGGGATGATTTTTGAAAAAGAAATTGGACTGGAAGATTTTGAAAGGACGATATTTATTCCAATTGGTACAGGTGAGCAAATGAAAGAATTGGGTAGCAGAGTAGAAGAAGCAGAAACTGAATAAATTAATGAAGGATAAAAAGGCAAGTATATTAGTTCTTACACTTTGGACATTAAGCTTCCTGTCGATTTTTGCTATTGGCCTTACCCGTAATCTTTCAGCTCAGCTGCGTTTTGCTTCTCATCTTCAGGATAGGTTGAGGACCTATTACCTAGCCCATGCCGGTATAGAACGGGCGATTGTTGAACTGGATGCCGATGAAGACCTTAGCTATGATAGCTTGGATGAGGAATGGTCAAACCGCGAAGAATTTGAAGAGATGCCTTTGGGTACCGGGTATATAAGTTTGCATATAAAGGATGAGGCCGGCAAAATAAATATAAACAAAGCGCCACTGTCAATACTCAAAACTATGTTAGAAAATGTCGGAGAAGTAAAATCCGATGAGGCCGACGACATTGCCAATGCCATTGTTGACTGGAGGGATATCGATATCTTTGTTTCTCCTGGCGGCGCCGAAGACGATTATTACCGGCATCTTGAAACTTCTTATCCCTGCAAGAATGGTGAGTTCCAGATTTCTGAGGAGTTGTTGTTGGTCAAAGGCATGAGCCCCCTTATTTTTTCAAAGATTGTCGGAGTAATTACTGTTTATGGTGAAGGTGGAGTTAATATCAATACTGCTGATGAGGATGTACTCTGCGCCTTAGGTTTAAGCAGTGGGCTTGCTGAGCAAGTAGTTGAATTCCGCCAGGGTTCTGACGGAATTGACGGGACCGAAGACGACAATATTTTTAAGACACCGGCTGAAATGAGAAAGATAGGATCTTTGTTTACAGAAGAATCTGAGGAGATGAACCGTGCTATTTCCAGCAATGCCCTTAGTGTAAAATCGGATGTTTTTAGAATCATCTCATCGGGAATTCTTAAAAAAGGTACTGGTAATTTGCAAAACAACATTACTTGTGTCATCCAGCGCCTTAACAAGGAGCCTGTCCGGATGTTATATTGGCGTGAAGGATAAATTAACCTTTACTTTGGGAATACTCAGAGTAGATAGTTGCAAGGCTTTGAGAGGAAAATATGAAAATATCGTTACAAAATATAAAAATTCCATCATTTAAAAGAAAGAAAAAGATTATAACTGCATTGGAGATAAGTAACGATTGGCTGAAAATCGTGCAGGCCGAATCTTTTGCAAAGTCAAGAAAGATTAAGAAGATTATAGTAGAGAAAGTAGCAATTTCACGCAGCCTCCAAGATAAGAAAACTTCTGAGCAAATCAAGAATTTATTTAAGGGATTAAAGATAGATTCAAACTCACTTATAGTTATTGTGCCCCATCAAGCTGCAGCTATTAGAAATTTGGAACTTCCTTCTACAAATCCTGCTGAGATAAAAAATATGGTCGAGTTGCAGATAGGTAAACTGACTCCTTTTGCGAAAGATGAAATAATTTACGATTACCAGATTTTGAGCACTAACGCCGAAGGGTATAGCGGAGTGATGCTGGCTGTTGTGCATCAAGATGTTATCAGGCGATACTTTGAAATATTAAAGCTGGTGGAGTTAAAAACTGAAAGAATAGCTTTGAGTTCCGAAGGATTGCTCACTTGGTATCGTTTTGCCTGTAAAGATGGAGTAGGCGATGAGCCTCAGGCTTTAGTTAACCTGGATTGCGACAAAAGTGATTTTACAGTTATTCTAGAAGATAAAGTAATGTTTTGTAGAAATATTTCTATTGAGTGTTCTCATGATTTAAGTATCGCCAGTGAATGGCAGGAGAAACTTATTGAAGAGATAAGGCACTCTATGTATGCTTATCAGAGCGAGCTGGCCGGCAGTGAAATAAGCAAGATTGTAATTACCGGGGCTCAGGCATCTATCTCGTCTTTAAATGAGAGTGACCTGGGGAGTAGAATCGGTGTACCAGTAGAAATTATACCTCAACTCAAAAATATTCCCGAAGCTTTAGAGTCCCCTATAGAGGATAACCCTACTATGGGAAATGTATCTGTTGCTTCTCTCTCTGGTCTTGTGCTTGCTTATCCGGAACAGAAGTTTAATTTTATTCCTCTGCAGCTGCGAATAGAAAAAGAGATGAGGGAAAGAGGAAGAGATGTGTATATGTTTGGCACATATCTGATGTTTATCTTAATGACTATTTCAGGTATCTTTTTGGGAAAGGTATACAATAAGGAGCAATACCTCACTCGGTTAAAGCAAGAAACGCTCCAGATTCAAGAGAAGGCCGATAAATTAAGGAGTATGAGCCAAGTAATAGAGGAGATAAAAAAACGTACCTTCAGAAAAGGTTTTGCACTTAATTTTATTTACGAGATACATGGCGTCATTTTTCCTGAGATTTACCTGACATTAATTAGTTTTGACGGAGAGGGCCAGTTGACCTTACGAGGGGTATCCAATACTATGTCCGAAATCTTTGGATTCCTTAACGCTTTAGAAAAATCGAAATATTTTCAAGATGTTAAGACAAAATTTGTCACTACTCGTAATGTAGGCGGCAAAGATTTAACAGAATTTGAGATTATTTGTTCTTTAGAAGGTGACTTTAAACAGCAATCAATAGGGGATAAATGAAACATATTCTTTTCAAACTGTCCGAATTACCTAAGAAGAAAAGGTATATAGTCTATATTGCAGCTGGACTCATTGCTGCGCTTTTTTTTGATAAAGTTATATTTCAGACAGCTAGGGGTAGGATAAAGAAAGTAAACAATGGAATTTTTATTCAAGAGAAGAAACTACAAAGATATCTGCATGCATTGTCACAAGAAGATTTAGTTACCAGCGAATACCAGAAATACACCGAAGGAATAAGTCAGGGTCATTCCGAAGAGGAAGAAAAATTAAAATTGCTTAGCGAGGTAGAAAAACTGGCCAGAACCGCCTCTGTTTTTCTTAAGGATATAAAACCGGGCTTAACAGAGGAAATAGGGCTTTATAAAAAATACACTGTTGAAATAGAAGTAGAGTCAGAGATAAACTTTTTAATAGATTTCATTTATCAATTAGAAAAAACCTCTCGTTTACTGAGAATAGAAAAATTTCAATTACAGCCCAAGGAGGCCAAGTCGGCAATTTTAAAGGTCCGGATGACAATTACGCAAGCTTTGATTAAAGGAGACAAAGAAGTAAAAAAGGAGCGTATGTTGCCATGAGGAAGTTATTGATTTTTCTTCTTGTTGCAATGGTGAGCTCAACTTCCGGCTGTCATAGCCTTCGTAAGAAGTTCATAAGGAAGAAGAAGTACGAAAAAGAAGCCCCGGTATATGTAAAATTTAAGGATTATCCTAATAAGCCTTCGCGAGGAGCGTATATCAATTACTATCTTTTTGTGCGGGGCTGGCTTGATGATTTAACCGAAGCCTTAAGGAAAGGGGTTAGCTATAAACGGCAGAGAAGAGCGATAAGCGAAGCAATAATGAATTTAGAGCAGATAATTGCTTTTTATGATACTGAGGGTAAAGATGCGGTCTACCCTATTTATGAAGAGCTGCAAGGTTTTAGAGAAGCAATGAAGAAAAGTCCTAACATGAGCGAGATTAGGAGAAACTCTCTTATTCGCAAGATTGAGAAGCTTAAGAGAAAATTCGAAAAAGACTTCAATTATAGCGATTCCGAAAAATGGATGGGTTAAGCATAAAGACCTTCTGTTTAGGAGATCTTTTTAATAATTGTTATCTTGTCTTCCACGATGAATCAAAGAAGGCTTTTATAGTTGATAGCCCGGCACCAGCCGATGAGGTTATTAATTTTATCCAAAGTCAAAATTTAAATATCGAATTCATTGTCTTAACTCATGCTCATTTTGACCATATCGGGGGATTGGAGAGTTTGCCATATCCTTTCTATATCCATCAGGATGAGAAGCAATTATTGAAAGACCCCCAAGCCAATGGCTCAGTATTCTTTGATTCTTCAATTGTAGTTGGAAGAGAGCCAAGGCTATATAAAGAGAAAGAGTCTTTATGTTTTGATAATTACTCTATAGAGGTAATCCATACACCGGGGCACACTCCCGGGTCAGTATCTTTGAAGCTAGGTAATTGGCTTTTTAGCGGAGATACTCTTTTTCTCGATTCAATAGGAAGGACTGATATCCCTTTGGCATCCCAGGAGAGAATACTTAAGTCAATAAAGGAAAAGCTATTAGTCTTGCCTTCGGATACCATTGTCTATCCCGGGCATGGAGCTTCTACCACTATAGGCAGAGAAGCCAAGCTAAATCCTTTTTTATAAGCTAATCAAATGGAAGTTTATTTAGAGGCATTTATTGATTATCTTAAGGTCGAAAAGGGCCTAGCCGTTAACTCTGTCTCTGCCTATAGTAAGGATTTAAAGAAATATACGAAATATTTAAAGAAAGAGGGTTTAAGTGACCCTAAAGATGTTACTCGCAAGAGCATCACTGACTTTTTGTTTTTCTTACGCAAGAAGATATCCCCGGTAAGTATTGCCCGGATTTTATCAGCGATTAAGAGTTTCCATAAGTTCTTAGTAAGAGAGAAGATATCTGGGCAAGATCCTTCGGATCTTATCGAGGCTCCGAAGTTAGAGAAGAAAATTCCCAACTTTTTGACTCTTGATGAGGTAACTGAAATTTTAAAAGCGCCGAATTTAAAAAAGACTCAAGGAGTAAGAGCCAGAGCTATTCTAGAGCTGATGTATGCAACTGGTTTGCGGGTCTCAGAGCTAGTTACGCTCAAAGTTTCGGACCTAAACTTAGATATAGGGTTTATTAAATGTAAGGGCAAGGGTTCTAAGGAGAGGATAGTTCCCTTAGGGGGAGTTGCTAGTCGGTTCTTGCAAAAGTATCTTCAGGAGGCAAGAGATAAGCTTTTAAGAAAGAAAATAACTCCTTATATTTTTCTTGTTCAAGGCGGCCGGGCCATAAGCCGTCAAAGCGTATGGAAGATGGTAAAGAATATGGCCAAGAAATGCCGGATCAGGAAGAAGGTTAGTCCCCATACCTTAAGGCATTCTTTTGCTACCCATCTTCTTGAGGGCGGAGCAGGTTTGCGCAGTGTCCAGGAGATGCTTGGTCATTCTAGTATAACTACTACCCAAGTATATACTCATGTTAACCAGAGAAGGTTAAAGAAAATTCATAGCCAATTTCATCCTCGGGCTAAATAAACATAAAGGAAAGTTATGAAAAACAGGTTAAAAAAATTATCGCCGCAATTTAAGAAGATTTTGAAAACCTCTTCGACTTTAGCTAGCAGCTCAGGAGTTAAGATATTCCTCGTCGGTGGGGTGGTCAGGGATTTGATTTTAAAGAGAAAAGTTTTTGATTTAGATATTGTTGTTGAAGGTAATGCCATTACTTTCGTTAATAAGTTAGCCAGTCTCTTGAAAGCTCAGTTCCGCCGCCATCATAGCTTTGGTACAGCAACTATAAATTTTCAGGGGCAAAGAATAGATTTCGCTACTGCTAGGATTGAAGAATACTCTCATCGAGGCGCCCTACCGAAAGTCTCACCAGCTTCTTTGGCTAAAGATCTTTTGCGTCGAGATTTTACCATAAATGCTATGGCCATAAGTTTAAATAGGGTTGATTACGGAGAGCTGGTTGATGCCTGCAACGGATTAGAGGATTTAAAGAAAGGTTTAATCAGAGTTTTACACAACAGGAGCTTTCAGGATGATCCTACTCGGATATTAAGAGCTATAAGGTTTGAACAAAGGTTTTTTTTTAAAATTGAACCTAGTACTCTTAAATTG
>CAZHVO010000005.1:24520-36201 GCA_964536195.1 uncultured Planctomycetia bacterium
CACACGTCTGAACTCCAGTCACGTAACGACATCTCGTATGCCGTCTTCTGCTTGTAAAAAAAGAGATGAGATAATTCTTATCCTAAAGGAGCCAGAACCTTCTAGCTACATTAGAAGAATTAACGAATTGATAGGATTTTCTTTTATTGATGCGGCAATAGAGTTAGATAGGAGCAGTTTTCTTCTTCTTACCAGAATAAAAAAGACCGCACTCTATTATGAGAAGAAGTTTAGAAAGAAGCGTAAGCTAGAGGTTTGGCTCTTGTACTTGGCAGCTATCCTGATTAAACTCCCTACTCCACGATTGAACAAGTTTTTCGATGATTTTGGATTTCGAAAAGGGGAACGAGCTGTAGTTAGTTCTATAGCGAAAAGCATAAATAAAATAAAGAAGTTGGGGAAACAGACTAAAGCTAGCAATATTTATCGAATTCTTCTACCTTACACTCTTGAAAGTATTCTTTTCTTTTATGCCTATCATCAGAACAAGAGTTTAAGAAAAAATATAGAACACTTTTTAGATAGGTTAGTAGATGTCCGCCTAAAGATTAAGGGTAAAGATCTAAAGGCAATGAATTTAAAGCCTGATATCCTTTATAATAAGACTCTTAAAAAAACTCTCTATTCCAAGATCGATAAGGGTTTAAGGTTCAAAAGTCAAGAGGCCCAAGAGGCAAAGCGTATCTTTGCGCGACATAAGAAGGTTTAGGAAAAGAGTTGAAACTTTTGAGGGTTTAAGATATAATCTCTTTTCCTAACAAGAGAGTCTATAACAGAAACTTTGAGGTTTAAAGATGTCCTTACGAATGGAAAAAGTCAATCGGGAACTGCAAAAACTGATTATGGCAATAATCCAGAAAGAGGTTGATGATCCCGATATGGATTTTTTATCGATAACTCGCGTAGAGACAACTAGGGATTTAGGAGAAAGTAAAGTTTACTATAGTTTGCTTAATGAGGAAAATCTAGCTAAGGCTAAGGAAATATTAGATCGTATGTGTGGGTTTATTAGGGGTAGTTTGGCTAAGAAAATAAGATTGAAAGTTTTGCCTCAACTGCACTTTATACCTGATGATTCGATAAAGTATAGCGTGGATATCTATAAAAGAATAGAGGAGATTAAGAAATCCGAGGAGGAAAATGAGGAAGAGATTACTGAAAAAGATAGTTGAAAAGATAAAAGAGAGTAAGAGCTTTTTGATTACCGCCCATATGAATTTAGAAGGCGATGCTCTTGGTTCAGAGCTAGCCACCTACATCTTGCTTAAAAAGCTTAAAAAACGGGTAGTTATCTATAACAATGATCCAACACCGGGGATATATAAATTTCTTCCCTTTAGTCGAGTAGTAAAAAACTCAATAAAGGAAGATAAGTTTGACGTAGCCATGGTCCTAGATTGTTCGGATGTTTCTCGGACCGGGAAGGTCAAAGACAGCTTGAGCAAGGCTAGATGCATTATCAATATTGACCACCATATTAGTAATACTAATTTTGGTGATATAAACTGGGTTGAGTCATCTTCAGGCTCAGCAGCCCAAATGCTCTACTTACTTTGTGATAAGTTTAAGATTATGGACAAGAATATTGCTATGTGTCTCTATACCGGGATTTTTACCGATACCGGTAATTTTACCTATGCTAATACTGATAGCCAGACTCATAAAATAGTCGCTAGTTTGATGAAATATAATCTTCACCCTCATAAAACATACGAAACTATACATAGTTTATGCAATCCATCTGATTTAAATTTTATCGGCAAGATTATCTCTTCTTTAAAATTCGATCCCCGGAAAAAAATCTGCTGGGCAACTATAATCAAATGGCAGGACAAAAATTACGATCTTACTGAGGTTGTTTTTTCAATAATGAGATTACTAAAAAGTCCGGAGGTGTTTCTCCTTTTTAAGAGAGCAGACCAGTCTAGAACCAGAGTTAATTTCCGTTCTCGGGGTAGAGTTGATGTAAATAGAGTTGCTAAGTTCTTTGGCGGTGGAGGGCATAAAAACGCAAGTGGCACCACCATAGAAGAGTCTTTAGAAAAGGCTGAGAGAAAAGTAATCTCTTTTGTAAAAAGATATACTAACGGCGTAAAACGCAAAAAGAAAAATTAAGCTTTGGGGGTTATTAAGATGAGCAGTAGTAAAAGAGAAGGGATTATACTGGTAAATAAGCCCAAAGGGATTACTTCTCACGATGTAGTTGATGTTGTGCGCAAAAAGCTTGGGACTAAAAGAGTCGGGCATACTGGAACCCTAGACCCTTTAGCCGAAGGGTTACTAATTATTTTGGTAGGTAAGTGCACTAAGTTGTTTTCTAAATTTGCTAATTTTGATAAAGAATACTTGGGAGTATTAAAATTAGGTGAAGTTACTACTACTGGAGACTCTCAAGGAGAAATTAAGCACAAGCAAGAGTATCAAGATATAAGTCAGGAGAAGATAGAAGAGGCATTTTCCTTATTCCTTGGTGAGACCGAGCAAGTCCCTCCGATGGTCAGTGCTTTACGAGTGAAGGGTAAGCGGCTTTATAATTTGGCTCGTCGCGGTATTGTGATAGAAAGATCTCCTCGCAAGATCAATATTCTTTCTCTAAAGGTATTAAAGACAGATCTTCCCTTTGTTGAGTTTTGTGTCCACTGTTCTAAAGGAACCTATGTCAGGAAGCTTGCTGAAGATATTGGCGAGAAGCTTGGCTGTGGGGCCCATATGGTGAAAATATTGCGCTTGAGCATTGGGTCTTTTAAAATAGAAAAGGCAGTAGCTTTGGATGAAGTCAATGAAAGTCATCTTCAACAAATTACCCTTTAAGAGAGTAAAGTGTGTAGCAACTGTAGGTGTTTTTGACGGAATTCATCTTGGGCATCAGTTTATACTGAAGAAGGTAAGAGAGACCGCCCGAAGAAAAGGCTTATCTTCCTTGCTAATAACCTTTGATATCCCGCCTCAACAATTTTTAAATAAAGAAAAGCTCCTACATCATCGTCGACCTGAGAAGGCATTTATTGGTTCCCTAACCGGTAGGGATGAGAAAATTGACCTGGTAAGTTCTCTAGGCATAGATTATCTCTGGTTTTTAAGAACCAAGAGGTCTCTCTTAAGGTTATCAGCTAAGAGTTTTATAAATTATATCCAGAAGTACTTTAATATTAAAAAGCTTATTGTTGGCGAAGACTTCCGCTTTGGACATAAAGGTACAGGCGACTTAAGTGACTTAGGAAAGCTTGCTAGAGAGCATAGATTTAACTTATCAATTATAAGAAAAAAAGCCAAGAATAATAAGATAATAAGTAGCTCTTTGATTAGACAACTTATCCAAAAAGGCAAGTTAAGCCAAGCGAAGCAACTATTAGGCCGGTGTTTTTCTTTGAAGGGAAGAGTAGTTAAGGGAAGGGGTATAGGTTCAAAGCTTGGTTTTCCTACAGCAAATATTTCTGCTTCTGATTACCTTATTCCTGCCTGTGGAGTATATGCAGCCTATGTAATTTTAGGTAAAAAAACATATTTGTCTGCAATTAATATTGGGATAATGTCTAGGCTTGGTAAGGCCAAAGGCTTAGTTGTAGAAGCCCATATCCTAAATTTTAAGAAAAATATTCTCGGTAAACCTATCAAAATAGTCTTTTTAGAGAAATTACGAGAGGAGAAAAAATTCTCTTCTTCTGGAGACTTAATAAATACTATTAGCAAAGATATTAAGCATTTAACCTCAAAATATAGTGCCTTCCTGATCTAGCATCCACAACCCCTTGTGGTGTAAGCATTTATTCAACAAAAACCCTTGACAATAGGCCAAATTTGTTTTATATTCATATTGTGGAGTAAAATGGAGTAAAGTGGAATGTGGTATGGAGAATATTTACATACATTAGATGAGAAAGATAGATTTATCCTTCCGGCTAAGTTTAGAGAAAAGGTAAAGACTCTAAAAAAGAAGAAGTTTTTTATCACCCGGGGACTTGATGGTTGCCTTTTTTTGGTTTCTCAGGAAGCTTGGGAGAAATTGGAGGAGAAGTTAAAATCTCTCTCCTTTACTAAACAGCAATCAAGGTTTTTCAATCGCCTATATTTTAGCGGAGCTTCTGAGATTGACATTGATGTTCAGGGGCGGATAGCTCTTCCAGAATATTTAAAAGAATTCGCTCAAATCCAAAGAGAAGTAGTGATCATCGGAGTAGCTGATCGAATTGAAGTTTGGAGTAAAGACCGTTGGGATAAATTCTATCAGGAGAATAAAAAGAGGTTTGAGGAGATGGCCGAGAATCTCTTTGAAGAATAGAGGAGGTGTTTTTCGTAATAGCGATAATGAAAAATAAGGAGGGTTAATGACTAAAGCAATTACTAAGTCTCGAGAAGCTTCTAAGAAAAGTAATCATGATAGTCTTTTAGGGTTGTCTATGATTCGTTTGTCAGGGTTTCGTATTTGCCAACTTGCTGAAAAAGAATCCTCAAACACTTCTTTGTCCGAACGGAAAATATTAAGAGAGCTATTTTTTTCCCATAATACAAAATGATTATTTCCGAAATTCCTCGTGAAACCATGAAAAAAGTCTATCATTATCCGGTTATGTACGGGTCAGTCTTAGAATTCTTAGACCTTGGGAAGAAAAAGGTTGTAGTTGATTGTACTATTGGTGTTGGCTCTCATTCATATAAGCTATTGGAAGCCATGGATAAAGAGAGTTTTCTTGTTGGTATTGACCGGGATTGGGATTCTTTAAATGTGGCCAAAGTCAGATTAGAGCCATTTAGGGGAAGATTCTCTTTAGTTAGAGATAATTTTGCTAATCTCGACAAGATCTTGAATGATCTAGATATAGAAGAAGTAGATGCTTTTTTATTTGATTTAGGTATTTCTACCTACCAGCTAAGTGATCCTACCCGGGGTTTTAGCTTTTTGGAGGAAGGACCTTTGGATATGCGTATGGATAAAGATTCCTTTCTTTCAGCCTATGATTTAGTAAATAATTTAAGTGAAGTTGAGCTGGGGAATATTTTTAAGAAGTTTGGCGAAGAGCGCTATTCTCGCAGAGTAGCCCATTTTTTAGTAGAGGTAAGAAAAGGGAAGCCGATTTCTACAACCAGTCAGCTTAGAGATTTGATTATTCAAGCTATTCCTGGTAGAGCTCGGGCAGGAAGAATCCATCCAGCGACAAGAGTATTTCAGGCTTTGCGTATTGCTGTTAATAGAGAACTAGAGGCTATAGCAACAGCCTTGTCTTGTGCGGTATCACGCTTGGGCCGCGGAGGAAGAATAGGGGTTATTTCTTTTCATTCCCTGGAAGATAGGATCGTTAAACATCTTTACAAAGACTACTCTACAAAGAACATATTAAAGATTATTAATAAAAAGCCTCTCACTCCTACAGAGGAGGAGAGAGAAGAAAACCGGCCTTCCCGCTCAGCTAAATTGCGGGTGGCAGAAAAGATTTAGTATTTAGCCTATGAAGAAGATTTTGCCTTTAATTTTACCTATTCTTATTTTTATCCCGACCCTTCTCTACCTGCATCAGAAGGTTCAGCTTTATGTTGAGGCATATCGACTGAGTAATACCTTTAGCTACCACAAGGAACTTATTGATAAGAGGGATTACTTGATGTATAATTTTGCTAAAGAGGCGACTCTGGCTAAAGTTAATCAATGGGCAAGCTTAAAAGACTTTACACCGGTAGATAAAAGCAGAGTAATGGCTTTGAATATAAGAAGGCAGACCCCGATTGTTAGAGATAACAAAATAGCCTTATTGCTTGATCGAATCTTAAGAGCCTCAACACCTACTTCAACCGCCTTAGCTAAAGAGAGAAGATAAATAGTTCCTAAGAAGGCGTATTTGGGCAGGAGGCCTTTTTCCTCTAGATAGAGTTTCTTTCTAAGAATTTATCAAACTAAAGACATAAGTGCGTCCAACCTTTGTAGTAACAAAGATGAATATTTGTTGGATCCATCATAGATAATGATTAGTAAGAAAAGCATTTTATAACAAGAAGTAGTAATCTTGGCATAAACAACTATTGTAACCATAAGATGAATAGAAAGTATAGCCAAAGGACGAGTAGTATATACTTGGCCTTTATTATTTTACTTCTCCTCATCTCGGCAAGAATCTTTTATCTCCAGGTATTTAGAAGCAACTTTTTCCAAAGCCTTGCTCAAGATCAGCGCTATCGGCTTATAAATCTTCAAGGCCGGAGGGGTGATATTCTTGATCGCCAGAGAAGAGTTTTGGCTAAGAGTATAAGTTGTTACTCTGTTTTTGCTGATCCGGCTCTGATTGGCGATCCTGAGATGACTGCAGAAGTTTTCTCGGCAAATTTGGACTTATCTAAAGAGAAGCTACTCTCTAGTTTAAAGAAAAAAAAGAGATTTGTCTGGGTCAAGAGAAAGGTTTCTTGGGAGGAAAAGGAGAAGATAAAGGCACTTAAATTGGATGGTGTAGGTTTTCTAAGGGAGGAGAAACGATTTTATCCTCAAGGAAGTCTTTCAGCCGCAGTTATTGGTATTGCTAATATTGACAACCAAGGCTTAGAAGGGCTAGAATTCGGCTACAATGACTATTTAAGCGGCAAAGATGGTTGGGTAAGGGTGTTGAGGGACTCAGCTTCCCGGGAGCTTATTCTTTCTTCACAGATAATAACTCCTCAGGAGGGTGCAGATATTATCCTAAGCCTAGATGCGCAGATACAATATTGGGTTGAAGAGTATCTAGGCAAGGCAGTTAAAGATTTTAAGGCTGTCTCAGGGAGTGCTGTAGTGATGAATGCCTTAAACGGGGAAGTTTTGGCTTTAGCTAATAGTCCTAGTTTTAATCCTAATGAGCTAGGAAAAGTTTTCCCTGAGCAAATGCGCAATCGGGCAGTGGCAGATATGTTTGAGCCGGGTTCAGTATTTAAAGTTGTCACCCTCCTGGCCGCAGTTAATGAAGGTAAAATTACCGACCAAGATGAATTCTTCTGTGAAAATGGTAAATTTAAAATTCCCGGCACCACTCTTCATGATTGGAAACCATATGGTGAGTTATCTTTTAGAGAGGTTTTTATGAAATCAAGTAATATTGGTGTAGCAAAGATTGTTCAAGCTCTAACTCCTAGTGTTTTCTCCGGCTACCTCAGGAGATTAGAATTTGGCCGTAAGAGCGGTATTGATTTACCGGCAGAAGCAGGGGGGTCGGTTAAGCCAATCGAAGAGTGGTCAAAGACCTCTGCCTTTATTATCCCTATTGGTCAGGAGATAGGAGTTAATCTCTTGCAGTTGACACGCACATTCGCTGTTGTTGCTAACGGAGGTTATTTGGTTAGGCCGCACTTAGTAACCAGTATTTGTTCTCAAGGGTTTTGTGGGAGCGTAGAGATTGAAGATAGAAAGAGAGTTATACCAACATCTGCTGCCAATAGAGCAAAGGATATTCTTATTTCGGTAGTAAGTGAGGGTACTGGTAAGCGGGCTCAAGTAAAAGGACGCAGAATTGGCGGTAAAACCGGTACTGCTCAGAAATATGACCCTAAGATAGGGAAATACTCACCTTCTAAATATCGGGCGACATTTGTTGGTTTTATTGCTGATTTAAATCCACCTCTAATAATCGGGGTTACCGTAGATGAGCCTAAGCGCTCACATTTTGGCGGGGTTGTGGCTGCACCGGTTTTTAGGAATATTGCCCAGAAGGTTATTAATTATACTGAGGGAGCAGGAAATTGAAGAATCTAAAAATTATTGGCATTACCGGTACTAATGGTAAGACTACTACTGCTTTCCTTATTTATCACCTGCTTAAAAAAATGGGCCAGAAAGCTTCATTGATCGGTACAATAAAATATATTATTGGGCCAAAGACATACAAAGCAAAGCTTACCACCCCCGGCTTTATTGACCTTGGTAAGATTTTAAAAAAAATCAAAGATACCGACAGTAATTTTGTGGTTATTGAGGTCTCTTCTCACGGCCTCATCCAGGGCAGAGTTAAAGGTTTAAAATTTTCCCGCTGTCTATTCACTAACTTAAGCCGAGATCATCTTGATTACCATAAGACAATGAAAAGTTATTTTAATGCCAAGAGAAAGCTATTCTTCCCCCAAAGCTGCGCAATTTCACTTATAAATACAGACAATTATTATGGGAAGAAGATATTTAGAGGATTGAGGAGAGCTTTGGGTTTTGGAATTGATTCCTCAGCTGATTTTAGAGCCGAAAACATAGTTCTCGGAAAAGGCGGTTCCTACTTTGAAATAACTTCCTCTGGAAAACGCTATTTTCTTAAGACTCATCTCTGCGGAAGGTACAATGTTTTAAATATTTTAGGGGCAGTAGGTCTAGTCTCAACTCTCGGTTTCCCTCTCTCTGAGGTCGTAAGAGCAGTAAATAGTTTTAAACCGCCAAAAGGGAGGCTAGAGCCAGTAGCCTCTAGTGTATTTATTGACTATGCCCATACTCCTGATGCTTTAACTAATGCCTTAGGAAGTCTTCGTGAAGCCGGTTTTGAGAATATTATCTGCATTTTTGGTTGCGGAGGAGATAGGGATAGAGGTAAGCGCCGGATCATGGGGCGAATTGCTTCCCAGAAGGCAGATTTTACCTTTATTACCTCAGATAATCCTCGTAGTGAGGAACCTTTGGCGATTTGTTCCCAGATAGAGAAAGGTTTTAGCAAGAAGAATTATTTAGTTGTCCCAGACAGGTATAGAGCGATTCAGAAGGGAATAAAACTTTTTCGCAAAAGTAAGGGAAATAATTCTTGTCTTTTGATAGCCGGAAAAGGTCATGAGGATTATCAAATCATCAAAGATAAAAGAATACCCTTTAGTGACGATAAGATAGTGAAACAACTTCTAAAAAGATGATTATTTCAGATTTTAAAGTCTTAGAGAAAATTTTAAAACCCGAGAAGATCTATAATCTTTACCATTTCAAGCCTTTAAAGGGCTTTTCGCTTGATTCCCGTTCAATAGCTAGGAATGAGGCCTTTGTAGCTATTAAGGGAAAACATCACGATGGACATTTTTTTATTAAGAAAGCCATAGCTAAGGGAGCCAGCTTTATTGTAGCCGAAGAATACATAGCTACTAAGCCTAAAGTTCCTTTTTTCATAGTCGAAAATAGTTATCAGGCCTTAAGGTCGATTGCTACTTATATCCGTAAGAAGAAAAATCCTTTTGTCTTTGGCATTACTGGTTCTCTGGGTAAAACTACTACCAAAGAGGTGCTTAGCTTTCTTCTTGGGCCTCACTTTAAAGTTTTAAAGAATAAAGGTACAGAGAATAATCTCCTAGGAGTAGTAAAGACTTGTTTTTCGCTTAGGGATGAAGAGATAATGATTTTGGAATTAGGAACCAGCATGAAAGGAGAGATAGAGGCTTTAGCGGGAATCGCTACACCTGATGTAGGGATAATTACCTTTGTAAAACCAGTTCACTTAGAGGGGTTAGGGAGTTTAAGGGGGGTTTTTAACGAGAAGGCCTCCCTTCTCAAAGTTAATCCCAAGATGAAGGCTATTTTAAACCGAGATGATCCTTATTTATCTAAGATAGGCCGGTCTAATAAAATTTACCCCGTTAGAAGTATCAAGCTCAAAGGAAGGAAGATCAAAACTTCTAACGGGGTTTATTGGTTTGGTAGGGAGAAAAACAACCACCTCTTTGCCCGGTTAATAGGTAGGCACAGAGGAGTTTCTACTTTTCTTATTCAAGGCAAGTATGAACTAAGCCTTCCTTCCTATTGTGAGGGGTTTATTAGTAATGTTTTAGCAGCCATACTAGGAGCAAAGATTCTTGGTCTCCCTTTAAAGGAATTGGTTGAGAGGATTAGGGACTATAGGAATTTCCTACCTTTAAGAATGCAAGCCGAAAAACATAAAGGATTTTCCATTTTAAATGATGCTTATAATGCTAACCCTCATTCTTTGCAGATGGCCTTTAAGGGTCTGGCCGACTACCCTCTAAAGAAGATTGCAGTTATCGGCGATATGCTGGAATTGGGTGAGAAGAGCAGATATTACCATGAGCTCCTGGCCTCACAGATAAAGAGAGGTAAGTTTGACTACTGCCTTACCTTAGGGGAGCATACTCAGTATTTGGTCAGGAAGCTTAAAGGTTTGGGATACGGAAAAGCCTTTCATTTTCTTTCTCATAAGGCTATTGCCCAATTCATTAATAAGAAGATTGGCCTAAGCCCTAAAGATAAGAAAAGATATTTGATTTTTCTTAAGGGTTCGCGTAAGATGGAGTTGGAGAAAGTAATCAAGTACCTGAGATGATTTATCACCTTCTTTACCCCCTAACTAAGCACTTTTTCGTCTTTAACCTCACGAAATACATTACTTTTCGTGGCGGTTGCGCTTTTGTCACTTCTTTTCTTATTGTAATGCTACTCTGGAAATTTACCGTAAGGAGGCTTAAATGCCTTAATATAACCGAAAAGGTAGATATGTATGGGCATATTCACCTAGAGGCTCTTAATGAGGATAAAAAGGGAACTCCTACCATGGGTGGTATCCTGATTCTGTTTGCAATTTTCTCAACCACTCTTATTTGGGCTAGGTGGGATAATTGTTTTATTTGGCTAGTTCTGATAGTAACGCTTCTTTTAGGTAGTTTAGGATTATATGATGATTTCCTAAAGGTCAAACGCGGGAAAGGCTTAAGTCGGAGTAGGAAACTACTTTGGCAGAGTTTGATTGGAATATTACTGGGGATATTGGTTGCAGTTAATAAGAATTTTACCACTACCTGGAGTTTTCCTTTTTTCAAGAGACTAATAGTTGATGTCGGTTATTTTTATATCTTTTGGGCTGCGCTTATGGTTGTAGCTACTTCTAATGCTGTTAATTTTACTGACGGTCTTGATGGTTTAGCTATTGGTGCTCTAATCAGCAATGCCTTGATCTTTGGCCTTTTAAGTTATATTGTTGGACACATGAAGTTTGCTAATTACCTCTTTATTCCCTACGTAAGCGGGGCCGGAGAACTGACTATATTTTGTTTTTCCTTAATTGGCGCAGGATTAGCTTTCTTGTGGTTTAACTCCTATCCGGCTGAGGTTTTCATGGGAGATGTCGGAGCTTTGGCTTTGGGTGGGGCCATTGGCACAATAGCCTTATTAATAAAACAAGAGTTCCTTCTTTTCATAAGTGGAGGATTGTTTGTAATTGAGGCCTTAAGTGTTATTTTACAGATGTTATCTGTAAAATTTAGAGGCAAGAGGCTATTTAAAGCCGCCCCCTTACATCACCACTTTCAAGTAAAGGGCTGGAAAGAACCCAAAATAATTATTCGTTTTTGGATTATCTCGATTATCTGCGCAGTTTTAAGCCTACTCACCCTTAAGTTACGATGAGAATTGACGATTTTAAGAAGATTTGCGTTGTCGGCTGGGGTCGGAGTGGAATTTCTCTGACTAATCTGCTCCTGAGTTTAGGTAAAGAGGTTAAGGTCAGTGAGGTAGCAGAGGATAAGACTTTTCCTTCTCAACTGATCAATGACTTTACTGACAAAGGGGTAGAGTTTGAATTCGCAGGGCATAGTAAGGAGTTTATTAAAGATACTCAATTGCTAATTTTAAGTCCCGGCGTAGACTTAAGTTCTTCTCCGATAAAACAAATAGCTCAGGCTTATAACATACCTTGTGTTGGAGAGATAGAATTTTCTTCTTGGTTAACTAAGAGTAAGATTATAGCTATTACTGGCACTAA
>CAZHVO010000006.1:0-30319 GCA_964536195.1 uncultured Planctomycetia bacterium
CGGGAATGTCAAAGTCATAGTAAAATCCATTCTCTATTGCTGGACCAATACCTAATTTAGCCTGGGGGTAAAGCTTTTTTACCGCGCTGGCTAAAATATGTGAACAAGAATGTCTTAAAGCGTTTAAATCCATAAAATTCCTCTAAATATCTAATAAATACATGGTGGGCGATACAGGAGTCGAACCTGTGACATCTACCTTGTAAGGGTAGCGCTCTAAACCAGCTGAGCTAATCGCCCAAAGTATATCGGTAAATAATACCAAATTTTAAAGAAAAAGCAAGCAACTTTACTCTGTCTTCAAAGTTATTATGCTTTAGGCAAAGCCATCATGCAAAAAGCCATAACAAAAAGGGCAACGGTTTCAATAATCCCTAAAACCATTATATATTGGCCGAATCCCTTGCCAGTTTCACCTAAAGCATCACAAGCGCTTGCTCCGGCCTTACCCTGCATCCAAGCTGAGGTCCCCATAGCCAAACCAGCAGCTAGACCAATTATCATTTGATAGATATAAGTTTGGGAAGTAGCTGGAAGATTAGCCTCAATTATCTTACCTCTTAAAATCATACCGTAGATTGTCTGAGTTAAGGGAGCTCCAACAAAAGCAACCAGGGCGAATGGTGCGGCTTTGTTCTTAGCAAAAGCTTTTTTCCAAGCTCCGATTGCTGCCATACCAGCAACCCCAGTACCTAAAGCTGAACCTATAGCAGCGAAAGTTAAAGACAAGTTCATATCGCCAAAACCTTGGATCATAACACACCTCCTCAATGAGATCAGCATTTTTTCTTTGAAAAAATGTTAGATCGAATTGATCCTGAGCGAAGCTCTGACAATAGTCAGAGCGTAGTCGAAGGATCTAAAATAATTTACTCTCTAAACGGTTCGTATTTAATACCCGACCACTCCATGTCTAAGTGGCCGGAAAACTCTAACATATTAAGCCGGATACCATGAACAATCACAGCCATCAAAGCTAAGAGTATATTTAAAACATGGCCTAAGAAAAGTATCAGAGCTGCCATTATTCCAGAAAATATACTGTTGATACCTGACCCTAAAGCCATATTATTAAAAGCCACGGCTACTGCTACTGTAGCATACCCAACAGCAAATAATCTCAAGTAAGATACCACATCTGAAAAAGAACTAATAACCTTTAAAGGCAAGTCAGCCAAAGAGAGCAGAGCTCCTTTAAATATATTCTTCTTAGGATAAGAGAACAGAATAACTAAACCAGAACCAAGGATAAAAAGGGTTAAGGTAATAGCTGGAATTTCTCTGTTCAAAACCAACTTCCCGGCAATAAAAAATAGGCTCCAGATAATACATATCCATCCTAGCTGAGATAAGGCCAGTCGGGAGTTAATAAAGCGAAAAAACCTTATCCCATGGGCTATAGTTAAGTGGATTGCCCCGATAAAGAAGCATAAGTATATCATAAAAATCTGGTTAGAACCAACAAAGCTATTTATATTATCTATTACCAGAAGATTTAACACTGGCAGCTGAGCTATTTTTTCAAACCCAAACCAGGTACCAGTAAGTGCTCCCCAGATAACAGTAGCCCCACTTAAAAGATAGAGCAAGAAGAAGATATTTTGCTGGGCCTTCTTAAATTTCCTCTGGGTGAGGAAGGTGATTATTAAAAATAACAAACCATAACCAGCATCGCCAACCAACATGGCAAAAAATATGCTAAAAAAAATAAGAAACCAAAAGCTTATATCATATTCCTTATACCCCGGGATAGTCCCCATAAAATTAAATATTGGTTTTATAATTTCTACCCAGCGAGGGTTACGAATAAGTGTTGGTACCTCTTCGTCCTGATCAGGTTCTTGATCAACGATTGCCCAGCCTTGACCTTTAGCAGCTTTGTTAATCTCAGAGACTGCCTCAATAGGGCAAAATCCTTGAATACAACAGATCTCTTCCTGATAAGAGGCACCGAACCGAACCTTATAAAACTCTAACTTTTTCAGAATCTCTCCTCGATGTTCGAGAAATTGCTTTCTGTAGGTAGCAGCTTTATCTAATTCTTTATCAATCTCTTCTAGCTCTCTTTGAGCGCCTGTTAACTTTCGCTGCAAAGAACGTAAATTATCTTGGGGGACTCCCACCTCTTCTAAATTTAAAGATTCTTCTTGGCTGCTTAGAAAAGCTGCTAAATAAAATCTCCCTCTGTTCTTACCCAGGGTATAAATTACCTTATCCCTAGGGAGTTGCTTTAAGTCTTTCTTGCTGCCAATGTAGAGCTTTAAGAATAAACCCACCCTTTTTAACTCGGCTAAGGAGTGTGATGAAATATCGCCCCACTCCCTAAACCAGACCTGTTTGTCTTGGAGACTTTTAAGTCTGCTTTCAAGCTCATGTTTCTTTCTATTTAGAATAATAACCTCTTTTACATAAAAAGAAATATGGTGCTTATCTAGGTCTTTACTCTGGATTTTTGAGTCACTAAGAAGGTGTAAGGCTCGATCTAGGAGCCCTAACTTGTTCTCACAGACTGAGATAGTGCCAGCCTCAGGTTCTCTCATATGCTTAATATGCATAAGGCCCAAACCCCTTAAGTGTCCCAAAGCACTATTTGTATGCTTATCGGAGATGAGTAGGGTAATCTTTTTCATCTTAGCTATCATACTTTCAAAGCCTCTTTTCTTCTTCCTATCTTGGCCTTGGCAATCTTTCCCCTTACAACTTCAGCAGTCTGAAGCTCACCCAAATGTATCTGTATAACTCGGATAGTTTCACGAGCTTCGGGTATCTTTACCTTTTCAAATAGATTAACTCTTTGAGCAACAATCCTTAACTCCTCTTTTAAAACATCTATCTGTTTATGATATATGAGTAACTTTGCTTTTAGAGTTAACATTTCCTTCTCTTCTGCAACAGCCTTATCAACCCAAAGAGGTGTAAGCAAAAAATCAGGGGGTTTCTGAGTAAACTCAGCATTTAAAAATACTGGTAAGTCTATTCCGGCAACGTTTCCTCCTTTAGTATTTATCTTCTCTAATTTGCAGAGCTCTTCTATAGAAATCTTTTCAGCAAATACATCAACCCACTTTAAAACGCTATTTCGTAAATTATTGACTTGAGAAGAGGTATCTTGAATGGCTTGGTGGACTTTTATTATCTCCAGCTGCAATTGTTTCTTCTTAAGCTGCAGCATCGGCAAATAGCGTCTGTATCTCTTAAGATCTTCTTTTTGTTTTTTTAACTCGTTTTTAGTTAATCTAATTTTCGCCATTTACTTATTCTTTGGCCAGAACTCCTTTATTAGATCTGTACGAAAACTGGTCTCATCAGGTGCAAAGCACTCGCTAAGAATCTTCCAGCCACTGTCAAGGGCATCCTCTAAGGAAACATTGACTGATAAATCCATCATCTGAGACTCAAAAAGCTTTCCGTACTTTAATAACTTCTTATCCCAATTGCTCATCCGAAAGCCCATAGCCTTCTTCTCTTGGCTCTCTTTAAATTGAGCATAGAGCTGTATCATTCCGTCCATAATTGTCCGATGGTCTTTACGAGTCTTATCATTTACCTGCTGTTTAAGACGACTCAGGGAACCAAAAGGCTCAATTCTCCCGCCCCTTAAATAAAGCTGCCCTTCAGTGATATAGCCGGTATTATCAGGAACTGGATGAGTAACATCATCCCCGGGCATAGTAGTTACAGCTAAAATAGTAATTGAACCGGCCCCTTGGAAATCAACGGCCTTTTCGTAACGCTTAGCTAGCTGGCTATATAAATCACCGGGATAACCTCTGTTAGAAGGAACTCTTTCCATGGTTATTGATATCTCTTTTAAGGCATCAGAGAAGTTGGTCATGTCAGTAAGAAGGACCAAAACATCTTTTCCGCCTAAAGCAAACTTTTCAGCTACAGCTAGGCATAAATCAGGCACCATCAACCCTTCAACTATTGGATCAGACGCGGTATGAACAAAAAAGACTGACCTTTGTAAAGCCCCTCCTTCTTGAAGAGTATCTTTAAAGAACATATACTGATCGTGCTTTAGGCCTATTCCACCCAAAACAATCATATCAACCTCAGCCTGAAGAGCTATTCGAGCTAAGAGTTCATTGTAGGGCTCACCAGATATAGAGAATATCGGTAACTTCTGTGAAACTACTAAAGAGTTAAAAACATCTATCATCGGAATATTAGTTCTGATTATTCTCTCAGGAATAATCCTTTTAGCCGGATTAACTGGCGGCCCGCTTATCTCAATTAAATTATCACCTAAGGTTGGTCCTTTATCCCGAGGCGCTCCGCTACCATCAAAGATTCTCCCCAATATATTCTTTGAAAAAGTAACTCTCATCGGATGGCCTAGGAACCTTACCTCATCATTAGTAGAAATACCTCTGCTACCGGAGAAAACTTGCAAAGATACAATATCGCCCTCGAGCTTAATAACCTGAGCTAGAGACTTGCCACGAGAAGTCTTTACCTCGGCTAACTCTTCATAAGCAATATCCTTAGCCTTTACAGTAATAACATTTCCGGCAATACTAAGTATTTTACTATGAACCTTTCTCATTAGTTCTCCACTAATTCTTCTGATCCCTTATGACTCTGGAGAAAGTCCTCAATCGCCTTCTCCTGACTCTTAAAATCTTGGCTCTGGAATTTCTTATAATTCCAATCTATAAATAGATGTCTTAACTCATAGAAAACTTTTCGGGCTTTTTCTTTTTGATCAAAACTAAACCCTTTGTTTAACACCTCTAAGATCTTACTAAAAACATACTCTTGTCGTTTAAGATCAGTAGCAGCATCAACATCATCAAAACCATTCTGTTGCAAATATACACTATCTAAGAATTCAGACTTTAGGTAAACTATAAAGTCTTCCATAGATGTTCCTTCCTCGCCAACAACTTTCATCATTTGATGAACATCATTACCCTTACCTAAGATGTCTTTAGCTTTTTTGACTGCCTCAGGATTAATAAAACCCTTATATCGAGACCAGCTATCAATTGGATCTATTGAAGGAAAGAACCGGGCATTAGCTCTGTCCCGGGATAACCCGTGAAAAGCTCCGACAACTTTTAAGGTAGCCTGAGTTACTGGTTCTTCGAAATTGCCTCCGGCCGGGCTTACTGTTCCGCCAATAGTAAGGCTTCCTTTTTCTCCGTTGCTAAGACCGACTAAGCCTGAGCGCTCATAGAACTCAGCAATTCGCGATTCTAAATAGGCTGGATAAGCTTCCTCTCCGGGGATTTCCTCCAGACGACCAGACACTTCTCGCATAGCCTGGGCCCAGCGAGAAGTAGAGTCAGCCAAAAGCAAAACATTCAAACCCATCTGGCGATAGTATTCACCTAAGGTTGCTCCGGTATATACTGAAGCGTCTCTAGCAGCAACTGGCATTGAAGAAGTATTACAAATAATAATTGTTCTCTCGATCAAGAACTTGCCAGTTCTTGGATCCACTAACTCCGGGAATTTCCTTAAAGTCTCAACTACCTCACCAGCTCTCTCACCACAAGCTGCTATGATTACAATATCTACCTCAGCATAACGACTAGTAAGCTGTTGCAGAACTGTCTTGCCAGCGCCAAAAGGACCAGGAATGCAATAAGTTCCACCCTTAGCTACTGAGAAAAAAGTATCAATAATACGAATCTTGGTAATCAATGGTTCTTGGGGGGTGAATTTTTCTTTATAAGCATCTATAGGAATTTTTATCGGCCATTCAAAAACCATGGTTAGCCCTATAACTTCCCCTCTCTGACTCTTAACTTGGGCAATTTTATCTTTAAGGCTATACTTACCCTTAACGGCGATATCTTTAACTTCAAATTCTCCTTCTAAGTTAAAAGGTACCATAATGTAGTGTTTAAATATCCCCTCGGTGACAAAACCTAGAGGCATACCTTTAGTTACCTTGGCTCCAGCTTTAACTAAAGGGATAAACTCCCACTTCTTCTTCTCATCTAAAGGCTCTAAATGCACACCTCTGGGCAGGAAGAAGCCAAATTTCTTGGCTAGTTGAGGAAGAGGATTTTGCAGACCGTCATAAACTTGGCCTAAGAGACCCGGCCCTAACTTTACTGAGAGCATCTCGGAAGAGAACTCTACCTCATCACCAATCTTTATGCCTTTGGTGTCTTCAAAGACTTGCATGTAGGCAAGGTTTGCGCTTATCCTAATAACTTCAGCCATTAAGCGCTCTCCTTGGCTGAGAACATAACCTACTTCGTTTTGGATGATATCATCGTCAAAGAAAACAGTTATCATGTTCCCCTGTACTGATGTAATTTTGCCTATGCTTTTACTCATCCTGCTACCTCGCACAACTTATCAAAGACAGCTGTTCCCTTTTCCTTATCAAAGGCAAGCAATCTTTCTAATACCTGTATTTTTAAAAAATGAAGAACCAAGATCTCTAAATCAAAGAAGTGTCCTTGTTCTAAAGATTCAATGAATTCCCAACGCAGATTCAAAAGTCTTCTCTCCGTCTCTAAAGGTGTCCCTTGGTTTAAGTTTAAATTAAAAGAAGTTCCTGTGTGGCTTTCGTTTTTGCGAAAGGAAGCAATTTCTTCTCTCAAAGTTCTCTCAAAATTTTTATACTTAGCTAAAACCTTATTGTCGCCATCTCTAGGATAAAAATCATTGAGGCTAACACCAGATACACTAAAGAAATCTTTATCAGATAACCACTTTCTGGCCTGATCTAGGAAAAGTTCTCTATCAATGTAGCTTCCTTGCCCAAAAGTTAAAAAGGGAAGTTGGGATACAAAATAATAATACTTATCCATTGTTTACGTCTAGGATTGCTAAAAAGGTGGGATTTAAGAATTCTCCTAAGGCCTCTAAAATGCTCTGGTCAGTAAAGTCGTAATGAAGGTCTTCTCCTTTTATGCCAACACGAAACCCTTTATCTATTGCCTTACTCACCTTTACCTCTAAAGTTGTCTTAGCCTGGCTCCTCAAAGAAGCTCTAAGCAACTCGGCTATCTTTTCTTTATCGGCTTTGCTTACTAATACTTCCCAGTCTACACTTTTCCCTGGCGCCCACTTCTCTATTATCTTAGTAATTAATCCAACCATAAACTCTGCACTTAAGGCTTCCCCGCACTTTTGCTTTAGGATCCGATCGAATAAAGCGACTAACTCTGCCTTTAGAGCTAAAACTAGATCTCGGGATGCTTGCTTGAGGGAGTCTTGGGAATTGGATTTTAGCTTGGCAGCTGAAGTTTTTGCTTTCTCTTCTATTTCTTCTGCCTTAAGGCTAGCTTTTTTGACAATGGCTTCAGCCTCTGCCCTTGCTTTCTTAATAATATCTCCAGAGGCTTTCTTAGCCTCTTCTATACCATCTTGCTTGATTTTAGCGATTAAACTCTCTAACTTTACATCCATTTGCCTATTCTCCTTTGAATGGGGGACTTAGAAAAAGTATTCTAATTATATAACCTACCTGGGAAAAAGCAATTTTTTTCTCTCGGCCATCTCACCACTTTCAGTGGTGTATAGGCAAGACCTCTCCAATTTATAAAATAAATTGGAGGATTTAGCCCTGTAGAATGTCCTCAGCGGCCTTTAGATAATCACCTTTTCCAATAATTGGCCTGCCAACAACTATATAATCAGCACCATTAGCAAAAGCTACAGAAGCAGTAGCAATTCTTTTTTGGTCTCCCCTTTCATCTAAAAGATTGCGGATACCGGGAGTAACTACTTTAAGCTTAGGAAAATTCTTTTTTATCTCTTTAACATCATGGGCTGAAGCGATTACCCCTCCTAAGCCTACGAAACCAGCTCGTTTAACTAGATTATTAATTTGAACTTGAGTAGCTTCAGAACTAGTAAGTACGCTGACTCCCAAAATTAATGGTTTAGGTTTACTTAACCTCCTGGCTGTATCTGCGACTGCTCCTTTTACTGCCCCCAGAGCTTCTCCTCCAGAGGATATGTGTACAGTAAAAGCCCAGCACCCTAACTCAGTAATAATCGAAGAGGTCTTAGCCATAGTATTGGGGATATCATATAACTTTAAGTCTAAGAAGATATCTATGCCTTGGCTGACAAACCCTCTTACAAAGTCCGGCCCAAACTTAGTAAAAGCAATTGAGCCGATTTTAAATTTAACTCCCTTGGGCGCAAGTACATCTACTACATTCTCGATTTCAATTTTCTTTTCTAAGTCTAAAGCAACAATTAATTTTTCCCAAATATTATCCAATCAGACCTCCTCGTAACTTAGCTAGATTGCTTACTTTTTCTTTCTTCATATACTTCTTTATTCCTGATAAAACATCTTCAGCGCTATTAGGATTAACTAAATTTATGGTTCCTAAACTAACTGCGGTTGCTCCGGCTAAGATAAATTCAATCGCATCAGAGGCAGTCTCTATTCCGCCACCGCCAATAATCGGAATCTTAACCTCTTTGGCTACTTTCCAGACTCGATAAAGGCTCATTGGTTTAATTGCTCTTCCGGAATAACCCCCGTAAACATTACCTAAATAAGGCCTTCTAGTTTCAGTATTTATTCGAAGAGAAAAGAAGGTATTTACTAAAGATATACCGTCGGCTCCACCTTTTTCTACTGCTTTGGCAATCTTTACAATATCGGTTACCTCAGGGGTAATTTTTATAAATAGAGGTTTCCCGGTTTCTTTTCGCAAAGCCCTGGTTAAGCTGTAAGTTGCCTTAGCATCTTGGGATATTAGCTTCTTTAGTTTTAGGTTAGGGCAAGATAGATTAATTTCTAAACCATCTACTCCTTTTTCTTTAGTTAAAGTTCCTACGACTTGTCTGTACTCTTTATCCGAGAAACCACCAACGCTGACAATACACTTGGTATTTAATTTTCTAATCTTTGGTAATTTTTTCTTTATAAAAACTTCTAATCCTGGGTTCTCTAACCCTACCGAGTTCATCACCCCACACTCGCTCTCGTAAATCCTTGGTGGAGGATTTCCAGCCCGGGGCTTTAAAGTTATAGTTTTGGTAGTAATGGCACCAATGGCTTTGAGGTTAGCTAAATCTCCTAATTCATCTCCATAGCCAAAAGTACCGGAGGCAGAGATTATCGGAGTGTCCAGCTTTAATCTTCCTAGTTTTATTTTTAAGTTAATCTTCATTTCCCTAAAATCATGTTTATCGATATCAAAAATAGGAGTCCTCCAAAGATCTTCTTTAATATCGGTGCTGAGACCTTGTGGACTAAAATTGCCCCAATTAATCCTCCAACTAAGAATCCTATACAGATAAAAGCAGCCATATTCAGCTTAACATTACCCTCAATATAATACTTCCAGGCTGCCAAGAGACCAATTGGTGGAATCATTATTGCTAAGGTTGTACCTTGAGCCTGATGTTGAGTAAGGCCAAAAAAGTATACCAGGACTGGAATTAATATTGAACCTCCACCTATCCCCAAGAAACCACTAGCAACCCCTGCCATCAATCCTAAAGCTATGTAGGTATACCACATATCTACCTTCCTCTTTTACCAAATATCTTTTATATCAAATACCGGGCCATCCTTGCACACTTTTCTATAGCCGCCTTTGGTTTCAATGGTGCAACCGCAGCATACTCCCAAGCCACAGCCCATAAACTGCTCAAAGGAAACTTGGCAGTTTATGTTTTTGTTTCTGCCAATAACTTTTCCTATTCCTTTAAACATAGCCTCTGGCCCACAGGTGTATATGCTTATTTTATCACTCTTATTAAATTTTTTCGAAAGACTTTTTAAAATATCTACAGCCGTCCCTTTCTTGCCCTTTGAACCATCTTCAGTGGCGATATGAACTTTGCAGCCTCTGCTCTTAAACTCATCTACGCCTATGCTATCATTCTTATTCTTTGCTCCTAAGATAACTAAAGGTTTAGACTTCCTTAGTTTATCGGCAAGAAAAACTAATGGCGCAACTCCTAAGCCTCCAGCAATAAGAATACTCTCGTCAGCTTTACTGTCTAAACAAAAACCTTTCCCTAAAGGGCCAATAATACTTACCTTATCTCCCGGCTTATAACCTGATAAAATCTTAGTTCCCCGGCCTCTGACTCTAAAGAGAATAAATACGGTTTTACCCTTAAGGCAGTGGATACTAAATGGTCTTCTCAGGATAGTTTTAATTATCTTGATATGGAGAAACTGTCCGGGGTAAGAATTCTGGGAAATATAGGCAGAGTCAAAGCTCAAAAGAAAGATATCAGCCTTGATTTTATTGAGTTTTTTTACCCTTACGGTAAGCTTTTTAGGTGTACCCGCCTTGATCATGCTTTTCATATTATAGCAGATTATTTTAGTTTAACAATCAATCTCAAAAAGTATGTCCGAGTCGGTTTTTAGCCAAATAATGTTCTTATCTTGGTTGAATTAAAGTAGATAAGTACTAACACTGAGAAGCCAACAACAATAAGAGAAATTGGAAGTAACCCTCCTTTAAAAATATTGGTTAAACTCAAAAATATATTTAGAGATAATAAAATATTAAGCCCGGCCAATGCCCAACTCTTAATTTTGTAGACATTCCAATAAATTAATAACCCTATTATACCTGATATTACACCTAAAGTATCTGGTTGCGACAAACCACCGACAATGTTCCGCAACGAACCAATAACACCTAAAGCAATTAAAACTTGTGCTATAATCGGCCACTTTTTTGTACCCATTTTGGTTCGTCCTCCTTTTTTCCTAATCAGCTTAATACACTTCGACGCTTCCGGCTATATTCTCAATAACCGTTTTGTAAACATCAAAGCTCTCGAGTCCAGTTACACAGTTAATCATGTATAACTTGGTACCTTTTATAAAACAATAGCCTATGCTTTTTGTCTTAAGGATGCCAGTATCCCCAACAATTACCTGTTTTACAAGTTTCTCACCACCAGTATTAAATACTTTCGGATACTCAACCATTTTCTGTCCCGACGGTAAGGAAGACTGTTGCAGATTCTGCTTCATTACTTTGGCTAAATCTTCAACCGATAAATCTCTAAAGTCTTCGGTAACTTGTTGAACGATTACTAATATTACAGGTTCCAAGTTATCCCAATCTTTTCCGCAACTTAAAGCACAAATCAATTCAGCAGGGACATTAGACGGTTGTAAAGCCAAAAGGCTCTTAAAAACCTTGGGATGTATATTTTTATCAAAAATCTCCCAGTCTTTTGGATGCCGAAGCTTTACCCCATATTCCTGATTAGTGTAATGTTCTCCTCCTTGAGGGACTTCTTTATTCTGGGCCGGTGAGGATATTTCCTCTTTTATCAAAGACAAGGTTATTTTTTCTCCGTCAATACTCTCAATCTCATCTAAATAATAAGTTAGGGACATGCCTAAGAAATCTACTTTTATCCGCTCTCCATCCCTCTCGATTATCTCTCCTTCTACTACCTTACCAGACTTAAGAAGGACTATCTCAGCAGAAACAGGAGCCAGAAAACATAAACTTAAAAGAAAGGTCGCTAAGATTACTACTCTTTTGTTATTCATCCTCTCTACTCTCCTTTTGTAAAAATTATACTACTTCTTTAAACGCTCTCAATGACTACCTTAAAGAGTTAGCCTTCACCTTCTAAAACAGAGAGGGCTTAACTTCTATCAATCCTCTAACAGAGTTACCAACATAGACCTTATCAGCATTTTTGAAGTCTTTCAGGTAAAGTATTTTCTCTCTTACTTTTCCTTCTTTTATAAGGTGCTCTCTTAAGACTCCTGGCAAGAGACCACTGTTAAGGGATGGGGTATAGAAAGATTTACCTTTAAGAATGAATATATTAGATATAGTTCCTTCGGTAAACTGGCCTCTTTTATTTAGAAAAACAGTTTCAAAACATCCTTTAGCTAATCCTTTTTTTCTCTCCTGATCATAAAGAGCTCTCCTAGTAGTCTTATGATATAAAAACTTATCTTTGGAATTTATTCTTCTTTCACTTATTCTTATTTTAATTGGGGCTTTGATCTTCTTTATTAGTTCTTTCTTAATGATAATCTTTCCTTCTGAATCTAGAATTAACCTTATCTTTAAATTTCTCTTGGCATTTAAAACTACTTTTTTTAACCTCTTCTTAATCTCTCCTTTTTTATAAAGATAAGAAAAATGTTTAGCTGATTTCTTCAGTCTTTTTAAATGTAACTCCAGAAGATAATAGCCTTTATCCTTATCCCAGAGAATGCTCTCAATAAGGCCCATTTTTTCTAATCCCTGCTTAAAGAACTTTGCTTTTAATAAGGCTTCTTCGTACTCAGCTTTTGCCTTTGAATCATAGACTATGCCTCCGCCAATACCTAGCTCTCCTTTATTCTTCTTAATCTGAACAGTTCTTATCGAAACATTAAAACAACTCTTTTTCTTTGGTGAAATATACCCGATTGCTCCGGTATATACTCCTCGGGGTTCTTTCTCTAATCTTTTTATAAGTTCCATAGTCTTAATCTTTGGCGCTCCGGTTACTGAACCACAAGGAAACAGGGAAGAGAATAGCTCTTTTAGACTTAAATTCTTTCTTAACTTGCCCTCTATGGTCGAGGTCATCTGATAAAGGGTAGGGTGTCTTTCAATGTTAAAAAGCTTAGGCACTCGCACTAATTTAGAGATTCTTCCTAAATCATTTCGCAGTAGATCTACTATCATTAGATTCTCGGCCCTTATCTTCTTGCTTCTTTTCAAATCGGTTTTGCTCCGGAAATCTTCTTCCTTATTTTCCCCTCTTTTAATTGTTCCTTTCATCGGCCGGGCAATGATTTTACTCTTATCAATCCTATAGAATAACTCCGGTGACAATGAGAGTATCTTCTCTTGGCTAGTATTAATTAAGGCTGAATAAGGTGTCGGTTGAGAATTCCTTAAGTCTGAATATAAACTAACTACATCTCCCTTAAAATCAAACTTTTCCTTAAAGGTAAAATTAACTTGGTAGCTAAGGCCTTGCTCAAGATAGCATTTTATTTTTTTTATTCTTTTGACATACTCTCTTTGGCTAATACTTGTTCTTATCTTCCCTATTTCATATGAAGGTTTATCTAAGAAAGAGCGAGAGCATTTTGAGCTGCTCTTCTTCTCACTCCTTATCTCTTTAGGCTTCTTGCAGACCCCAAACCAGGCTAAAGGGGCCTTACTTTCCCCTCTTAAGGATTGAAGTGCTCCTTCTAGGAAATATCCAAATTCATAAGAAAAATAACCGGCAAGCCAGTAGCCTTTCCTAGTATAATCTTCCAATCTCTTGAAAAATAAATCTAAATTATCCTTGGGCCTGAAAATAAGGATATCTTTGAAGTTAGAAAATATGAAAGAAGAGTGATCTTCTTGGGTCGCAGCTCTAGTCTCAAGAAATATATAAGGTGGTTTTAAATTGCGAAGGTAATTAAGTGGGTAGCTCATCTCTGGCAATTAGGGCAAAAACAAGTTCCTCTCCCCCCTAAAGAAATCTTCTCCAGAGGTCTTCGGCAACTATAGCAGGTTTTGCTCTTTCGTCCGTATACCTTTAATCTCTTCTCCATCCCGCCTCTGCCTCCTCCTAAATCCCGGTAGGTATCAACTGATGAACCCTTATACTTGATAGCTTCTTCTAATACAGAGACTATTTTTTGATGGAGACATTTTATTTCTCTTTCAGTTAAAGAATTAGAGGGCCTTCGGGGATCTATCTTAGATAAAAACAAAGCTTCTTGAGCGTAAATATTTCCTAGCCCGGAAATTAAGGTTTGATTCAAGAGAAGGACTTTTATTTTGGTCTTTCTAACTCTCAAGAGTTCTCTAAATTTAGTTAAGCTAATACTTAAGGCTTCCGGTCCTAACTCTCTTATGAATTTTAAATCTTTATAGTCCTTGCGTAGTCTTAATTCTCCTAATACCCGAGAATCCATATAATTTAAAACCTTGCCATCGGAGAGATAAAAGACTGCTCGAGCTCTCGGGTCTTCTCCCCCATAGAGAAGCCACCCTGCTATTCTTAAATGTATTACTAAAAACTTATCTTTTTTTAATTTAATTATAAGAACTTTAGCTTGGCGGCTTACCTCTTTAACTCTTTCACCAATTAAGCCCTTTTTAAACTCAGCAACTGAAGGTTCTTTAATTAACTTGGGTTTAATTATTTTAAGGTTAACGATCTTTTTGTTGGTGATCTTTCTGGCTAGCTCTCTTCTTATTGTCTCAACTTCTGGAAGTTCAGGCATATTTATTATTTTTGTTACTACTCTTGCAAACTATCCTAATACTTTTGTCGTAGATGGTGTTGGATATAATAACTGCCTTTTGGGTAGGCATCTGTCTGGCTTCGCCAGATTATATACAACCTCGGGTAACTCCGGCATTTAGTCTTCTTCCTCTATGAATTGCTCAGCTACCTTAGGATGACTTAAATATTTCATATTAGCTATAAGCAACAACCCTACCGGGATAGCTCTTAGGGCAGCCTCTAGCCAATTGTGTGCGAATGCTTTCATTGTCCAAACAAAAATTATCGGGATAACTATTAGCGGTATTACAAAAATATTTATCGTCCGAGCCCAAGGCCTTAAATTTACCGTACCTATACCAGTAATTAAAATTAGGACAAAAGGCATAGTCGCTATGCCTAAACAAACTGACAAGTACATCATAGAATAAGAATCTTTAGTGAATCCAAATTCAATTCCGCTAAAGGCATTTGCAAAATAAACTCCGATAGCCGAGAGAAAGACCACGCAGCCGGATACTCCTAGTATAATTTCTGAAATACTTATTACAGTTATTCCTGATAATCTCTTTTTCCCACTCATTTCTCTCCTCCTTTGATAACCCTTATATAAACCTCTCTACTTCTTGGGCCGTCAAACTCACAAAAATATATTCCCTGCCAAGTCCCTAAAACTAATCTTCCATCTTCAACAATAATATTCAATGAACTGCCTAGAATAGAAGCTTTTATATGGGAGTCGGAATTTCCTTCAAGGTGTGAATATCCTTTTCCTTCGGGAATTAGCTTACCAAGATGATTGATAATATCTCTTCTAACCGAGGGGTCAGCATTCTCATTGATAGTAAGCGCTGCAGTTGTATGGGGACAAAACACAATACAAAAACCCGAGCCTATCTTAATCTGACTAAGGATATTGTCTACATCCTTAGTAATATCAATGAACTCTTCTCTCTTCTTTGTAGTTATTCTAATAGCCTTCATATTTTTAACTAGACCCTAAAAAAAGGATTAGAAGGGCTACTATTAATAAAGCTACTACTATTGTAACCCAAGGACTCTTTTTACGCCAGACGCTTTCTTGGCCGCAATAAAGACACATAGTTGCATCTTGGGGGATCGGTTTCTTACAATGTGGGCAGGGAACTAGTTTCTTAAAATCTAAATCGTCGCTCTCCTCGGATACAACTCTATAGTCAAAGTGACCTTGATCCATCTTTATAAAACTCTATTTTAAGTTCTTATAGATTCCTTGATACTCTTCTGTTCTCTCCAGGCCGATAAACATTAACTGGACTATTCTGGCATTTTGTTTAATGTTTATTCCTTGGGGATTTGAAACCACTAAAATGAATTCACCCTTACCCTTAAATCCAGCATCCCAGATTCCATTCTGAGTAAGCGCCCCCATTCTAAGGAGGGAAGTCCGCGTAAGACCTAAAGCTGCTAAATTATTAGGTAAGTTTACAGCCTCATTGGTTCTAACCTTATAAGCACCTCCTGCTAGCTTCCACCAACCATATTTATCTTCTTCTTTTCTTTTCTCGGGAATTATTTCTTTACCTTCAGGTACTACCCTCTGAGAATTAGAAAAATCTATATCTCCGGCGGCATCGAACTCAAAGACTTTACCAACAGTTAAGTCAAAGCCATTAGGAGTTAGTTGTTTTTCTAAGTTAATATAATTCTCAATTAGATTCTTCTCTTTAATTAATTGCTCGATCTCTTTTTTATTAAGCATTTTTTACCTTTCTTTTTATATAGTTTATCGCCGCTTGAGCACTGTTTACTTTTTTTATTCCTTTTATCTCCCAAGTATCTATCCCAACTATTGGTTTTTTCTCGTTAAAAGCAAAAACAATTTCAGATAAGGTTCCGTACTCTCCGCTGATTGCAATTACCGCATCTGTTGCCCTTACTACTAAGATATTTCGGGCATACCCTAAACCAGTAGGAATTTTTACATCTACATACTTATTAGCGTCTCCGCCGTTAGAACCGGGAAGGATTCCTACGGTTAAGCCGCCTTGTTTCTTAGCGCCTTTGCAGGCTGCTTCCATTACTCCGGTTCTGCCTCCACAGATTAGAATCCACCCCTGCTGGGCTATGAGGCCACCTACCTCCTCAGCTATCCTATAAATCTTTTTGGAACACTTATGTCCACCTACTACTGCGATGTTTATATTCTTCAACTTTTTTCCTTCTGATTTTATCTTTGAATTGTCCCCGGCAGGTGATGACAGTTGCCAAAAGCAACCTCTTCTCTATCATCCCCTGGGAAAAAATTAAAACATTATTTTAGGGTGTTGTATATTCTGCGTATATCTTTACAGTGGTACAGTGTTTAGAATTTTTTATGACTGGTTGTAGATAATAGGTTCCCGGCTGAGTTATTCTAAACCCATTTAATTGTCTCCAATCGCTAAAACGCCGAAAATTCTCCACACGTTCGCCTAAATCCCGCACAATCCAAACTCCAGTAAGACATCCTTGGGTTTCCCCTTCAACTTTTATTACTTTTAATGTTACTCCTTGCTGCCCTACACCTATGGGATCACATTTTTCCTTTGTGCTCCATTTTTGACCTGCAGCAGTTTGCTCCCCGACTACTTTCTGAACGTTTGAACTTACGGGCTGATAAGTAACTTTAACAGTTGCTTTTGTACAATTTAGATTTCTGTTTGTGGGGTAAATATTATAATTTCCTGGTTGGCGTATAATGTAGTTTTTTAAGGGTTTTTGTTTTGAAAACTTATAAATTGTCTGTCCGTCTTGATCACTTATCCAACCTCTATCAGCACAGCTTAAGTTAACATCAGTTATTATTACGCCACCTTGATTTACAATAACAGGCTCTCCCCCTAAACTGCTACCTTTAACCGCTGACCCAGTTGTCTGCCAACCATATGCTGTTGCAGCATAAGAATAGCTAATGCAAATAACGAACATCAAGGCAATTAACGAACATAAAAATATTACTTTTTTCATACCCCCTCCTTTTTTACTTTTTAGCAATTGATAGATTCTGGAACCCTTTACGAATAGCTCCTGACCCTACCTGTAGGCCTACTCCACCAAGTTTAACTATTTGTATTTTAGTATGCATTTGTAGGCAAGGCAAGGATTTTTGCTTTATTGCTAGAAAGAACATGCCCATTCTTAACCAATGAGCATATGATTGTCCCCGGCAGGAATCGAACCTGCATTTTTGGCTCCGGAGGCCAACGCTCTATCCGTTGAGCTACGGGGACTTTTTTATTTAGAATAGTTTTAATTGGTCCTCTACCTTCTCTCCTTCCTTCTTGAAAATCTTAATTATACCATACTCCCCATCGTGGCCAGGGATTACTTCTATGTCCTTATCTCTTACTTTCTTTATGCCTTCGGCTACTTTCTCTGGTAACTTAGTGAATAACTCATCGATTGACATCTTATTCAAAATATTAAATTCAGGACCATGAGCATAAACTATATCTAGATACTCTCGCTCTACAGCCTTGCTCTGTTTGCCTACTCCTTTAGTCTCAGCAATTATCTCATCCAGGCTAACTCTACTTTTATAGCCAATAGCATTCTCAGGCATAAATCCTTCTTCTCTATCCGCTAATTCTTCTACTCGGCTTAAGACCCCTCGGGTTAATGGTTTTTTGCAAACCGGACAATTGCCTTGATGTTTTTTCGCCTCCTCAGGATGAAAGTTTACCTTACACTTCCTATGTCCGTCATAGTGATACCGACCTTCCTCAGGGAAGAACTCTATAGTATAGAGAAACTTCTCTTTATCTTTGCTCTCTAAAACATGTTTGACCTCTTGATAACTAAGATCACAATTAAAGACATTAGCTTCTCGGCCAATTCGAGAAGGAGAGTGGGAATCAGAATTTGAAACTAAAGAATACTTATCAAGCTTGGAAACTCTCCAGTTCATTGCCGGATCAGAAGAGAGGCCGGTCTCTAAAGCGGTTATCTTTTCGGTATACTTTCCGTAAGCGTCTTCAAGACGATCAAAGCCAGACTTTGAACCAAAGACTGAAAACCAAGGAGTCCAGATATGAGCTGGGATTAACATTAAATCTGAGGATATCTTAAATAACTCCTCAGCTAATCTCTTGCAGCTTAAACCTAATATCGGCCGTCCGTCAGAAGCAATGTTACCGTGGGTTGCCAGCATCTTGTTTATCTCGCTAACCACCTCCAAAGACGGGGCTAAAACCACATTATGAACTCGGTAAACTCCTCCGTCTTGAGAAAAAATGCTTGAAATTTCAGCGGAAGGAATAAAGTAGATACCTTGGTAAGTATATAAACCGCTCTTTTTATCAGGTACTAAATATCTTTTTAGCTCCTGACACCAGAGGTGGTGGGTAAAGTCTCCGGTCCCCAGTAAATCTACCCCTTTAAGCTTAGCCCACTTGGCTAAGTTAGGAATATCCATAGACCGGGAAGTAGCCCGGGAGTATTTTGAGTGGATATGAAAATCAGCTACAAACTCCATATGCTCGACTGCTCCTTAAAGCCTTAACTATTAACGTTTCTAAATTATCGCTCGGATAGCTAAAAGTGTCAAAAGATAATATTGGAATTAGTCTTTGTGGCGGGAGTAAATAACTTTGCCCTTTTTAATGGTGTACTCGATTGTTCCTTCTAACTCTTGACCTAGGAATGGAGTATTCTTAGATTTGGAAGCTAAATTTTCTTCCTCCACCTTCCACTTACTTCTTAAGTCAGCAATAACTAAATCAGCTGTATAGCCTTTAGCAATCTTGCCGCACTTATCTAATCCGACAATAGCCGCTGGCTGAGTTGAAAGTTTGTTAGCTAAACCTTTTAAATCAAGAGTTTTATCTTTTACTAAGTAACTATTAGTTAAAGAAAAAGCCAATTCTAGCCCGATAAAACCAAAAGGTGCGATTTCAAATGGCAGTTCCTTCTCAGCTAGGGAATGCGGCGCATGGTCAGTAGCAATACAGTCAATTGTTCCGTCTCCTAAAGCCTTCTTTATGGCAACAATATCTTTTTTATCCCCCAAAGGAGGATTAACTTTTAAATTTCCTGGGAAACCTTTCTGCTCTATATCATCAATGGTTAAGGTAAAATAGTGCGGACAGGTCTCAGCAGTAACCTTAACTCCTTCCTTTTTTGCTCTTTTTATTATCTCTAAACTTCTTGCGCAACTTATATGGGCAAGGTGAATTCTAGCATCTAAATATTTGGCTAGTTCAATATCGCGAGCAACAATTAAGCTTTCAGCAATATCAGGAATGCCAGCAATTCCGTATTTAGATGAGATAAAACTCTCGCGCATATTGCCTCCCCGGGAGAGTTGGTTATCTTCACAGTGAGAAATAATCAAAAGACCAAACATCTTGGCATATTCATAGGCTCGTCGCAAGATTAAAGTATCGTCTACTGGAAAACCATCATCACTTAAGGCAAGACAGCCTGATCTCTTCAAGGCCCCAAACTCAGTTAATTCTTTACCGGCCCTACTTACAGTTACTGCTCCTACTGGATAGATATCAATAAGGCCAATGTTTCGACTCTCCTCGCGTATCCATTTAGCCAGACCCTCATTATCTATTGCCGGATCAGTATTAGGCATGCAGAGAATTGTAGTAAAACCTCCTTTAGCAGCAGCAGTAGAGCCACTTAAGAGATCCTCCTCATCTTCTCTGCCCGGGGTACGCAAATGAGTATGTAGGTCAATAAATCCTGGAAAAACATGCTTACCCTTAGCATCTATTTCCTTGTCGGCTCCTTTGATCTCTTTGCCAATATCAGAAATCTTCCCATTCTCAATGAGCAAATTAGCCTCGATAATCTCATCGGCATTTACTAGGGAAGCATTTTTTATTAACAGTTTCATATCTCTCTCTTCTTTGTTCCTACTAGATACAATACAGCCATTCTTATAGCCAGGCCATTTTCGGCCTGCTTTAAGATTAAAGGATGCACCCTTTCCTTTAATGAAGAACTTATTTCAGTATCCCAATTTACTGGCCCAGGATGCATAATAAGACAGTCTTTTTTTGCTTTTTTTAACCTGGCCGGCCCTAGCCCAAATCTATCGACGTATTCTCTTATAGTAGGAAAGAAGGTAGCACCTTGCCTCTCCTTCTGAATTCGAAGCATCATGATAATGTCAGCCGATGGTATTTCTTTATCCAAATCATTGGACACCTTAACTCCTAATTTTTCAAATTCATAAGGAATAAGCGTAGTCGGTCCGCAGACAGTTACCTTAGAAGAAAATTTTTGAAAACCAAAAATATTCGAACGAGCTACCCGAGAATGAGCTATATCACCAACTATTAAGACATTTAAATTCTCTAAAGTTCCCTTAGCTTCTTTTACGGTAAACATATCCAGAAGAGCTTGAGTGGGATGCTCATTGCGGCCATCACCGGCATTTATGATAGAGGCCTGGGTGTACTTTGTAAAAGAATTCAAACAAACCCCCACGCTTATTCTCATTATCATAATATCGGGATGGTAAGATTCTAAATTCTTTATGGTATCGATTATGGTCTCACCCTTAGTTAAGCTGCTAGTAGAAGATGAGAAGTTTACTACATCAGCACTTAGACGTTTTGCGGCTAGTTCGAAAGATGTTCTGGTTCGAGTCGAATGTTCAAAGAACAAATTAACAATTGTTTTCCCGCGCAGAGCCGGGACTTTCTTAACCTCTCTTTTAGATATCTCCCTAAAAGATTCAGCCAGAGAAAACACGGTCTCAAGCTCTCCACGGCTAAAATCCTTAATGCCTAAAATGTGTTTTTTCGGCCACTCTTCCATGTTAGTCTCTACTTCCTATTACCACTACCTGGTCAGTATCGTCAGTTTCTTTTAACTTTACTTCGATAACTTCCTGACGTGAGGTAGGGATATTTTTGCCTACATAATCAGCTCTTATTGGCAGCTCTCTAAATCCTCTATCTACTAAAACTAAGAACTCAACTCTCTTGGGCCTTCCAAAATCCATAATCTCATTTAAGGCTGCCCGAACAGTTCTACCGGTGTAAAGAACGTCATCGACAAGGACCACGACCTTATCGCTTAAGTCAAAAACAAGGTTAGTTTCTCTTACTACTGGCGTAGGGCCAATAGCGGTTAAATCATCTCGGTAAAGAGTAATGTCTAAAATCCCTAAGGGGACTTCTTTACCTGTTATTTCTTTTATTATTGATTGGATTCTTCTGGCCAGATACACTCCCCGGGTTTGGATACCAACAAGAGCTAGCTCCTCAGAGGAAGAGATCTTCTCTAAGATTTCGTGAGTGAGACGATAGAGAGTTCTCTTGATGTCGTCTTGGGAGAGTATTTTCTTCTTTTCCTTATGATTACTCATAAAAATAAAAAAACCGTTCCAGCTTTATGCTACAACGGCCCACTTTTTGAGATTCTTTACGGTTTCTCATAATATGTCCTTGTCGGCCTCACCGGACCGTCTTAAAGGCTACATAATATATACCTTATTTGAGATACTTTGTCAAGAGGAATCTACGAAAGTAGATTACCCTTGATCCTGGCCCCCAAAGAGAAGAAGGATCTTAAGATAAATCTATAGCTATAACAAACTCGCCCTTAGGCTCTTTTTTACTGAAATGTTCTATAACCTCCTCTACCTCAGCCTCATAGACCTCTTCGAACTTCTTGGTCATCTCGCGAGCTATAGCCACCCGGACACCCCCCAAGGTCTCTTTTATCACTTTTAATGACTTTAAGATCCGGTAAGGAGATTCAAAGAATACTAGGGTCAACCCCCATTCTTTTGTTCTTTCCAGCAACTTCTTTTGAGCGCTCCCCTTGCGGGGCATATATCCTAAGAAAGCAAACTTATCATGAGGCATTGAAGATAAGGCTAAACAATTAATAATACTATTTGGTCCGGGTAAAGAAGTAACTGGTATGCCTTCTTCCCGACAGATCTTTATTAATTTATACCCCGGATCTGATATAGTTGGCGTACCAGCGTTTGAGACCAGGGCGATATTTTTCCCCTTTTTTAATTCCTCAATGACTAGAGGTATTTTTCTTATCTCATTATGCTCGTAAAAACTAACTAAATCTTTTTTTATGTTTAAGCGTTGTAAGAGCACACCAGTCTTTCTAGTGTCTTCGGCTAAGACAAGATCAACCTCTCCTAAAATACGTGAAGCTCTTAGGGTAATATCTTCTAAATTCCCGATAGGAGTAGCTACTATATATAGCATAACGGATTGTTAGATTTCTTTGTGGATTGCTTCTCGACGAAAAGCATTTATAATAACCTTTGCTAGCTTGTTAGGATCGTGTCGCACAAAATCAGTTGTGTGAAGTATGTTCCCCTCAATTGTCTTATAACCCATCCCTTTGATTTTTAAAGAATCGGCCATAGTAGTAAAAGCTTTTTCTTGTTTGTACTTAGCTAGTAAGCTCTCGTCGGGTATTTTGCTATTTACCACACAATAATCTACTATTTTGGGGCTTGTATGCTCAATTAAGGTCTTGAGATGATCAGAGGCACGGTAATTATCTGTTTCGCCGTGCTGGGTCATGACATTACACACATATACTTTTAAAGCAGATGAGTTTGCTATCGCATCAGCAATTTCTTTAATAACCAAGTTGGGCAAAATACTAGTAAAAAGGCTTCCCGGGCCAATAGCAATAATTTGGGCATTTTTAATAACCTCTATAACTTCTGAGGTTGCCTGAATCTTCCTAGACTTATCTGTAGCCGTAGGCGTCAAATACACTCTTTTAATCGGCATTTCTTTTTCTGGAATTTTAGCCTCCCCTACAACCTGTGTCCCGTCTTCATATTCTGCTACTAAATTCACTTTGTTTAAGGTCGAAGGGAGAACCTTCCCCCTGATAGCTAAAACCTTACTCGACTCTTCCACCGCTTTCTTAAAATCTCCGGTTAACTGGGTCATGGCTGTGATAAAAAGGTTCCCGAAGTTATGTCCTTTTAGCTCGGAATTTTTGTCGAACCGAAATTGGAAAAGCTCACCCATCAGGGAAGGTGCATCTGCCAAGGCGACTATACAATTACGTATATCGCCAGGCGCAAGCACATCAAATTCTTCCCGTAGTCTTCCTGTAGAGCCACCACTATCAGCTACGGTAACAACGGCTTTTAGATTAGTAGTATATTCTTTCAATCCTGTAAGTAAAGTAGCAAGCCCGTGTCCTCCGCCAATGGCTACTATTCTTGGCCCTTTCTCTAAATAACGTTTCTTATAAACAATATCCACTAAGTCTTCACTAAAGTAAGGCAGAAAAATGCTGAGGAAAGACTGAACCATACTCCTTACCCCGGCAATGATTATAATAATCCCCAAAAGAATAAGCAGTCCATCCCCTACCTTTAAAAGCAAAAGATCTTCACTGATGAATCTACCTGCGCCTAAAATTACCACAGCTACACCTAAAACGCTAAGTAGAATCCACCGTTTAACCCTTATCCCTGGATAAAGCCACTTTAATTTTTTAATAATTTTCATAATCTTAACCCTCTTTTTACAACTCGCTAGCAGCTTCTTTATCGATAACAAACACGCAGCTAGAATGATTTTTCAAAAAAGAAGCTGGTATATCTGTAGTGGCTGAGTCCTTAATAGCTTTGGTTACTACTTCGGCCTTATTACTTCCTGTAGCTAACAAAACGATTCTTTTCGCTTCTAAGATAGTAGCAATACCCATGGTTACTGCTTCCCGAGGAACTTCAGATTCGTTCTCGAAAAAACGGGCGTTATCTTTAATTGTTTTTTCTGTTAATCCCACTTTTCTTGTTCTAGATTCTGAGGGCGACCCTGGTTCATTAAAAGCAATGTGCCCGTTGGAACCAATGCCTAGTAATTGCAAATCCACGCCTCCTTGCGTTTTGATATCTTCTTCATATTCCTGACAGCTCGCTGGAACATTCTCAGCCATACCGCTAGGAACATGAGTTTTTGCCTTGTCGATATTAATATGGTTAAAAAGGTTATCATTCATAAAGTAACGGTAACTTTGGGAATGGTCACCGGTTAACCCCACGTACTCATCAAGATTAAAGGATGTAACCTTGCTAAAATCTAACCCTTCTTCTTTATGCATCCTGATTAGTTCTTGATACATCCCTACAGGGGTCCCGCCAGTAGCCAAGCCTAAAACTACATCCGGCTTCTCTTTGATACCCTTAGCAAAAATCTTAGCTCCTTCTCGAGCCACTTCTTGCTTATCTTGGCATATTATTACCTCTATATTTCCTATTTTCTTTTGCTCAGTCATTTCCTTCCTCCTTGCTACTTCTCTCCTAATTTATAGTACAAAATACAAAAAAGGCGCCCTTTCTTTGTCTCTATGTCTAAGAAAAGACGCCTTTGTCTTCCACTAAAATATACTCCTCTAAAACACCTTGTCAAGTTTTTTCCTCTAGATGCTTAGAGGCCTCTCTCCCTCTAAAAATCCCTGTTTACCCTTCCCTTACCTCTGTTTCCCCATCTTTTACAGGAACAAAATAACTCTCGATTCTTTTGTTGGTAAAATAAAAAATGAGTATGCCCGGATAGATTGCTTGTAAAAGGGCACTGTTAATTAATGAAGACTGAAACAAAACTGACACCGCAGCTAAGATAACCATAAAGAAAGAAAAGTAAAGGGTAAGGCGGCGGCCCCACTCTTTTCGGCTAAGAAGCCCCCAGCCTGAAACCAGGAATATGCCGGCTAAAATTATTTGAGATAAGACGACTGATTTGAATTGCTCTGGGGTCAGGGCTTGATCAGGCATGTGCTTGCTAACTTCAGCCAAAAGAGTCTTGCTAGCCTCAGATGTAGGGTCCTTATAGATAAGAGAAAAGAAACCTAGGGAGAGCACCCCTAGCACAACAAAGTTAAACCCTCCTAAAATCAATAAACCTAAAGGTTTTTTCTTCTCTTGCTTCTCTTGTGCCTCTGGTATCTCTTGCATCTCGTAACTTCCTGTAAAAATAAAAAAGCGACCCCAGCCGGATTTGAACCGGCGTCGTCGCCGTGAAAGGGCGATGTCCTGGACCGGGCTAGACGATGGGGTCGAAAGCGTTTATATTTTAGATTATAAAGTTAATTTGTCAATAAACTTTCTTGGCTAGCCAGTCATATTGACAATCAGCACCTCATAAGTTATCCTCTACTCTTCGGGAACAATCCGGGCGATAGTTGAGAGCTTGTCAGCTTTTTCCAGGTTGATTATCCTAACCCCTTGGGTGGAACGGCCAGAAACTCGAATGTCCTGGACTTTTGTCCGGATAAGAATCCCCTTCTGGGTAATACACATTACTTCATCGTCCGGCCTAACCAAGACTAAGGCTCTTACCTCTCCTATTTTTGGAGAAAGCTTTATGTTGATTACCCCTTTGCCACCTCTAGATTGTAGCCTGTACTCTTCAACCAGAGTTCTTTTAGCAAAACCATTCTCAGTAGCTGTAAGAAGGTAAAAATCTTCTTTCTTCAACGCCCCTTTGACTAGAACCATCTCTAAGGCGATATCTTTTTTGGATAGTCTTATGCCTCTGACACCTTGTGACTGCCTACCGGTAGGTCTTATGTCACTACTCTTAAATTTTATCGAAAGACCTCCTTGGGTAGCTAAGATAATTTCCTCCTCTCCGTCACAGATCCCGGCGCCAACAAGATTATCATCTTTACCTAAAGTAATAGCAACTATTCCGCTTTTTCGCATATTCGAGAATAATCCTAAAGAGCTCCTCTTAACCATACCCTTTTGAGTAGCCATAAAGATAAACTTCTCGGGGTCGAACTCCGATATAGATAAGACTGTAGTAACCCTCTCTTTGCCGGAAAGACTTAAGAGATTAACGATGGCCCTCCCTTTAGAAATCCGGGAACCAGTGGTAACCTCATAGGTCTTTAAAGGGTAGATCTTACCTTGGTTAGTAAAAAATAAAAGAGTGTCTTTGCTTGAAGCAACAAATAGATGTTCAACAAAATCCTCTTCGGCAGTAGCCATAGCTGTAACTCCTCTGCCGCCTCTTTTTTGTTGACGATAGGTAGTCAGGGGCATCCTTTTAATATAGCCTGTACCGGTTATACTAATAACCATATCTTCCTCAACAATTAAATCTTCGACTTCTATTTCCTCTTGTTGAGCTACGATTTCTGTACGCCGAGGGTCAGCAAACTTTTCTTTTATCTCTTTCAACTCTTCCTTTATCAAAACCTCTTGTTTCTTCTCTGAAGCCAGTATACCTTTTAAAATCTCTATTCGTTTTAAGAGCTCTAAATACTCCTGGTCTATCTTTTTTCTCTCTAGCGCACAGAGCCTCTGTAGTTGCATCTCTAAAATTGCTTGAGCCTGAACATCAGAAAGCTTGAATTTCTTGATCAAGGCTAACTTGGCATCTTGAGGGTTCTTAGATTTTTTAATTGTCTCGATTACCCTATCGAGAAATTTTAAGGCGATTTTTAGACCTTCTAAGATGTGCGCTCTTTTTTCAGCCTTCTCAAGTTCAAATTTAGTTCTTCGTATAATAACTTCTTTACGAAAATAAATATGGTGGTAGAGCATCTCCTTTAAATCCAAAGTCTGAGGCTTACGATTTACTAAGCATAAAAAGATTGCTCCAAAAGTTGTCTCCATACTAGTGTGCTTATGGAGACGATTTAGAATTATATCAGCTTGAGCATCGCGCTTAAGCTCTAAAACAATTCTTATGCCCTCTTTGTCTGATTCATCACGAAGATCAGAAATTCCCTCTACTCTCTTGTCAGTAATGAGCTTTGCTATCTGCTCCATAAGGGTAGTTTTGTTTAGCTGATAAGGAATTTCATTAATAATAATCTGGCTCTTATTTTTTTCGCGCTCAATTGTTGTCTTAGCTCTAACTTTGAGTTTGCCCCTGCCCTCTTTATACATATTTGAGATATCAGTCTTGCCACAAATTATTCCACCAGTAGGAAAGTCTGGCCCCTTAACATATTTGTGGAGATCTTTAACTGAAGCCTTAGGGTTGTCTATCAAATAATCCAAAGCATCACAAACTTCTCCTAAATTATGCGGTGGGATATTGGTTGCCATGCCGACAGCAATGCCGCTTGCACCATTCAGTAACATATTTGGTAGCACTGATGGCAATACTTCCGGTTCAGTTAAAGAGTTGTCAAAATTGGGGAAAAAATTAACTGTCTTCTTGTCAATATCTTGAAGGATATACTCAGTTATCCGAGACATCCGAGCCTCAGAATAACGCATGGCTGCCGGCGGGTCTCCGTCGATAGAGCCAAAGTTACCTTGGCCATTTATCAAGGGATAGCGCAGAGAAAAATCCTGGGCTATCCTCACTAAAGCATCGTATATTGCAATATCTCCATGGGGATGGTATTTACCAAGAGTTTCTCCGACGATTCGGGCACACTTTTTATGAGGCTGGTTATAGCGCAGATGCAGATCCTGCATAGCATAGAGGATTCTTCTCTGTACTGGTTTTAACCCGTCTCTAATATCTGGCAGAGCCCTGCCGACGATTACGCTCATCGCGTAAGAGAGGTAAGATTCTTTCATCTCCTCTTCTAAATACCTATCGACGATTTTTTCTTTAAATCCTTCGGTCATTTTTGTTTATTTTACAAAGTAAACGGGTAAATGGGTATAAGTGTAAACGAGTGTTGTTCATACACCCTTTCGCCCATCTACACATACACTCATCCACCTTCACACGTCTATATTCTTTACTTCATGAGCATTAGCTTGGATAAACTCTCTTCTCGGTTCAGCCTGACTGCCCATTAAAATAGTAAAAATGTTATCGGCCGCTACGGTATCTTCCAAGGTTACTCTTACTAGGGTTCGTTTTTGAGGATCCATGGTGCTCTCCCATAACTGCTCAGGGTTCATCTCTCCCAGCCCTTTATATCGCTGGACATTCATTCCTTTGGTAGCTAGCTTGCGCACCTCAGCTAATACTTCCTTTAAATTATTGCACTTTATTTCCTCACCACTATCTTCACTACTAAGAACAAACAAGTCTTTCTCCTGAGGCGGATAATCCTCTAAGGAAGTCCCCACCTTAGCAAAGCCCTCATCGATCTTACCTATCTCATGGGATTCATAAATTTCTATATGATCTAGCTCCTCTATTGCTCCGAAAGATGCCAGCTGCCCTTCTTTAAAAAGAAAGACTGGTTTTTGATGCACCGATATTTTGTGTGCCGGGTATTTCTTTTTCTTCTGGTCAATTGCTTTTATGTACTGCTTAAAAGGAACCCCTTTTCTCTCTAAAGATAATTCTAGTTGCTCAATGGCAATAATATTCTGGATGATTCTCTCTAGTTCTTTTTGGGCAAAAACTTTCCCGCCTTTTTTGGCTTTCCGAAGTTTTGCTGCTTTAGCCCCCAGAGAAAGAATGATATCGTTCATCTCTTTTTCAGTATGTATATACTCCTCCCAACTCTTCTTCTTAATCCGGTAAAGTGGTGGTTGAGCAATATAAATATGCCCCCCCTCTATCAAAGGAAGCATGTGTCGATAAAAAAGAGTTAGGATAAGGGTTCTGATGTGAGAACCGTCAACGTCAGCGTCAGCCATAATAATTACCTTATTATAGCGAAGCTTAGAAGAATTAAACTCATTACCGACCCCGGTTCCTAAAGCTGAGATAATTGTCCGGACTTCTTCGCTACTTAAAACTTTATCTAAGCGAGCCTTCTCAACATTAAGTATCTTTCCCTTTATTGGCAGAATTGCTTGGAAGGTCCTGTCTCGGGCCTGCTTTGCTGAGCCTCCGGCAGATTCCCCCTCGACTATATAAACCTCGCAAAACTCAGGGTTCTTCTCTGAGCAATCAGCAAGTTTGCCTGGTAAGTTAGCGCCATCTAAAGCTCCTTTCCTACGGGTCAACTCTCGGGCTTTTCGAGCAGCTTCTCGAGCCTGAGTTGCTAAGACTGCTTTTTGCACTATCTTGTTGGCTACCGAAGGAGTCTCTTCAAAAAATGTACTTAAAGCCTCGAAGGCGATGGAATTAACCAAACCGTCTACTTCGGAGTTGCCCAGTTTGGTCTTGGTCTGCCCTTCAAATTGAGGATTAGGTATTTTTACACTTATCACTGAGCAAACTCCTTCTCGAGCATCATCCCCAGACATACTATTTAAATTCTTGAGGAGATTTTTGCCTTTAGCGTATTGATTCAGGGCTCGGGTAAGGGCAGTTTTAAAACCGCTAAGGTGGGTTCCACCTTCGATGGTATTAATATTGTTAGCAAAAGAATAAATGGTCTCCTTATAGGCATCGTTATATTGGATTGCTCCCTCAACCGCTATGCCATCCTTTTCTTTCTGAAAGTAGATTATCTTTTTATGCAAAGGATCTTTGTTGCGATTAAGATATTCAATAAAGGAGACAATCCCTCCTTTGAACTTAAAGACAGCCTGCTTATCCTTCTTCTCATCATTAAGGGTTATCTCTATAGTCTTGTTTAGGAAAGCCAGCTCTCTTAATCTTTGGGAGAGAATATCAAAAGAAAACTCGCTCACCGAAAAAATGTCCCCGTCAGGCTTAAAAGTAATTTTGGTTCCAGTGGTCTTGGCCTTTCCAATCACCTTCATCTTGGTCTTGGTCTTGCCGCACTCAAAACTCTGATGGTAAACCTTACCCTCTCTTCTTACCTCGGCCTCTAACCACTCGCTCAAAGCATTAACGCAGCTAACTCCGACCCCATGCAAACCGCCACTAACCTTATAGACTCGATGGTCAAATTTACCTCCGGCGTGCAGGGTAGTAAGAACAACCTCAAGAGCTGATTTCTTTAGCTTCCTGTGAATTCCTACTGGGATACCTCGCCCATTATCCTCTACAGAAACACTATTGTCGGTATGAATTGTGACTTTTATCTTATCGCAGTACCCTCCTGAGGCCTCATCAATAGAATTATCAACCACCTCATAAACTAGATGGTGTAATCCTCTAGTTGAGGTGTCTCCGATATACATTGCCGGACGTTTTCTTACGGCTTCTATACCGCCTAAGACCTGAATTGTTGTAGCATCATACTTTTGGTTTTTGGCCATCTTTACTCTATCTCTATCCTTATATCTTTGATTCGCGGGAATTCTTCTTTAATCCCTATAAGTATTTTATCCTTCTTCAACCTAAAGTCATAACTAAGGCTTGAAGAGGTTGCTTTAAATATAATCTCCTTCCTA
>CAZHVO010000007.1:0-9818 GCA_964536195.1 uncultured Planctomycetia bacterium
TATACCCGATGAAGTTCAAAGCTTAGAAAAGATGATCGGTATTCTTTCCGATAAGGTTAAGAGCGGTTTTGAGCAGCTAAGGGATTTCACCCGGATGACCGAGGACTTAAACAAGGAAGTTTCGCGAACAGTACTTATTCTGTCTACTATTCTCCAGGCAAACGATTTATTCTCTAAAGAGGCTCCAGCAGAATCAGTAATTAAGCTAATTATTAATCATCTCAAACATCTTATTCGGGTCGAAGCCTGCTTCTGCGGCTTAGAAGATAGGGCAAAGGGGGAATTTGAAACAGTAGCTCGAGTAGGTATAGACTCTTTAAGGTTGAATAGTTTTTTAAAAAAGAAAAGCAAGGGATTTCTCCAGCTTAAGGATGTAGTCGTGGTAGACAGGCGTAATAAGCCAAAAGGTTCTCACCTCTGGGCTCAGGAACTAGACGTAAAGAACATTGCCCTTGCTCCGGTTAGCAACAAAGGGCGGGTTATCGGTTTAATTGGGGTTGGGAATAACGAAGAGGACTTCTCTTTCAGTAAGGATGATTTGGAGATTCTCGGTTTGTTTGCTCAAAACGTTACTCTTATCTGGCAGCACGAGAGACTTTCTGAGAAGATAGAGGAGTTAGAGATCGTTGACTACTTAACCGGTCTTTACAATGAGAAGTTGATAAAGGCAAGATTAGATGAAGAAATCAAAAGGTCTACTATTTATCAGAGACCTTGTGGGTTTATTGAGGTAGAGATATTAAACTACGATGATTTTCGGGAGAAACGCGGGATGATTGAGTCTGAGAAGGCTCTTAGGAAGATGGCTAAGGTCTTTAAAGATGCTTTAAGGCCTATTGATATTGCTGGTAGAACCGGACCGAATAAATTAGGGGCTATTCTTATCGAGAGCAACAAAAGACAATCCCAGGAAATTATCGAAAACCTAAAAGAGAAGCTAGCTGAAATTTGCGGGTCAGAAATTAAACTAAAATTTTCTGTGGCAGCAAGCCCTGTACATGGAGTTACTGCTGAAGAGCTTATGTCATTTACTCAAGACCCCGATAATACATAGGAAGAGATGTCAAAATTTCACAAACAAATCGATAAGCCTTTGGGGCAAATTTTAGTAGAAAGAGGCGTTATAGACAATACTCAGCTTCAGCAGGCTCTAGAAGCACAGAAACATGGTGGGGGGCTTGTTGGAGAGGTGATTGTAGAGCTAGGGTTTGCCAAAGAAGAGGATATTGCTTACTGCTTGTCATTGCAATTCGGTTACCCTTACCTTTCTTTGGAGAATTATGAAATATCCCAAGATATTATAAAGATTATCCCTAAAAACGTTGCTACCCACTATTGTTTAGTGCCTATAGACAGAATAGGCAATACTCTTACCGTTGCCATGGCTAACCCCCTAAATATTCAGGCCATAGAGGACTTAGAGGATATAACCCATTGTGATATTCAAATATTTGTAAGTACTCCTTCGGATATACGAGGCAGCATAGATAAGTTTTCCGACAAACAAAGCTAACCTATGCGCTTAACTAAGACTTATGAAAAGAAAGAAATTTACAGATTATTTGATAGAGCAAAAAGCGCTTAGTCAAGAAGATCTAGATAAAGTCTTAGAAGTCCACAAAAAAAAGATTGGCTCATTAGTTGAGCTGTTTATAAAATTAGGTTACCTAAAAGAAGCCCAGCTCGTAGACATTTTATCTGGCTATCTTTCGATTCCTCCGGTTAGGGTCCTTAACTTAAATATTTCCAAAGAAATCTTGAATTTAGTTCCAGAAAGAATTGCCCGGGATTACCAAGTTTTGCCGATTGGTAAGATTGGCGACACTTTAACTTTAGCTATGGGTGACCCATTAAATGTTTTAATTATCGACGATATAAAAAAGATTACCAAATGTGAAGTAAATCCAGTCATAGCTCTTTTTTCCGAAATTAAAGAAGCTATAACTAATTGCTATGTTCAGGAACCAGCAGAATCTATTGAGGAAATCATCGAGGGTGAGGCGGTTGAAAGCATAAAATATATAAAAGATGAAAAAAAAGAGGTGACTCAAGAGGAAATCATTCGGTCTGTAGAAGAGGCGCCAATACTAAAATTTACCAACCGTTTTCTTAAGGTGGCAGTTGAAGAAAAAACTTCTGATATATTAATAGAGCCTTTAGAAAATGCAAGTAGAATTAGGTTGCGTGTAGATGGTATTTTAAAAGTAACCGAGAGTTTTTCTAAGAAGATTCACCCTTTCGTAATATCCCGAATAAAGGTAATGTGCAATCTAAACATTGCTGAACACAGGCTACCCCAGGAAGGTAGGTTTAGGGGGAAAATTCTAGGTAGGAATATAGATTTTAGGGTATCAATTTTACCTTCTAGTTTGGGAGAGAAAGCGGCAATTAGAGTTCTAGATAAAACCACAGCACTTCTCAATCTAGATTATTTAGGGTTTGAAGAAGATGTTTTAAAAGATTTGAAGGCAGATAGCCTAAGGGCTCATGGGTTGCTTCTTGCTTGTGGACCCACCGGAGCCGGAAAGTCGACAACTTTATATTCAGCAATAAGTCACATTTATAGTCCTGAGAAGAATATTGTTACTGTAGAAGACCCCATAGAGTATCAGCTAAAAGGGATTAATCAAGTGAGTGTGAACCCAACCATTGGTTTGTCTTTCGCTGCTGCTCTACGTTCAATATTACGGCAGGATCCGGATATAATAATGATTGGTGAGATTAGGGATGGTGATACTGCAGATATGGCTATAAAATCGGCGTTAACCGGTCATATGGTTTTATCTACACTGCATACTACAACTAGCGCTGGTTCGATTACTCGACTTATCAATATGGGGGTGGAGCCATTTTTGATGTCTTCCACCTTGGTTGGAGTTCTTACTCAGAGGTTGGTAAGAAAATTATGCTCTAAATGTAAAGAGAAATCTCAGTTGTCTAGTAGCGTGAGAGAGAAGTATTTAATTAGCAAGGATGCAGAGATCTATAAGACTGTAGGGTGTAGCTTTTGTCAAAAGACAGGTTATAAAGGAAGAATATCTTTATGTGAATACCTACGAATGTCCTCAAAGCTTAGAAATTTAATAATTGGTTCAGCCACAGAGAGTGAGATAAAAAAGGAAGCTCGATGTGAGGGTATGCGTACCTTAAGAGAAGATGGAATAATTAAATTAGAAAATGGAATAACCACTCTAGAAGAGGTGTTGAAAGTTACCCATTCTGATGAACTAATCGAAGGAAAAAGATGACGATTAAAGATAAAGTATTAGAGCATATCCAGAAAAGTAAGAATTTAAACAAGAAGGTACTTGATGAGATCAACAAGAAAACTGCTAGCTATAAAGATTTTAAGCAAATGCTTCTGGACAAGGATCTTATCAATGAGGAAGGGTTATTGGTTATCCTTTCAAAAGAGCTCAAAATACCATTCCTAGATCTGAAGAAATACAAAATACCTCTTAAGAATCAAGAGTTGCTTTCTCAAGAAGTAGCCTTCAAGTATAAGGTGCTGCCGGTTTGTAAAATTGGAAACGCCCTTACCTTGGCTGCGGCTGATCCTTTAGATGTAATAGCTTATGATGATATAAAAATCATTACCGAGACCGATAAGGTAGATATAGTGCTTTCCCGGGAGGAAGATATAACCAAAGGTTTGAATACCCTCTATCAGACTACAGAGGATATCACCAAGTCGTTTGATGAAAGTATTTCTTTTGATCTTGAGGAGAAGGGTGAAGCCAAAAGTAGTAGTGAAGATCTAGAGAGTTTAATCAGTGAGAGCAAGCACCCGCCAATTGTAAGAGCTATTGATTTAATTATTTACAACGCCTTGAAAAAGAGAGCGTCTGATATTCATCTCGAGCCTTACGAGGATAAGATGTTAGTGAAGTATAGAGTTGACGGGGAGTTGAGCGAAGAGTTTAGCTTCCCTAAAAGAAATCAACAAGCAGTAATCGCCAGACTTAAGATAATCTCTTCTTTAGATATAACTGAGGCACGCATGCCCCAAGATGGAAGATTCAGGGTAAAGTTCGAGAATAGAGAAATCGACTTTAGAGTTTCCAGTCTTCCGACTAATTTTGGAGAGAAATTTGTTTTACGTGTTTTAGATAAAAAAAGTCTATCTGTAGGGTTAAAAAAATTGGGGTTTTCTCCGGGGCCTTTAAAGGCATTTGAAGACGCGGTGAAAGCACCTTTTGGAATAATATTAGTAACTGGCCCTACTGGAAGCGGGAAGTCTACAACCCTTTACTCAATAATTAGTCAAATAAATGACCCGGAAAAGAATATAATAACCATTGAGGAGCCGGTTGAATATCATTTGGAAGGGATAACCCAGATTCAAGTTAATGCTGATATAGGTTTAACTTTTGCGACTGGCTTACGCTCAGTTTTGCGGCAGTCTCCGGATATTATAATGGTCGGGGAGATAAGAGATACCGAAACTGCCGATATTGCAATTAAGGCTTCTTTAACCGGGGAAATTATCCTTTCTACTTTACATACAAATAGCGCTGTGGGAGCAATTAGTCGTTTAAGGGATATGGGCACAGAGCCTTTTCTTTTAGCTTCTTCTCTGGTTGCCTTGACTGCCCAAAGATTAGTAAGAAAAGTCTGTTCCAAATGTAAGGAAAAGTATAAATTAGATAAGGAGGCCTTAGAAAGCCTGCAGATAGATTCTTTTTGTCGTGAGCATGGTGGAATAAATGAATTCTATCGGCCCAAAGGCTGTCCTTATTGTGGGCATAGCGGCTATCGAGGCAGAATAGCTATCCTTGAAGTTATTCTTCTTGATGATAAAATAAAAGAGATGATCGTAGAAAGGCGTTCGGAAGAAGAGATCGTTCAATACGCCAAAGAGTTCAGAGGTTATAAATCTTTGAGAGAAGATGGGTTATTAAAGTGTATGGATGGAGAGACTTCAATCGAAGAAGTTATAAGAGTAACTTCCGAATAGAGGTGAATATAACAGGTAAGATTAGTACAGGTAAAAAATGAAATTATTTGCTTATAGTGTAAAAAATAGAGAGGGGAAAACATCCCGAGGAATAATCGAGTCCGAATCTGAAAGTAAAGCAATTGAACATTTCCAAAAAGAAGGGCTGATTATTCTTTCTATTAAGATTAGTAAAAAGAAGATTGAGTTACAGGCAAAAGGTAAGGTTAAGACCGATGATTTGGTAGTTTTTTCTCGTCAGTTTACTACTTTAATCGAAAGTGGAATACCAGTAGTTGAATGTTTAGCTATCTTGCAGGAACAGGTAGCAAATCCTTACTTTAAAGGGATTATTACCCTAATATTAAAAGATGTTCGAGAAGGATTGGCCTTGTCCGATGCTTTGTCCAAGCACAAAAGGGTATTTCCTGATATTTATCTAAGTATGGTAGAAGCAGCTGAAGCTTCGGGAAATCTACCAGATATCTTAGATCGGGTATCAATCTATTTAGAAAAAAGCAGTGCTTTAAAGAAAAAAGTAGCCTCAGCCCTTTATTATCCGACAATTATCGTGTTGATGTCAATAGTTATAACCGGATTTTTAGTAATTAAAGTAATTCCTACCTTTAAAGACATATTTATTACTTTAGGAGGAGAATTACCCTTACCGACTAAGATATTAATTAATTTTTCCGATGCTGTACGAACGAAAGAAGTTGCTATACTTATGATTGCTGCCATTATGGGAGGGTTTTTTGGTTTTAGGGCTTATATTAGAACTCCAGCCGGGTTGAGAAAATTCCATAGGTTTTTGCTTAAGCTTCCGGTAGTAGGGGAGTTGTTAAGGAAAATGGCTATTGCTAAATTCTCCCGAACATTTTCTACGCTGGTAAAAAGCGGTGTGTCAATTGTCAAATGCTTAGATATTGTAGGCAGGACCTCAGGGAATAAAATAATTGAGGATGCCGTTATGGAATCAAAGATCGCTATTCAGGAGGGCCAGCCTATTTCGGTTCCCCTGGAAAAAACCGGAGTTTTTCCGACTATGGTTACAAAAATGGTAGCTGTAGGTGAGAGGAGTGGTCGCCTAGAGGAGATGCTTTCAAAGGTCGCTCAGTTTTATGAGGAACAGACTGACGCTATGGTGGCCGGCCTAGCCAGCCTGATAGAGCCGATGGTAATTGCCTTTTTAGGCATAATTGTCGGTGGGATCGTAGTGGCTTTGTTCCTGCCGATAATAAAAATGACCCAATATATTGGGAGATAGTTATCAAAAAGAATCCCGTTGTTGGTTTAACTCTGCTTACAATTGTTCTTGTTACCTTCTCATCATTAATAATTCCTGTGGCGGCTTTAGCCGGTGTTGAAATTACCTCTCCCGGTGACGGAGAGACTGTAGGCGGTGAAATTTCTGTAAATGTATCATACTCAGGAACCACACTATATCCTGTTTATTATCTGGCTAGTGGTTTATTCGGATATCATTGGCTAGACTCACCTGAATTATCCGGCACCCACACCTTTCTCTGGGACACTACAAATATTTTAAATGGGACTAGTAAGGTAATTTATATATTAGCAATGTATGCCGGTTCTCCATCCGGAGCATCTGATACTAGTACTGTAACCATATATAATCCGCCACCGGTGATAACCATTACTTCTCCGGCCGAAGGCGAAGTAATTTCCCTGGAGACAACAATCCTGCCGGTTACAGTGGAATACCATAATCTGCAGCCTAATTATCATGGAATTAGATATATATCAGTAGTAACCTCGGGCGGGCATACATTCAGTCAAAACCTTCCTGACCATCCTGCATCTGGCACCTATACTTGGGATATAAATATTTCCGGCTATTCTTTAGGTGAGCATTGGGTTCAGGCCTATTGCGATGACACTTCGGGTAAAAACACGTCTACTAGAGTTGCCTTTACCAAAGGGATTCCTCCTTCTGCGGAAATAGCAAAGGATAAGCAGGTGTCTAAGGATAAGATAACCACAGTAGCTGAACCCATTAATGTTGCTAACGGCAATATGTTTACCCGGGCAGTTGACATCTTTATCCCGGCTAAAGAAATACCATTGAAGCTATCCCGTATCTACAACTCCCAGGATGACTTTGAAGGAGTATTTGGTTATGGCTGGCGTTGTAATTATGATATTACTTTAGAAGAACAGCCTGACCAATCTGTAATAGAAGTAGATGAAGACGGCGTTTATAGTGTATATACTAAAAATTCTGACAGTTCTTACACTGCTTCAGCCGGTAAATATTCCAAACTTATTAAAAACGATGACGGTACTTACACAATTATAAGAAAACAGGGCCGTAAACTTTACTTTAATTCTTCGGGCCGGCTTACCAAAATAGAAGGCCGAAATAATAATTCTTTGAATGTTTCCTATGCCGCCAGCGGATGGCTTAAAGAAGTAGCTGATTTATCAGGCAGAAAACTTACTTTTACTTCCGATAGCCAGGGTAAAATAACTAAGCTAGAGGATCCTTCCCAAAGGGTTTTTGAATACAGCTACGATTCGCAAGGTAACTTAATCAAGTTTATCAATCCTATGGGGGACGAAAAGCGCTACAATTACGATACTGAACATAATTTGATTGAGCAGATTGATGAAAATGAACATTCTCTGTATTTTGAATATGACGCATCAGACCGGGCTTATCACTCCTGGCAGGATGAAAATAACAGCGAAGTGAATTTAACTTTTGACTCCGATAATAAAACCACCACTTCTGCTGATTCTTTGGGAAGAGTAACTACTTATGAATACAATGATTATGGGTTGGCAGTTAAGATAATTGATGCCCAGGATAACATTAGCACATTTAGCTGGGATGAGGATTTAAATAAGACTTCCTCTACAGATCAGAACGGCAATACTATAAACTATGCCTATGACAATACCAGCAACCTGTTGACTATCACTGATTCAAATGGCAAAACCACTGCCTTTACTTATGAACCTAACTATAACCTGCTGGCTTCAATCACTGATGCTTTGGGCAGTACTACCGCCTACGGCTATGACGCAAAAGGGAATCTTCTAACCGTAACCGACTCTTTTTCAAACCAGACCATTTACACCTATGATATTCAAGGTCAGCTTACACAGAAAAAGGACGCAAAGAATAGTCAGACAGGCTTTGCCTACGACTCGTACGGCAACCTTGTTACCATAACTGATGCTTTGGCTAACCAGACCAAGCTCAGCTATGACATAATCGGGAATCTTACCCAGACTAGCGATGCTAAAGGCAATACCATGAGTTTTACCTATGACTCGATGAATTACTTGGCAGAGAAAACTTATCCTGATCAGACTAAACTAACCTATGCTTACGATGCCGCGGGAAACCTGGCGTCTGTTGCTGACCAGAGTAATAATGTTACCTCTTATCTATATGATGAGACCAACCGCCTTATTCAAATAACTGATGCTTTACACAACAACACAAATTATACCTATGATACAGAGGGTAATTGTAGGCAAATTAACGATGCTAATAATAACTCTACCCAATACCTTTACGATAGTCTTAACCGCCTGATAAAAATAATCGATCCTCTGGCTAATCAGATTACATTCGTCTATGACTCAACAGGCAACCTTATTTCTAAGACCGATGCTAACGGCAGTACCGCTAACTATAGCTATGATGCTAACAACTACTTAACCCAAACTATCTATGCTGATGGTACAAGGATAAACTCTCAGTATGACGCCTTAGGCAGAATAATTGCGATGACTGACGCTATAGGAACAACTTACTATACATATGATGCTTTAAGCCGTTTATTAAAAGTTGACGGGCCGAACGGGAAGGCTATAAGCTATGAATATGATATAGTAGGCAACCGTATAAAAATGATTAACCAGGATAATAGAGCAACTACTTATAGTTACGACAGCCTTAACCGGATTGCCAGCCTGACCGATTCTCAAGGCAAGACTACAGTTTATTCTTACGATAAGGCTTCCAATGTCAGCCAGATACAATATCCTAACAACACTCAGGCAGACTATAGCTTTGACCAATTAAATCGTCTAATTAATCTGGCCAACACAACCTCTCAAGGAAAAGAGATTTCATCATATACTTATGCCCATAACCCTGCAGGGATGAAGACAAGGGTAAGTTTAGGAGATGGAGGCCGCATAACTTATGATTATGATTCACTCTATCGCTTAATCAAAGAAGAAAGGCAGGGAGAGATATATGAAAATGACAAAGGGGAGGATAAGAGCAAAAAAGATAAGAGAACAAAGAAGCAAGAAAAGGCATACACCCTTCAATACAGCTATGACCCGGCAGGAAACAGGCTGACTCAAGATATAAAATTCTACAAACATACCGGCAGCATAAAACATCTGCCCAAAGAGGGCAGTATAAAACATACTTATAATGACTGCAACCAGTTAACTGAAACTAAAATGTATAATAAAAAAGGCAGATTAAAAAGAACTGTCAACTATACCTATGACAGTAATGGTAATCTGATTAAACAAAGGAGGAGTAAAAAAGAAGACGATAACCAGGAAGATTCAAGAGTAACTCAATACAGCTACGATTACGAAAACAGGCTGATTAAGATATTGAAGGATAAAGATAGTTCAGAATATCTTTATGATGGATTAGGCCGGCGTATTCGGGCGATAGAAGATGATAGCACCACAGATTATCTCTACGACAATTTAACCCCGATAATTGAAACCAAAAACAATAAAACAACAACCTATACCCGAAACCCGAACTATTCCGGCGGCATAGGCGGCATAATCAGCTCATTGAAGACAAGTGAAGACGGTGAAGGAAAAGAGCTCTATTATCACTATGATGGATTAGGCAGCGTAACTAACCTTA
>CAZHVO010000007.1:9918-28984 GCA_964536195.1 uncultured Planctomycetia bacterium
TTTTGGAAATCTTATTAACCGCAAAGGCGGAAAGTCTAATCCCTATACCTTTTCAACCAAGGAACAGGATAAAACCGGTTTAATCTACTTCGGGGCAAGATATTATGACCCAGGCATAGGCCGCTTTATTACTCAGGATCCATTAGGAATAATAGATGGCCTGAATCTACACACCTATGTCAACAATAATCCGGTTAACTTCCTAGATCCTTGGGGATTGTGCGGGGAAGGTAAAGGTTATTGGGATCATCTTAGAGAATCTTTCTATGAAGACCTTACCGGCAAGAATCCTTCTTCATTTTTAGGTTATACAATAAGAGCGGTACAACAAACAGATGTACTTTGGAGGCAATTAGGTGGTGGAGTTGTTGATTTAGTTGGAGGTGCTACGACAACAGTTGCTTCTGGTGCTCTCATGGTTAAATCTAGTGGTCTTACGGCAATTGCATTGTATCCAATCTTTGTAGAATCTATTGCATTAACGGGATATGGCATTGCTGAAATTAGCAGTGGTTTAATGGGGCAAAAAATGCCAAATTCCATTGAGCTTCTGAAAGATATTATTGATATCGTATTACCTAAACGTACAAAGAATAGAGATAATAATAATTTATTTTAAAAGGAGAATATTTTATGTTTATAATTTTTAGTCTTTTCAGCTTTTTTATGTCATTTATTTGTTTAATGGTAATTAATAGAAAATGGAAACTAAAATTTAAAGATAAAGCAGAAGAAAATCTATGGCATCAGAAACATGACAAAAGTTTTAAGATCGCAGCTGTAGTTTTGTTATTCGTTGGAATAATTCAATTAGCCAGAGGGATAACCGAACTCTTTTAAAAAGAGGACAGACACCTTTTAAAAGCCAACTACAGCTATGATGCTTTTGGAAATCTTATTAACCGCAAAGGCGGAAAGTCTAATCCCTATACCTTTTCAACCAAGGAACAGGATAAAACCGGTTTAATCTACTTCGGGGCAAGATATTATGACCCAGGCATAGGCCGCTTTATTACTCAGGATCCATTAGGAATAATAGATGGCCTGAATCTACACACCTATGTCAACAATAATCCGGTTAACTTCCTAGATCCTTGGGGATTGTGCGGGGAAGGTAAAGGTTATTGGGATCATCTTAGAGAATCTTTCTATGAAGACCTTACCGGCAAGAATCCTTCTTCATTTTTAGGTTATACAATAAGAGCGGTACAACAAACAGATGTACTTTGGGGTCAACTTGGTCGAGGGACAATAAACTTAACAGCTGGTATTTCCATTGCAGCGTATACTGCTTCGTTAATGGAAGCATCTAGTGGATTCGGTGCGGTGGCTTTATATCCTACTTTCGTAGAGTCAACATTTATAGCAGGTTATGGTTTTGGAGAAGCGGTGGGTGCATTAACAGGAGTTGAAGTTCCGGATTTAATAGAAACTACAATCGATCTGCTTAAAGAGTTACAATAAAAAGACATTATATAAAATTGTATTTTGAAGTAAAATGATTTAGCAACCTGAAAGGTATAGATTGGAGGATAAAATGACTAATATAATTGCGAGTTTTTTTTGTTTCGTTGGAGCTATCATTGCTTTGTTGGTTGTTAAAAGAAAATGGCCGTTAAAATTTAAGACGACTGAGGAGAAAAATGGGTGGTATGAAAGACATTACAAAAGATCAAAAGTTTTTACAATTATACTTTTTATTTGTGGTGTACTTGAATTATTGATAGGTTTAGGAATTTTATTCCCAAGACAATAATGTAAATAGGGACAGACACCTTTTAATTCCGGCGGCATAGGCGGTATAATCAGCTCATTGAAAACAAATGAAGACGGTGAAGGAAAAGAGCTCTATTATCACTATGATGGATTAGGCAGCGTAACTAACCTTAATGTAAATAGGGACAGACACCTTTTACCGTTGACAGATATTTATTTTCTATCTAAAATGACTTCATGCCAAGACAAGCCCGCATAGTTATTCCAAATACGCCTCATCATGTTGTCCAGAGAGGCAATTACCAGCAAAATGTGTTTGACTGTGAGAATCAATATAAGCAATATTGCGGGTGGATGAATGAGTATGCTTTAGAGCATGATTTGAAAATTCTCGCCTATTGTTTAATGAATAATCATGTACATTTCATAACGGTTCCCAAAGAAGAACTAGACCTAGCAAAAGTATTCAAAACCGTTCACATGAAGTATGCGCATTATACGAATAAACAAAGAAAAGTAAAAGGCCATTTATGGCAAGGAAGATTTTATTCTTGTGTATTAGATGAGGCACATTTGTATCGGGCCATAAGATATGTGGAGAATAACCCGGTGCGTGCCAAAATAACACAGGACGCTTGGAAGTATAAGTGGTCCAGCGCATCCGACCACGCAGGGGATCGAGATAAAGGGCCAATAAAACTTACTAGTTACAAAACCGTAAAGCTTACAGAATGGAGAAGTTATTTAAGAGAAAATGATCCTGACATTATAGACGAAATTAGATTAAAGACCAATAGAGGATTGGTAGTAGGAACAGATAAGTTTGTTAAGGCCTTAGAGAAAAGATTAAATCGTTCATTAGAATGTTTGCATCAGGGGAGGCCAAGGAAAGGGTGATAGCAAGATAAAAAGGTGTCTGTCCCCTTAAGTAAATGACCCAATATATTGGGAGATAGGGGTTTAGAGAAATAGGGTCTCAATGGACGATTTTAGGCTTGAGATTGACAATGGACCCAAGGTATGCTATATTTAAACTAGTCTTTATATTATAGACTTATTGCAAGGCTCATTAAAAAAAAGGAGGTATAAAAAGTATAAAAAGAGCCTTGGCCATTAAAAAAGGAGGAAAAAATGAGGACAAAAGGTTTTACTTTAGTTGAGATTATGATCGTTGTGGCAATCATTGCTCTGTTAGCGGCAATTGCCATTCCAAACCTTCTAAGAGCCAGACTTAACGCCAATGAAACAGCAGCCCAGGCAACCCTGGCAACTGTTTCCAGTTCAAACATAAGCTACCGAAGTGTAAATGCTCTCTATGGAACATTAGCACTGATGATAGCAGATAACCCACCTTACATTGATGCTACAGTAGATGATGCTACCGGAAAACAAGGATATGTTTTTGCAAATCCTGAAGCACCTACAGCCAATACTTTTATGGTTAGTGCTGTCCCAGTAACTCTTAACCAAACCGGAGGCCGGTCGTTTTGCGTTTCAGAGGACGGTGTACTCAGGGTCCAAGCAACCGGAGCTGCTATTACAACGAGGGCTGCATGCCAAGCTTTACCAGCTACTCAATAATTTAAATAACAAGGTCGTATAAAGGCGGTGGTTTAACCACCGCCTTTTTTTTTGCCTTAACCTCTTCTTTTTAAGCAGTGCCTTAAGGTATTGCATTGACAAGCCTAAACAACCATATTATTATATATAATATAGGAGTATTGCTGTGAGAAAGAAATATAGATTAAGTTTTACCCTTGTTGAGATTATGATCGTTGTGGCAATCATTGCTCTGGTAGCAGCAATCTCCATCCCAAACCTTCTAAGAGCCAGACTTAACGCCAATGAAACAGCAGCCCAGGCAACCCTGGCAACTGTTTCCAGTTCAAACATAAGCTACCGAAGTGTAAATGCTCTCTATGGAACATTAGCACTGATGATAGCAGATAACCCACCTTACATTGATGCTACAGTAGATGATGCTACCGGAAAACAAGGATATGTTTTTGCAAATCCTGAAGCACCTACAGCCAATACTTTTATGGTTAGTGCTGTCCCAGTAACTCTTAACCAAACCGGAGGCCGGTCGTTTTGCGTTTCAGAGGACGGCGTAATTAGGGTCCAAGCAACCGGAGCTGCTATTGTAACTAGGGCTGCATGCCAAGCTTTACCAGCTACTCAGTAATCTAAGTAACAGGGCTAGATAAGGGCGGTGTCTAAACCGCCGCTTTTTTTTGTTTTAATTCCCCCTTTTTAAGCAGTGCTTTAAGGTATTACATTGACAAGCCTAAGCAATTATACTATTATATATAATATAGGAGAATTGCTGTGAGAAAGAAACATAAATTAAGTTTTAGCCTTGTTGAAATAATGATTGCTATGGCAATTGTTATTATTTTAGCCTTTATAGCTATACCCAATCTGCTAAGATCTAATATTAACGCCAATGAAGTATCGGCAATTGCTAGCTTACGCAACCTTTATAGTGCTTTTGTAATGTACTATGGTGCTAATAATAAGACCTATCCGGAGCAATTAGTTGATATGATTGGCTATATTAATCCGGCTTTAGCCAACGGTGAAAAATCAGGATATACTTTTGCTTATGTTCGTGACAGCGCCGATGAATTTCATGTTAATGCTAATCCCCGGACATGGCGTAAGACCGGAGTGAGGTATTTTTATATGGACGAGAGGAGTACTATAAGATATAATGTAAGAAGAGAAGCTCGTGCAAATGACCCTCCTGCGAAATAAATTTATAGGAAAAGAAGTCGATAAATTCGTAGCAATCCATTTGGGTAATTGTTATACCAAAGGGTTGATCGTGGAAGAAGGTAAGGTTATAGACTACTTTATAGAGGCAAAAAAAGATTTAGCTGCTACGATAAAGAAGTTCTGGGCTGAGAAAAAAATTTCCACCAAAAAAGTAAAGATTTCTGTAAAAAATGCATCTTGCCTGGTCAGATACTTTCCTTTTCCCAGGATGGAAAAAAAGAAATTAAAGCAGGCTCTCTTTTATGAGATGAATAAATTCATCCCTTTTCCTCCCAACGAGGTATACTTTGATTTTTTCATCCTAGAAGAGACCTCAACCGAAATATCTGTGTTGCTCGCGGTAGCCAAGAAAGATTTCATCGACAATATTTTAGATATTTTTGGGAAAGCCAATCTAAAGGTAACCGAGATAAACTTAGATAGTATCTGTTTGGTTAACCTTTTCCTGAATAATTACGGAGAGGATAAAGAGACAAATTCTTGCATATTAGATATCGGGTATAATTTTTCTACAATGACTATCCTGAGTAAAGGAACGCCCTTTCTTACCAGGGATGTAAAATTTAGTGCCAAGGAGGTATTTCAGATTATCTCGCGTATAAAGGGAAAATCGCTTCCGGAAATAGAAAAACAATCGTTTTCTTCAAAAGATAACAGCGAGTTTTTAAAATTAACCCAGGACAGAATTTCTAACTTTTGTAAGGAGATGAAGAGCTCTTTTGATTATTTCGAGGTAAATAAAGGAGAACTTGTAAATAAATTGTACCTTAGCGGGGGGTTAGCCTCCATGGAAGGCATAGAGAAAGTTTTCACTGAAGCCTTGGATGTAGAAGTAGAGGTCTTGAAACCAATTACGGAAAAAGGTCCAAGCTTAAGCGAAGCTTTTTCTGGCAAAGAATTCACTAATTTTAAAAATAGCTTTTCTACACTTTTTGGTTTAATCTCATGAAAAAAATATCTATAAATTTAAGTCCTCAAAAAGAAGATATCACTAGCGTTATGCTGCAAAGATTGATCTCTTACACGCCGGTGGTAGGGTTAGCTGCGGTTATTGTCTTAGGCCTACTTCTACTTTTGCAAGTTTTTATTGCAAAACAAACTTATACCTATGGTGGGCATGAAAAAAAGTGGGGGGAATGGGAGGAAAAGTATAATTTAATAGAAGGCATAAAGGGAGAAGTGGCCAAATTGGAAGAAGAAAAGCAGAAGTTAGAAGGGGTGGCCACTCCAGAGCGCGATGCCGTACTTATCTTAGGAGATGTTTCTTCTTCTTTGCCTAAGAATATATGGTTTGATGGGTTAAATTTTAAAGGAGAAACTATTGATATAAGAGGGTATGTGGTGGGATGGGATGAGGATTATTTGATTTCACTAGATGGGTTTATAAATTCTTTACGGGAAAAAGATTATTTTTCTTCAAAGTTTGGCAGAATAAATATCAAGAAGTCTACAAGGGAAAGGTATAATGGCGTAGAGGCTTTAAAATTTAGTATCGAATGCAAAAAATAAACATAGATAAACGAACAATAGTGTTTTTTATTCTAGCAGTTATCTTATTCGCAGAGCTGTTCGTTGCATTTCCCTGGGAGATCAAAAAAATATCCGATTTAATGAAGCAGACAAATAAGATTGCCCAACGAGTTGCTTCTATTGAACATGATTGGCCTAGGAAAAGTAAATACTTAGAGGCTAAGGAGGAGTTAAAAGCGGAGGTTAAAAGAGTACAAGAGAAGTTTATTTCAAGAGATCAAGAGTCTAAAATACTCTCGTTTATTTCTGCAAGCAGTAAAGATTTCAAAGTCAAAATTCAGTCCCTTACCCCTGGCGAATTAGAGGAGTACACTTCTACAAAATTTGGTGAGTTTAAATATCTACCGGTTGCTGTTAAAGCCGATAGTGGATTTCATGACTTAGTTTTATTTTTAAACTATCTCAACGATAGTCAATATTTTTTTGAAGTAAAAAAATTAGATATACTATCTAGATCTTCTTATAACTCAATCGAAATGATAATATGCGCAGCTATTGCCGTAAAATAACCTCAGTATTTTTTATTGGGTTTTTATCTTTAATGTTTATTTATCCTTTCTGCTCTGGGGAAGACAAATATATCCCTAAGTTAATTGACAGAGATCCCTTTTCCCCTCTGGTTAGTAAGAGTGGAGTGCTATTAATACCACGGGAATTCGGCCTAGGAGGTTTAATTCTAAAGGGCATACTATATTCTAAGGGATCCCCGATGGCTATTATTAATGATGAAATAGTGGAAAGAGGTGAAAATATTGGTGATTATCTTGTCTTAGAGATAGAAGAAAAAAGGGTTATTTTAGAAAAGGACGATCAGGAAGTCATATTAAAACTAGAGGAGGAAGGAAGATGAGGAAAAGCATGAAGCCTGCCTGCCGGCAAGGCAGGGAAAAAAGAAAAAGAATAAGGTTAACATTTTTGCTGATACTTTTTAGTTTTTGTGTTTTTTCCTTTGGGTTCACCGAGGACGAGGACTTAATCTCAGTTATCAAATTCAAAGATGCTGATATCAGGGTAGTATTGTACTCAATAGCTCAGAAAGCAACTAGAGATGGCGAGAAGATTAACATTGTAATCAGTCCAAATGTAGAAGGTTTGGTCAGCGTGAATTTGGAGGATGTTGATTGGTTTTCAACTCTCGAGGCAGTGTTAAGACCTTATGGTTATGGCTATGAGTGGATTGGAGATACTATATTATTGGTGGATACTACCGAGAAGATAAATGAAAGAGAAGCCTTGGCTAAGGAGAGAGAAGAGATAGAGCCTTCGAGGACCAAAGTTTTTAAGCTAATGTTCATTGATGCCAATGATGCTAAGAAGGCAGTTGAGCCGATTCTTTCCCCGATAGGAAGAATTTCGGTCTTAGAAGTTACTGGTCAAGCCGGATGGGAGTTTGGGACAGATGTCACCAAGCGGTCCCGAGCCGAAGAGGGAAAGATTTCTCGAACAAAGACTTTAATTGTTTCCGACATATCTAAGAAGATAGATGAGGTAGACTCTCTTCTTAAGAAGATTGACATTTTGCCCAAGCAGATTTTAATTAAAGCAAAAATTATGGAAATAGACCGAGATTTCTTAAAAGATATTGGCTTTACCTGGGGTACTGGTACTACTGGTGCAACAGCAGACTCAATTCAGTATATTGCGGCAAATAAAAGAGCCTATCCGGGACAGGGAACTACTGGTGCAGCAACTGAGGTTGGTGCCCGGGTAAGCCCTCCGGCATCTTCTGTATTTAATCCTAAGTCCGAACTAGCGGATACCGATTTTCAATTCGCCTATAGAAAGATTACTGGCTCGAGATTTGAAGTAATTCTTAGCGCTTTGGAAGAGGATGTTAATACCAAAACTCTTTCGGCACCGAACATCTTGACTTTAGATGGCCAGGAGGCTTCTATGTTGATTGGAGAAAAGTTTCCGATAGTAAAAACAGAGGTTAGTACAGAGACCTCTCAGATTACTGGAGGTTCTTTGGATTTTTATCAGGATATTGGAATACAGCTTAATGTTGCTCCCCAAATTTCTGGCCCCAATGATGAGTTTATAAGTATGATAATCCATCCGGCAGTGACCAGCTCTACTGAAACCGTGAAAATAAAAAATGCGGACGAGGAAACCCTTGTAGAATACCCCCGAATAAATTCCCGTGAGGTAGAGACTCAAATATTAATAAAAGACGGTGAAACAATTGCTATTGGCGGCCTCTATAAAGATGTAATTTCCGAAGGTGTGATTGGCATTCCTATTTTAAGCAAGCTTCCTTTAATCGGCTATCTTTTTAGACGGGAAACAAAGGATATCGAGAGAATAGACCTAGTGGTTTTTATTACCGCGAAAATTGTTAAACCTGGTGAGCTTGCCCCGGCAGAAATTACCAACACTGAAGAATTTCTTTCTAGATTCGAGGAGAAGTAATATCAGTAGTTTGTAATCACATTTTTAACTAAAGCCAAGGAGCCCAATAGTAAGATGTATCTTGAAGTTTATGGCTTAAAAAGCTCCCCCTTCAATATAACTAGTGATCCTCAATTTTTCTTTGAAAGCCTTTCTCATAAAGAAGCCCTAGCGGCCCTTATTTATGGGATAGAGGAGAGAAAAGGAATAATCCTGATCACCGGGGAGGTCGGTACAGGAAAGACTACCCTTTGTAAGGCTCTTTTGAATAAATTATCTCCTCGAGTAAAAACCTCTTTGATTCTCAATCCTTATTTTAGTGAAGTTCAGCTCTTACGGGCAATAGTTCAAGATTTTGGCTTAGAGATAAAAAAAAGAAGCCGATTAGATATGGTAGAGAAGTTAAATTCTTTTCTAGTAGACATTAGTTTATCAGGGAAGAATGCAGTTTTGATTATCGATGAGGCTCAGAATCTCACCAGCCGGCAATTAGAGCAGATTCGACTCCTCTCTAACCTAGAAACAGCCAAAGAGAAATTATTGCAGATTATTCTTATTGGCCAACCAGAGCTAAAAGAAAAACTAAGCAAATTCAATTTAAGGCAGATTCGGCAAAGAGTTTTTGTAAAGCATGATATCTTTCCTTTAAGGGAAGAAGAGGTTAAAGAGTATGTAGAGTATAGGCTTCAACAAGCTGGTACAACTGAAATTAATATTTTGCCAGAGAGTTATAAGGTAATTTATGAGTTTTCAAAAGGTATACCTCGGCTGATTAATATGATCTGCGACCGGGCATTGCTTCTTGGCTTTGTTAAGGAGAGTAAAATTTTTGATCAAGAGATGTTTAAGGCTTGCGCTGAGGAACTTTTATGAGCATAATTTATGAAGCTTTAAAAAAAGTAGAAGGCCAGAAGGAGATCCTGACCACCGAAAGTACTTTTCAAGGCGTACCTCTTTCAGCAAAAAGAGTAAAAAGAGAAGAAAAAAAGGTTAACAAAGAGAAAAAAATGGCTTTTTTACCAGCAGTTCTGCTTTTGATAGCCTTAGGTATCGCAGCTTTACCGTTTATCCTGCCGCATCAGGAACCGGTTCAAAGCCAAAAGGCTGTGATTCCAGTGGTGGAGAGGGGAGAAATTGATCCGGCTAGAGTCTATAGAGTTCTCGAGTCTAGGAGCCAAGTTTTGGGAGAAGTAACCCTAAGAACAGAACCTGTTGTAGAGTATATCCTTGAAGGGATTGTCTATGATCCAGAAGCTCCTTTTGCACTTATTAATGGAAGAGTTATAAACGAGTCAGATATTCTAGGCAATTTTCAGATAGACAGAATCAGTAAAGATAAGGTAGGTATGACCAATATTAAGGATAGTAGTAAAGTAACCCTTTCTTTACCTGATTAACCAGCCAAGTAATTTGTAATTTTACCAATCGAAAATATCTCCAAAAATATCTTTGATATCTTTAATTTTATCTAAGGATGGGATTAGGGAGATATTAGTGGTGTAGACGGGCTTTTTTATGGTTCCTTTTATACTAACAGAAAAAGTTCCTTCTCCTAGGAGAGCAGTTAGATATTTTTGTAGGCCTTTTGAAGAATTTATGAGTTCTTGGCTAAATTGGGGAAAGAGCAGAAAATCAATATTACCTACAGTGGTTATCTTCCCTTTCCCCTCTATGTCCATCTGGGTAGCGGTTAGCTGAAAGTTTTCAAAGAAAATTTCTTGACCTTGGAAGAAGAGATCGCTGTAGGCTCTTTTAAATACTATATTTTCAAAATCGGGGATAGATAAGAATTTACCTAAACCTTTTAAGAAGTTTATTTGGTAAATATCCCCTTCACTGATAAGGATTTTCCCTTCACCAAGTAAGTTTTTCCATTTAAAGAGATCAAGGCTTCTTAAATTAGTCTCAAAGGATAATCTTCCCCGTGGGGTTTTACCCTCTACATTTAATTCATGCATGGCTTGGCCGATATCTATATTATCGGCGGTTACACTTAAATTTCCCTTGTTGTTGGAAAGATCTATCACTCCTTTAAGATTGATTTCCCCTCCGCTTACCTCGGCGCTAAGAGGGGAAATACTGAGTTTATTTCCATCTCTAAGAAGTTCAACTTTTATATTTTTTACTTTAAAATCTTTGATTTTTAACTGTTCAGAAGTGCTGCTTAGCTCAATCTTTACTTTGTTTTGATTGGATTTTTTGATAATAGTAAATTTTAGGTCAAGTGAGCCTTGAGGGTTTAATTTAGCCAGGGAAGAAGGCTCTGGTTTAAAGCTATTCCCAATTCCGATAAGATCACCAAAACTGGTATAACCTTCCCCTTGAATTTCTACCCAAGGGTTCCCAAGACCTATACTTGCCTGGGTAGTGATCTCAGTATCTTTACCTTCAATGATAAATTCCGACACTTCCAGTGTTTTTTCATCGGCGTAAGCTTTGACTCTTAAATTACAGGGTTTACTAGTGATTTCTAAATCTATCTTCGGAGATGAAAAATCTTCTATTTGAGCAGTTGCTTCCAAGGGCAGGTTTTTATAGATTAGATTAGACTTACTCAAAAGTAGCTTATTATTTTTGAGAAAACCCTTTGCTTGGATTTCCTTGAAGTTTTTAAGCTTAGAAAAGTAGCCATCTTTTATCTGATAGTTGATATGATAGTCGAGTTCTTGCTCAAGAATTTTCAAGTAACCCAAAAGCTTAATATTTCCCCTAAGATTTATATTTTTAGTGACAAACTTTAGCTCATTTGCTTCGAAGTCACCCTTTAAAGAGATAATTTTTCCTATTTCTATATCTAAATCTCCTTTTTTAATATAACCAGCTACAGGAAGCTTTATATATTCACTAAGCTGATTGAGGTCAAGGTCTTTTGTCGAAACCGTTACCTTTAAAGACTTATCTTTCTTGTTGTACTCACCTTTTAAATCTATTTTATTAACAAAAGATAGTTCCAGGCCTATTTTTGAAGGATCCTTAAGGTCAAGAGAAAGGTATAGGGTATCAGAAGTTTTTATATCGAGAAATTTAGCCTCAGTCCTGGAGAGGGGGAAAGCAAAGAGGATAGTTAAAAGGAGAAATAAAGAGAAGTTTAATGTTTTCTTTGTCAAAGTTATTCCTTAATCGGATCCCTTCTAAGAGTCTAGGCAAGACTTTATGCGAAATATATCCTAATAGAGAGCTCTTTTTTCTTTATCTTTATTAGTTCGGCCCTTTTTATAATATACTTGCCATCAAGTTTAAGGATTTTCTTTCCTTCCAGAAGCACCTTCTTTATTTTGGAATTTTTTCCTTTTGCATAGGAGAGCTTAATTACTTTCTCAGACAAAATGTACTTAGCCTCGAGAGTACTTTTGAAAAAATCTACGGGCATAAGCTTTGGAGTCAAGATAATATCGCCAAGCTTGAAACGAATTCCTAATACCTCCTCTATCAAGGTATAGATATACCAGCTTGCTGATCCAGTGAGATAGAGATAAAGGCCTCTGCCTTCATTGTTGAAATACTCCGGAATTTGAGGGTAAATTTTTGCTCTCGGGGCAGTAGCCATCTTATAGATTGAGCCGAAAGAGAGGGACCCTTCTTTTATAAAACCACGGCGATATAGGGAATTAGCCAACATTACTACCATATGGTTAAAAAAAGCTCCGTTTTCTTTGTCGCCGTAAGAGAAAGAGTAGGCTCTTCCTAAATCAAGGTAGGAGCGGCCAAAGTTTGTATTAAGCCGAAATCCGCCAAGGGTCTTATCGTAGAGGTGTTTTTTTATTGAAGTCCAAGTTTTCTTAATTTGTTTTTGCCTAGCTACCCTACTCATTATAGCAAAAACCTGGGAAGCGAGATTCATTTGGTTTTTTCCTTCTACTCGCCTTCCCTTATTGTCGTAGTAACCATTAAAGAAACCTGAGCCCAACCACTCTTTTTTGTTTAGCCATAGAGATAAGTGAGTACTTTTTCTCTCTAAATCATAGATTAACTTATCAATTCTCACCTCTTGTTTTTGGCCGCTTATATTGCCAGATGCCTTAAGATACTCTTCTAATCTTTTCTGTTTTTCCTTAAAATTATTATAATTTATCGGCTTATTTATCTGATCCAGAAGCAGGGCTAATTCTTTGGCCAGAGATACTTTTTTTATTCTTTTGCCCAAAGACTCCAGAAAGCAGGAGATCTCTTTTAAATTGTGAGCATACATAAAGCTAAAAGTAACACTCTCTCCTAACTCACTAGCCATATCTAATCCGTCGTTCCAATCAGCATTTTCCAGGCGAATAATATTATGCTTACCGACATTAAAGAAAGAAGTTAAATGTTGAATCAAGAGGTGTTCTAGAATACTACCTTTATATATCTTGCCCTTTTTACTACGGAGGAGAAAGTCTTTTTGGCAAAATTCAGGGTCTACTTCTTTTGCCCTCCTTAAGAGATGATCTCTGAAGTAAGTAGTGTTTTTATTAAGGATTCCTAAATCTCCGGTCTTATTTATATATAGACCTAGAGTGATCAGGGGCCAAATACCATGATCAGACCAGACTCGACTTATCTTATTCCGGTCTGAGAGAAAACCACCTTGTTTAGTGATTACGGTGGCATTTGAACCGTCAATTCTTACCCCTTTGAAGCTATTTAAGAGTAAGGCCTTTGCTTTATCAGGTTCAGTAATCAATAATGTTAAAGCATCTTGCCAGAGATCACGCCAACCTCGGCCACCCTTGCCATAATCAAAGTGAGGCAAGAATGAGCAGCCGAATAATTTTCGCAAAGTCGGCTGCAATTTTACCCAGAGAAGCCAATTGTTAAAAGTCTTGTCCTTAAAATCGAACTCTATTCTTGAAAGATAATTACGCCAGTATTCTTTTGTCTGCTCAAAGATTCTTTTAATTTTAGCCGGAGAGTTTACTTTGCTAAAGGTAGCCATTATTCTTTGATTGGAATTTTTGCTAGAGCCAGAATCAATCCCCATGATAAGGAAATAATTTACGCTTTCACCTTTTCTTAATTTTTTATCTTTGAATCTAAACGCCGCCACAACTTCTTTGCCTTGGAATTGATTTTTTTCTTTTTTAACCGGTTTTACTTTTTTCTTAATACTTTCAGGATTAAATAAATCTCCAACTCCAGCGAAGTAATCAAGAGTAGGAAATTGCCCAAGAGGAGCGATTCGATTATCTTGGAATCCCAGGCAGAAATAAGTGGCCTTATTCACTTTATGCCCCTCTTCATTAAAGGAGAGGGTTGGCTTAAGAAATATCCCATACTTACCTAGGTGAATACGATTAAGAAGGCTACTTACATGGCGGTGGTCTCTTAGAGTATTTTCGCCTCTACCGTAAAGAGGGATTAGGGAAGTCGGAGTTATGTCTATGGCCTTTGGACCCTGGTTAGTTATTTTAATTGACATTACTTCAATTGCCATAGAGGAAGGAACAAAATTTAAAATTTCTATATCCAGAGAACCGGCCTTCTTTGTTAGTTTGTGGTAAAGAAAACCTGCTTCTAATTTATCATTGTGGGGGTCGGATAGTCTTATTACCTTATTATTTACCTTTACAAAGAAGTCGCGGCGGCAAAGAGGATTGTTTCTTACATCAACTATGCTTGCTGGCGGGGTAAGAAAATGACTATTGTCACTTTTTATATCTCCTCCTAAATTAGGGCTTATTGAGCCTAAGAGGGTACCATCCTTATTGGTAAGAGGAAAGTAAAGATTATAGCGTCCGGGGTCACGAACGGTAAAAGTTCCTTTGTTATCAATGAATTTATAGATCATTTTTACCTCGATATGCCTACATTATCGTATGCTTATTGGAATATATTCTACAACAAAATTTAGATTTTTCCCAAGTATTTTTTGTGGGTTGTTAAGAGGTAGACATCGGTTTAGGATTCGCCTAAACCGATGCAAAAGCAAAATGGCGCTGGTTTAGGCGAATTCTAAACCACGGCAGGTCCAAATTGCTATGGATTTTTAGGTACATCCTGATATAATCTTAACCAGAATGAAGAAAGTCATATTTTTTCTCCTAATTCTCCTAATTCTTCCCATACCTTCTTTTGCTCAAGAAAAGGTAACTGCTACTCTATTTTACTCTAGCCATTGCAAAATCTGCCATGAGGTAAGAGAAGAATTCTTACCCCAAATAGAAGAAAAATATAAGGAGAGCGTAGTTTGGCAGGAGTTTAATACTGCTGAAGATGTTGAGAGCTTAAGCTTACTTATATCCTTAACCGAGCAATTTGATTTAGAAGAGGCCCTAATTCCTAGTATTCTTGTTGGGGATACTTTTTTAGTAGGGGGAGAAGAGATTAAGGAGTATTTGGATTTAGCAATCGAGAAGACTTTAAAGGCAGAGAGAAGCCCAATATCTTTCCTGAAGACAGACTTGATAGACTTTTTCAAGAAATTTTCTGTATTTACCGTAGTCGGAAATGGTTTAATAGACGGGATAAATCCTTGTGCTTTTGCAGTAATTGTATTTTTCATATCATTCTTAGGGGTCTATGGCTACAGGAAGGCAGAGATAATCTATGTAGGAACATTCTATTGCCTGGCAGTATTTGTTACCTACCTTTTAATAGGTTTAGGATTTTTTAACTTTTTTTACTCCCTTGAGCAGGTCTATTTGATTATAAAAGTCTTTTATTACTTCGTGGCCATAGTCTGCTTTTTAATGGCTATAGCCGCCCTTTATGACTACTATAAATTCAAAAAGACTGGCCGCTCAGATGAAGCAATCCTGCAACTGCCAAAATTCTTAAAAAAGAGGATAAATCTTGTTATTGGCTCAAGGATGCGGGAGAAAAAAGGCGGGGTCTGGGGCTTATGCGTTAGCTCCTTTGTTGTTGGCTTTCTGGTTTCTCTGCTGGAAGCAGTATGCACAGGGCAAGTTTATCTTCCAACCATTATTTTTATCTTAAAGAATACCGATTTGAAGATAAAAGCAGCTACCTATCTCTTTCTTTACAATTTCATGTTTATTCTTCCTTTGATAATTATTTTTCTGCTTTCTTTAGCCGGGATTAGCTCAGCAAAATTCAATAATTTCTTAAAGAAGAATTTAGGCCGAATAAAGATTTTAATGGCCTTAGTCTTCTTCTGTCTGGGTCTTTTTATACTAGTTTTAAGTTAAGCATTTTCCCCAATGAATTTACCTTATTTAGTCTTTTCTGATAAAAAAGGAAGAATCTATCACCATCCTTATTTAAGGATGAGCGTTGCGTCTTTGGAGAAAGTTAGCCTGCCTAAAGAGGCCGAGTTAATTAAATTACCTGTCGGAAGTACCCTTTTTTATCTTCCTGGGCGAGAAGCAATAGGCTTTGACCCAAAAGAAAAACAGTTCGAAGTATTAGATAAGTTTAAAGGTAGGGAGACCTTTGCAGTCTCGGCATTTCCTATTCCAGCATACTTACGATTATACAACCCAGCTTACATAACTCAAAAAAGAAAGATACTTCCTCTCTGGGCTTATGCAGCTTGCGGTTATTATAAGGGTAATTTCTATATAGCAGCCAAGAGAATAGATAAAAGAATCCGTCAAAGCCCCCGGTTCTACGATAGGAGGTTAGTTGGTAAACAGGTAAATTCCTTTCTTAAAAAATATCCTGGCAATAGGCTCTATAAGCATCTAGCCAATTGTGCTCTTAACTATAATTGTTTAGCAGCAAAGAATCTTTTTCTTCAAAGATGGGAGGCACCTCTGCCTACAGCAAGATCTTGCAATGCTCGTTGTATTGGCTGCCTTAGCCACCAAGAGTCAGATTGTGCCTCATCACACCAAAGGATAAGTTTTAGGCCTAGGGTAGATGAGGTAACCGAAGTTATGGTTAATCATTTGAAAGTAGCAAGAGAAGCAATAATTAGTTTTGGCCAGGGTTGTGAAGGGGAGCCCCTGCTTGAAAGCGACTTAATTGCCAAGAGTATCATAAAGGCAAGAGAAAGTCTTGGTAGAGGTACAATAAATATAAACACAAACGCTAGTATTCCTGGAAAAATAGAGATGCTTTGTCGGGCTGGTATGGATTCTTTTCGGGTTAGTTTAAATAGTCCCGATGAGAAGTTTTATGATCTCTATTTTCGGCCTAAAGGCTATAATTTTTCAGATCTCCTAAAATCAATAGCAATAGCTAAGAAGTATAAGAAGTTTGTTTCAATAAATTTATTTGTCTTCCCGGGATTCTCTGATTCGTCTGGGCAAATAAAGTCTTTGGTCGCCTTCATAAAAAATACCGGCATTGATATGATTCAATGGCGTAATTTAAATATAGATCCTGACTATTATCTAAAGAATATTCCTTATAAGAAGTTAAAGCCTCAAGGAGTTCTCTGCCTCTTGGATACGATAAAAAAAGAATTTCCCAGCCTAAAGCACGGTTATTTTAACCTTCCCAAAGAGAGTTTTAACCTCTAAAGATTAATAAAGCTATATTTTTCTTGACAAAAACTCTGTTTCCTATATAATCACTACCAATATAATAGAATTAGTAGTGATGGGAGGAGCTATGACAATTTCAACTAGATCGCGTTATGGATCAAGGCTAATGTTAGAATTAGCTCTCAACTACGGCAAGAAGCCAGTTTTTCTTAGAAATATTGCCAAGAATGAGGAAATTTCAGAGAAGTATCTAAGTCAGATTATCATTCCTCTGAAGGCGAAAGGATTGGTTACTTCTTTTCGTGGCATGAACGGTGGTTATGTTTTAGCAAAGCCGCCTTCTCAAATTAACCTTAGAGAAATAGTGGAATTATTAGAAGGAGGGCTAGAGCTTCTTAGTTGTATTGGTAATCCTTCGACTTGCTCGAGAGTATCTATCTGTGTAACAAGAGACATTTGGGGTCTATTGGGTAAAAGGATTGTTCAAACCCTTGATTCAGTAACTTTAGAAGATTTAGTTAAAAGTCATAACCGAAAGAATGAAGAAGCTATGATGTATAACATATAGGTATAGAGATGCGAGCCATAGTATTAATTTCTGGTGGGTTAGATAGTTCGTTAGCAGTAAAAGCTATTCAGAACCAAGGCATTGAAGTTTTAGCAATAAATTTTTTGATACCTTTTCTAAACTACGATTTGACAAATAGTAATAATTCTTTTACTAAAAGGATTGCTGAGCAGCTAGGCTGTGAATTTAAAATTATTACACTCGCTGATGATTATTTAGAGATGGTAAAGAATCCTAAGTATGGATATGGGAAGAACTTTAATCCTTGTATTGATTGCAAAATATTAATGTTAAAGCAGGCTAAGAATATTATGATTGAGGTTGGAGCTTCATTTATTGCTACTGGTGAAGTTTTAGGGCAGAGGCCAATGTCTCAGCATAAACAGTCATTGCAAAGGATTGAGGAGGAGAGCGGAATCAATAGATTGCTAGTTAGGCCTTTGTCAGCCTTACTTTTGCCGTCGACCATTCCTCAAGAAAGAGGGTGGTTGAGAAAAGAGTTATTGTTCGATATTCAAGGAAGGAGCCGTAGACGCCAGTTAGACTTAGCTAGTCAATGGGGCATAGAGGATTATCCTTGGCCGGGAGGAGGCTGTCTTTTAACCGACCCCCATTTTTGTAGACGGCTTAAAGATTTGTTAAAATATGGTAAATTATCCATTGAAGATATAGAATTATTAAAGATAGGCCGACATTTTCGGATAACCCCAGATTTTAAATTAATTGTAGGCAGGGATAAAGAGGAGAATGAAAAGCTTACTTCTTTAGTTAAAAGTCAAGATTCATTATTTGAACCAAAGAACTTACCAGGGCCGACCGGGATAGGCAAAGGGCTTGCCAATCAGGAACTAAAAGATATAGCTGCTAGAATAATAGCCAGGTATACTTGTCTAGATTCGGAGGTAGAAGTTGTTTGTGAAATTAGTTCTAGAAAGAATAAAGAATTAATATCGGCAAAAGGCATGGATGAGAAACAGCTTAAAAGATGGATTATATAGGTTTTAAAGAAGCCTGCCTGCCGGCAGGCGGGGAGTTGAAAGATGAAGATATTAGACAATATTACCCAAACCATAGGGCATACTCCTTTAGTGAGACTAAATAAGGTAAGTAAAGGGTTAGGAGCTGATTTAGTAGGGAAGCTTGAGTTTTTCAATCCTTGTGGTAGCGTAAAGGACAGAATTGGTTTGGCTATGATTGAAGACGCCGAAGAAAAAGGGCTCATTAACAAAGATAGTGTAATTGTTGAACCGACTAGCGGCAATACCGGTATTGGTTTAGCCTTTGTTTGTGCCCAGAGGGGATATAAGTTAATTCTTACCATGCCCGAGAATATGTCTATTGAAAGAAGAAGGCTGCTATCGCTGTTAGGTGCTAAGTTAGTTTTAACCCCTAGCGATAAAGGCATGAGAGGAGCAGTAGAGAAAGCAGAGGAGCTTGCTAAGGAGAATAAAAATTCTTTTATACCTCAACAGTTTACGAACCCGGCTAATCCTAAAGTACATCAAGATACAACAGCCCGAGAGATATGGGAAGATACTGAAGGTAAGATAGATATTTTAGTAGCTGGGGTAGGTACTGGAGGTACGATTACCGGTGTGGCCGTAGCTTTAAAGAGTAAAAATCCTGAAGCTAAAATTATTGCTGTTGAGCCTAAAGATTCTGCAGTGCTTTCTGGGGGAGAACCCGGTCCCCATGGGGTCCAAGGTATTGGTGCCGG
>CAZHVO010000008.1:0-26906 GCA_964536195.1 uncultured Planctomycetia bacterium
TATGTTTCTTACTCTTTCTAGCTCTACTTGACGACTCATTTCTACTCCTAATCTATATTTTTATACTAATATTTTCTTGGCTATTTCAAGCACAACGAACCGCTATTATACTGAAAACTCAAGATAAATCAACTTTTTTTTGAAAAAATTAACCAGCTCAAGAGGTTCGTTCAAGGCCCCAGGGAGGTAAAAATGGCTGGATCAATCAAACCAAAAGCCATATTTGCGTCCGGTTTGGCCGCTAATCACCATATGTTTATCAGGCGCAAGTCGCAAGGCTTCATGGATTGACTTATCAAAAGTATAGAGTTCAACGTGTTTTCCGTAACGCTCTTTAATCTCACTGATAACTTCAGCAAAGTCAGAGTCTCCGGAAACCAAAGCAACAGTATCATAATGATCTTTAACCGCATTTGAAAACATATCCAAAGCAATTTTAATATCTATGCCCTTTTGAACCCATCCACCTTGAACTTTAACTAACCTCCCTAATTTAATATCAAAATAGGGAATATTTAATTTGAGACGCTTTAGATATTCCTGCTGTTCTTGAAAAGTCTGAGGGTTCTCTTCCTGATTCAACCGTGAAGAATAGTAACAGGCGCGGATTAACTTCCTCTTTCCGGTTATCCATTGAATTATATTTTTCCAATCAATATCGCTGCGCCTAATAGTTTTTCTCTTGCCTAAGAAATCTCTCATCTTAGACACTACATATTCAGCATCAATAAATATCATTACCCGATTCATTCTCCTCCTTTTTTTCTTTCTATTCTAATAAAGTTCTATCTTCTGCCCTGTAACTTGGCTAGAAGCCGTAAAATTTCCAAATAAAGCCAGATAAGAGTCATTATAAGGCCAAATGCTCCATACCACTCCATATATTTAGGAGCTCTACACTCAGCACCCTTTTCAATAAAATCAAAATCAAGAACTAAATTTAAAGAGGCTATAGCGATTACAAAGAGACTAAAACCAATACCGATTGGTCCACCTTCATGGATAAAAGGTATTCTGGCTCCAAAAGCCCCCATAACCATACTAACAATATAGAGCAAAGCAATGCCTCCAGTTGCTGCCACTATACCTAAGCGAAGATTATCAGTAACTTTGATCATCTTCGACTTATAGGCAATAAGTAAACAAAATAATATACTAAAGGTTAATCCTACAGCCTGGATTACAATACCCGGGTATGAACGCTCGAATAATGCGGAAATCACACCCAAGACCACTCCTTCAACAAGGGCATAGATAGGAGCGGTAACCGGAGACCAAGTTTTTTTAAAGATCGTTACAAAAGCAATAATCATTCCGCCTATTAAGGCTGGCCAGAGATATGGTAAGAAACTAATAGGCTTATCCCAAACCCAAGAAGCACTGAGTAGGGTAAGGAATAATAAGATAAAGGTCTTATTAACTGTACCCTGAATACTCATCGGATTAGCCGAAGAAGTAACTCCTACCTTTGTAAATGTATCGGCTCTTAAAGCCGGATTGCCTGAACGCATCATCCTTTTCTCCTCTTTATTTTAAATAAGCTTTTATTATTTTCTGATCTACAATTGGCTTGTTCCCCGCGCCAGTAGCTGTATTTTCAATCTCCTCAACCACCTCATAACCTGAAATAACTTCGCCGAAAATAGTATGGCGCATATTAAGCCAGGGGGTAGCGATTGTGGTGATAAAAAACTGACTGCCGTTAGTATTGGGCCCGGAATTTGCCATAGCCAGAATTCCTGGCTTATCAAACTTTACTGAACTAATGACCTCATCTTTAAAAGGTGTGCCCCAAAGCGAGCTGCCTCCGGTTCCGGTTCCGGTAGGGTCTCCTCCCTGAATCATGAAATCCTTTATCACCCGATGAAATATTATCCCCTCATAATAACCCTTTTGAACCAGCCCAACAAAGTTCTCACAAGTCTTTGGGGCAACGTCAGGCATTAACTTAATTTTTATTTCTCCTTGATTAGTCTCTAAAACTACTATTTTTTCATCCATGTCTGCTCCCTCTCCATAACTGCTGCCAATAAAGAAACTGACCACTAGTAAAATAAAAAACTTTTCAGCTAATTTCATTGCTATCACCTCTCTTTAAAGATTATACCAAAAAAATCGAAAATTGTAATAACCAACCTATTATTAATCTTGATTTGATACAATCTTCTTTATTGCCTTATGAGTAAGGCCCTCTCTAAACTCAATGCATTTTTCCTGATGGGCGATATAAGTCGGTAGGTCACCGTCGACCCGGGTTCTGCAATTTGTATATATGCCTTTATTAAAATTCTGAAGTTGAGCTTTATAAGTATGGCCGAAAATAACAATTCGTGCTCCCTTATTCATATGATTCTCGACTGCCTTATCAAATTCAATAAAATGCCCGTCGTGGGAAAAGTCATCAGTTCTTGAACCATCCCCTAAATGTAAATCACTTATAAATACTCTCATTGTTTAAAAAAGGCAGGCGGAAGTTTTTTGAATTTAACTATATCCACTTTTCTCTTCTAATCCAGGCCAGTACTAATCAAGCTCTCGTAAAAGGATCTATAATCTTCCTTCTTGTCGCTATTACGTAGAGCCATGGCAGCCCGGGGGTGTTCATTCATCATCCCGGCTATTGCATAGGGAATAATATAGCCCCACTCTATTTTTTCTCTTAGCGGAATAAATTCCTTGGATATCAAATCTAATATCGGCCGTAGGTCAAACTTAGGATTTTTCAAAAACCCTATCAGCAACTCTAAGGGACAGTTTCCAGCGGCCCGACCGATTCCATAGACTGTACTGTCGAGGTAATTGGCATCGTGAATAATTGCCTCAATGGTATTGCTAAAAGCAAGCTGTTGGTGATTATGACCATGAAATCCTATCTCTGCGCGCTTAACAATGCTCTTAAATAGCTTTACTAGGCGTTCGACCGACTCCTGATAAAGTGCACCAAAACTATCAACAATGTAAAGTGCATTAATTTTGCTTTCCTTTTCGATTTGACGCAAAGCCTCCTCTAGCTCTGTACCCTGATCCCGGGAAATCGCCATAATATTAATAGTTGTCTCATATCCCTTATCAGCAAAGTGATTAACCATATGTATTGCTTTATCAATATCTTTAACGTAAGAGGCAACCCTGATCATATCAACCGGGCTTTCACCTGCCGGTTTTACATCCTCTAATTCTACCCGGCCAACATCAACCATAACCGAAATCTTTGTCTTAGACTTTACCCCTTTTATTACTTTACGAATATCCTCATCATCACAAAATTTCCAAGCTCCATATTCAGAATCAGAAAACAATTTTCTAGAGTTCTTATAACCTATCTCCATATAATCTACACCAGCAGCTGAAAGAGCCTTATAGACTTCCCGAACAAATCGATGATCAAAATCGTGCTTATTAATAAGGCCTCCATCGCGGATTGTACAGTCAAATACTTTGATTTTATCTCTAAACATTCTTCCTCCTCTAGTCAGTTTAGGCGGGATTCGCCTAAACCACAGCTTCTTGTATTCTCATCGGTTTAGGCGAATCCTAAACCAGCTCCACTTGTAGTTAAAAGTTAAATTTCGGCTTGATTTATTAGTTTGCGGTAATACTCAATGCACTCTCTACAAGCTGAATCTTTCTGTTTCCACTTAGGATGATCCTTTCTTATAAGATCAAGCAAATACTCTTCAGTCTTAGCATGTTCTAAGGAATGAGCCTCGTGAATCATTCTCCCGCAGATCTGACACTTGTATTTCTTGCCTTTAGTGAAAGCTTTTTTTATATTATTAAGAAATTTTTTCATGATGGTCACATTGCTATAAAGGCTATCTTAAGAGTGATACGAACCTCATCTTGCCAGGGCCAAAACATAACAGCTACAACAGTATTACCCATTATCCCCTTGAATAAAGTCTGGTTAGCCCGAATTCCTCCGTATTCTTTAGTTAACTCAGCATCCTCTTCACTCGGTGCTATCCCGGCTGGCTTTATTGCCGGACCTAGGATTTCAGTAAATAGCTTGATCCACCGGTCGTTATCCTTGGTATAAAAGACGACTTCACAGTAATTATCAGCAAAAGATCTCTCTTCATAAGCACCTAAAGTCTTAAATTTCTCGATGATTTCTCTTAGTTCCATAGATACTACATCCTTCATTTACCCTATACTTATAGCTATTATCCTTAAAATTTGGCCTTAGTCAACCCCTCAATCAAAATCGCTATATATCTGGCCAAAATCTATACCCCAGATAATCTTTGACTGGTATTCTTCTTTAACGCTGTTTACTGCCTTTTCCAAGGCTTGGCTCTGTACACCATTCTTTAAGGATAAATAAGCCTCGATAAAGGCTGCTAATTGATCGATGGCTTTAATAAGTTCCCCATCCCTTTCTACGGCACCATCCCGGGCCATGATATTGGTAAACTCACTTTCAGTAAACATATGCATAGCTTGATGCCAGGTTTTAGGAATTAGCTTGTATATCTTTGCTTCCATCTCAGAACGCTCATATTCTTTAATTAAGTCTCCTAATCCTTGAACTGCTCTTTTTACCGGATTAATTACATCGCGAGTAAGAACCTCTGGCAAATCATGGAATAAGCCGGTAAAGTAATTATTTATAGCTCTTTTGTTATCAGCTTTTATCTCTAAGGAAAATAGATAAGCCAGCATCGCTACAATTAGCATATGCCCTAAGACTGATGTTTTGGGAACTCGGTGGAGATGACTCCAGCGTATTTGGAATCTCAATTGGCCGCAGATATTTACAAAATCTTTTAGTTCTGAAGAGCCCAGTAGTTTCTGCATGCTCCCCAAGTCATGATACTTCTCCTGTTTGGTACGTATATCTTCCTTTATCTCCTCAATGGCGTAGCCATTGGGATTAGCCCGCTCAATAATATCAAACTCCCACTTAGTAGCGTAGAAGTGAGCAGCACTTATAACCCTACGATTAACATTACGTTCAGGATCATGCAGATAATTCTCAAATCTTGCGCAAAAATCCTTGCCCAAAGAGCTTATAACCGGGCTTATTTCTTTATAGGCCCACTGATTTAGCTTTTTATATTGCTTTTTATTATCTTTTATCCGATGGAATAGTGGTGGCTTTAAATCAGTGATTACAATGCGCTGAAGAAACTCAAAAATCCCAGCTTCAATTACCTCAATCCAATCAAAGCCTTCTGTTTGATTATCCTCTTCACACTTGCCCAAACAATAGGCAATAATCATCTTGTGGGCTTGCTTATCTAATTCGGTTAGTTCAACAGTGCGGATCTGATCGTTCCAGCGCTGCATGGGCGCGGCTTCATAAATCTTCAAAAGAAGTGGCTTTTTTATCATTGCCGTATTATATCACTTTTTCTCTTCTTGTTGGTTAGATTTCTTTACAGTTACATGGCCGGCAACTTTAAGAGTTGCATCATCAATAATAGCGTAAATACAAGGAATAACTATTAGAGTCAAGGCAGTAGCACAAACTATACCCCAAACAATGGTTAAAGCCATTGGGCGCAGAAAAGGATCTCCGCCCCAAATCCCATAGGCAGTAGGTACCAACCCTAAGGCCGTAGTTATGGTCGTTAATAACACTGGCCTTAATCTTAATCGGCCAGCTTCCACTATAGATTCTCGGCGGCCAACCCCTTGCCGACGTAAATTATTAATAAAGTCGACCAAAACAATAGAATCATTAACCACAATACCCATAAGGCCGATAGCTCCCATCATCATGAAAAAACTTAAAGACAACCCGTGAAAGAAAAATGACCATATAACCCCAATAAAACCAAAAGGAATAGCCATCATAACTACAGCTGGCTGAATTAAAGAATTAAAATTAGCAGCTAAAATTACAAAAATCAAAAATAAAGCTAAACCAATGGCAGTCATAAAATTCTTAGCTGTTCTTGCATTTTCTTTCTGCTCTCCGCCATATTGAATTTTATAGCCCGGGTAATCTTTGAATATATCCTTAAACTCTTGCCGGATAATTTGATTGGCTAACAAAGAAGTAATATTTTTATTATCAACGTCAGCCCTAACAGTCACTACCCTTTTCCCATCTAAATGCTCAATGCGAGATAAAGCAACTCTATCTTCTATACGGACCACTTTGTTTAAAGGTATCAAGTTACCGAATTTATTGGGGATGAAAATCTTATTAAAAGTATCTTTATCGTCGCGATAATCTTGGGGAAAACGAACTAAAACATTTATCTCTTCCTCGGCCTTGATCGGTTTAATCGAAGTAGCCACCCCTCCTTTAAAGGCATTACGGATCGATGAAGCGATTTGGCTTACTGAAAGATAAGTCTTTGCCGCCATGTCTTCATCTACCACAACTCTAATCTCACCCCTGCCAAGCTCGTAATCCGAATTGATGTCAGATACGCCTTCTAAACCCTCTAGAAAATTTGAGACTCTATTTGCTGCTTCCTCTAAAACAGAAAATTCCTCACCTCTTAACTGTATTGATATTGGCTTGCCGACTGACGGGCCGGCGCTTTCTTTTTCAAAATATATCTGATCAAAACCCTTAATATCTTTAGTTTTTTCCCTTAAATATTCAACGATTTCAGAAACTTTTCTTTTCCGCTGAGTATAGGGTGTAAGATATACAGTTATCTGAGCAACATGGCTTCCGGATTTTCCCGAAGAGTCATGTCGACGAGTATCACCCGATGAACCTACTCTGGTAGTATAAGCATCCAATTCTTCCCGGGGAATTTCTTCTATTTTTTTCTCAAGTTGGGCAACTAATTCATTGGTAACATAGAGGTTTGTTCCAACCGGCACCTCAGCTTTAATGTGAAATTCTTCTATTCCTTCTTCGGATTTAAACAATACAAACGGCATACTTCTGGCAAGAAAAAAAGTCCCCAATAAAGTTATAACCAGGCCCAATAAAACCCAATACCGCTTATTCAACGATTTATTTACTAATTTTGTATAAAAGTTAACCATTCTTTTAAACCAATGGGCTTCTTTTTTAGATTTATGTCTATTATCCCTGCGGACAAAATCAGCAAAGTGTGACGGTAAAATTACTACCGCCTCAAACAAAGAACACCCCAGGGCAATAATCACAACCAAAGGTATCCCCCAAATAAATTTTCCTAACATACCTTTCATAAATAAAAGCGGGCTAAATGCTGCCACGGTGGTAATAATAGTGGTAGTAACCGGCTTAACAACCTCCTGAGTTCCAACAATTGCCGCCTCTTTAGGTGATAAACCACTTTCTAGGTAACGCGAACAATTTTCGGCAATAATGATTCCATCATCGACCAGCATGCCCAATACTATTATTAGGCCAAACATAGTAATAAGGTTAATACTTAAATCAAAAAAAGCCATCAAAGCTATTGTACCAGAAAAAGCTATCGGTAAACCTAAGGCCGTAATAAGGGCGACTCTATAATTTAAAAATAATAACAAAACACAGCAAACCAAAAATATTCCAATGATACCATTATTCCTTAAAACCCCTAAACGGCGTTTAATATAATAAGATAAATCGTCGATATATGAAATTTTTAGCTTTAAGCTTGATTGTTTTAGAAAACTATCGGTTTCTTCTTTTACTAAATTAACTATCTTTACAGCATCGCCGGTTGAACGCTTAACTACCGTAAGATTAATCGAGCGGGTACCAAAGCTCTTGTTAATGGTATCTTCGTCTTCAAAGGAAAAATTCACCTCAGCTACGTCTTTTATTCGCAACCAATTACCTACTTCATTGGCCCGAATAATTACATTCTCAATCTCCTCTTTGGTGTGAAATTCTCCGGTTGTCCTAATGCTAAACTCTTTTCCTCCATAAAGCTTTCCGGCAGGAATGTTAATATTTTTTTTACCTAATGCCTCTATTACTTCCTCTAGGCTTAAATGAATTTCTTGTAATTTTTCAGGATCTACTTCAACCCAAACTTCTTTATCTCGATAACCTAATTTTGATACTGAAGAAACTCCGGGAATATCTTCGAGAATATCTTCTAAAGCATCAGCAGTATCTTGGAGTTCTATTTCTGATAATTCCCCGCTTAAAGCAACTTGTATTACTGGTATTTCGCCTGAACGGGCTTCGGTTATAACCGGGTCATCTTCTATTTCCCTGGGCAAATTTCTAACCCTGTCGACAGCATCACGAATATCATCAATAACCTTATCCTTATCCTTAATATCCTGACTGATTTCTATTTGGATTTGAGATGTATTTACTACCGAAGAAGAAGTCATCTCTTCTATACCGTCGACTCCTTTGAGCTCCTTTTCTATAGGAATGGTAACTAATTTCTCCACCTCCTCCGGTGCTGCACCAGGGTAAAAAGTAGATACCGAGACCCTATCAAATGATACATCGGGAAAAGCCTCCCTTCTAATCTTATAGATAAAAAGAGTAAAAAAGCCGGCAATAAGAATAAATAGAGAAATGAGATTAATCAAAAGTGAGTGTTTTACTGAAAATTCTGAAATCTTCATAATTGCCCCTTTATAATGACTCCTGCCAATACTTATCTAATAAGATATTCTTAGTCAAATCTAATTCAACAAGGCTTACTCTGTAGGTGTAAAGGTTAGACGCTAAAGCTAACCTTGCCTTTAAAAGATCGTCTTCGTACTGAATGAGAGTGTCAGCATTTGAGCGGCCATAGCCGATACGCTTTATCTGATTGTCGAGCTTTTTTTGGTGCAACTTAATTATAGACTGGTATAACCTAACTTGGTTATCACTACTATTAATCTGATTAACCTTATCATTAATTTCCTGCAGGATAAGACGTTCAACTCTCTTTAGGCGAAGCAGGAGTTGGCTCTCCTCCAACCTTACCTTCTCAAGTTCTGCTTTTGCCTCCCTGTTCTCCAAAGGGACTTCAATAGTTAATGTCAGAGATATCTTATCATTACTATTATCAGAGATGCCTTCCCAGGCACTACTTCTTTGGGCATTGATATTATTACGGGCAAAAGTAGCTTGAAGGTCTATCTGCGGCCAAAGAGCGTTTTTCTTAACTACCAAATCGATTCCACTCTTCTGCAGTTCGTTTTTTATCCGCTTATAATCCCTTCGGGAATCAATAGACTCTCTTAAGATCTGGTATAAATCAACTGCTGTAGTCTCAAAGCCTAATTTATCCTTAGGCTTAACCTTATCCTTAAAATCCCCCCTATTAAGAAGAAAGAGTAACTCATTCTTTGCAGTTTCTTGCTCTAGGCCAGCTACCACCAGATCGCTCTCTCTGATATAGGCAAGAGCCTCTATAGCTAAGAGCTCACTCTCCTCAACTAAACCGATTAAGTACTTACTTTGATAAATCTCATAGAGCCTCTTTGCACTCTTGAATATCTCTTCTGCTATCACCAGTTCTTCGTCTTTTAAAACTAAGTTCCAATAAGTCTTCTGAGCCTTGTATAAGATCTCCTCGATATCATCTAAAGAGGTAAACTCAGAATTCTCAATATCAAGTTTGGTCAGTTTAATATCGGCCCGGTCAGCTAAACCAAAGAAGTTCTTACCTAACTCCTGTTTTACCGTTAACCCTACCAAAGCCTCATTATAGGGATTTACGGTAGTAAAAACACTATCTGTTCTGGTCTTGGTAGTAGTAGCATCTAAAGATAGAGTTGTCCCGGTAGGAAGCTTCTTTTCTAGGCCAAGAGAGAATGAGTGCTCCTTGAGGTCAGAACCGGCAATAGTATTGGCTTGAGCTTTTTTATCCCGATTATAAGCAGCCTCGGCACTGAAAATAGTATCGAATATAGACTGGGCATCATCGAGAGAAGTTCTACTTATATAAGTATCGTATTGGGCAATTTGAATATCTAAAGAGTTCTCTAGTACCAGCCTACTTACCTCCTCAAGAGAGAGCTCTATTACCTTGGCAGGTATATCTTCAGAGTACACCTCACCAAATAAAACTAAGGCTAGAATAAAAACTATTATCTGTTTACTATTTCTGATTCTTCTCATGAAAAGTCCGTTTTATTTTACATAATATCCCTAAATAAGTCTGACGCTCTCCTTCACTAAGAACGCCAAAGATCTCCTCAATAGCTTTACGGCGGGTTTTTCTTATCCGCTCCAAAGCTTCCTTACCTCTAGGTGTTAAAGCAATGTATATAACTCGACGATCAGTTACATCATATATTCGTTCAACCATCTTTATTGCCACCAACCGATTGACTAAACCGGTAGCTGCCGGAAGGCTGGTGCGCAAAGCTTTGGCAATGGCTTTCATCTTCAATGATTTTTCAACACTGAGTATCTCTAAAGCTATATGCTGAGGAAAAGTTATCTTGCCCTGTATTAGGGCATCAGTGCGCCGTTTTATTACTGAACTCACTAAACGATGTATATATCCTATAGTTTGATCAAGCTCCTTGGAAAACTTTGAAATTTGGGTTTTTTTAGACATATTTAACCTCCTTAATACTTAACTATGTTAACTATTAACTAAGTAAAGTATATAATATATTTACCCCCTTGTCAAGTACTGGAAAAAATCTTTTTGCGGAAGGATTATTGTATTTTTGGGAGGAAAAATTATTCTTCAAAAACTTCTGCGCTAAAAATATAAATCTCGCACTTCCCATTCTTCCAAGCGCTTGACTCCATGCCAGCCTTCTGGCCACAAAGGCTATTCATGAATTCTTCTTTGCTCCAACCAGTTTCAGTTGCTACTTGCGGTAGATAAACCCCACTTCTATAGGCATCCCTTACCAAAACCCCGTGTTTACCAAGAATTATCTCATCACTATTAGTGATCTGCTCCAGGGGGGTAAGAACTGATATCTCAATATGAATGCCCTCTAGTTCATCCTTGGTTACGGCTTTAAAACGAAAATCCTGGGTTGCTGAGGCAATAGCCATATCTCTTACTCCAAGATAGAGAGGCTTAGTGCCAATGATACTCCCAATACAACCGCGCAATTGTTGTTTTCGACGCAAGGTAACAAAAACGCCCCTCACCTCTTTTAAAATCTCATTATCACTACTGGCATCTAAGGGTTTCCCTTGATCAAGATAAAAGACGATGGTATCCCGGGCTAGCTTTAACAATTCCTTTCTTTGCTTGGCATTAAGAGACCCTTCCATCACTATCTATTCTTTTCTACCTTATCTTGATTAAAAGTGAAAAGTCTCGCCCATACTTATATCCGAACGGGTAAGGTATTTAACTGAAATATTGACCTTGTCCTTTATACCAGCCTTAGGAATTGGATGGCCATCTCTTTCAATCTTTACCACAGTAAACCTCTTGCCCTTTGCGGTAACACCTACTAAGCCTTCGCTAATTTCTCCGAACTCAACAACCCCGGTAATAACTGAACTGACTCCACCAACATTATGAAACTGCTTTACCACAAACTCTGCACCCATAGCTCTCCTTTTGTTACCTTGTTCGCTTTAAACCTAAACTTATTATCTTCTGGATCAACTTGTTGTAAGGAATTCCAGCCTTAGCTGCTGATTGACCTAACTCATCATACTCATCTAAACAAGGGTTAGCATTAGCTTCAATAATATATATCTTGGAATCAGAGGTTACTCTTATGTCAAAACGAGCATAGCATTGCATATTTAACACCTTATAGGCACGCTTACAGACTTCCTCGACCTTCTCAGCCAAACCATTAGGTAATCTTCCAGCAAATTCATTTTTTATGCCCCATTTCTCGCGATACTCATAATCCCACTTTGCCTTATAGGTAGCTATTCGTGGCTCATCTTCGCCAACGTCTCCAAATTTCATCTCGCGCAAAGGGAATACCCTAACCTTCTTATTCCCCAATACACCTACGTAGAACTCTCTTCCATCAACATACTCCTCAACTATCGCATCATCTTTTATGCTCCCGTGAATGAATTTTACCCTCTCGACCATAGCTTCTTCACTATCGACAACCGAAGCCTGAGATATACCTCGAGAGGCTTCCTCGTGGAGAGGTTTTACAATAAGAGGAAGATTAATCCGTTTAGGTAACCATATTTTACGATTCTTGTAAAAAGTGTAGAAGTGTGGGGTCTTTATCTTATGAAAACTTAAGATCTTCTTACTTAAAGCCTTATTGCCACAAATAAGCAAACTAGTTGCCGAAGCTCCGGTGTAGGGAATTCCCAACATCTCTAATACACCAACAACATTTTTATCTAGGTAAGACTTCTGATCAAAAACCTCAGCAGCATTAAATATAATGTCAGGTTTATTCTCCCTAACCTCCTCTAGGAGAGGATTAATATCATTGAATAACCCTAAAAGACTTACGTGATGCCCGCCAGCTATAAGGGCATTATAAATGTCAGACTCAGCCCCCCAGTCAAGATCTTTAAACTCTTTAGTAAAATTATAACCCCGCGGTGTAAAATAAGGGCTATCAAAGAGTAAAAGAACTTTTAATTTTCTCATTTTTCGCGGCTAAACCCTCCCGTATACAAATAATTCATAACTAAAGCAGTAATATACGTAGAAATCCTTAATACCGCTAAAGATTCAGATTCACCAGATAGAAGCCCCAAGGCTTTACAACGTTGAGTTATAGTATCTAGGAGATCATTTATAATGTACTTCCTCTCGCCGGTCCACTTAGCTACATTATTCAGGATATCTTTTTTGTATCTTCGTATGGTACTGGCAGCTAGCACTTCTTTATTCTTCTTACCAAGGCTGCGTCCCGAAGGTTCTGCAAATACAAATATCTTCTTTAAGTTAGAATCATGGAAATCAGGAAAGTCCTCCATGTATGAGTGGCGCTTCTTCTTGTAGAAGTTTTTTAAAGTTATACGCATCCGCGAAGCCTCCCAGTACCTCTTGCCCCGTTTAACTAAAGGCTCCTTATCTTTAATCTCATTCATCAATCCATCTATATAGTTAAGCTTCTCCAGAGCTTTCCATCCCTTATAGTGAGCCTGCCATTCTAAACCCGGAGTGAGCCAAACCGCAAAGGTTTCAGCAAAATCCTCATCAGGGTGATATTGGGCATAATAATCTTCCAAATGTCTTACAAAGCTCCGACTATAGGGCCGAAAACGGTAAGTATCGTCATACTGTTTAGAGAATTGGCCAAAAACTTTCTGCCACTTCTTGCGACGATATAATTTATAAGCATAGTTTAGGGCATGACCGGTCTCATGACGTAGGAGTTTCATGCACCAGGAACGGGTAGACCCTTCAGCATCTAAGACCATCTTCTTCTCTAATTTGATTAAGACTGGATGAGCCAAAAAGAATGGGATTCCGATGACTGGCTCTTTATCAGGAGCAAGCCACTCATCAGCTAAGTAGCAGGGAGGTTTAAAACGAAATCCTCTATCCGCTAGCTCCTGATAAAGTTCTCTCACGCACTCTTCCACCCAAGTCCCCTTTAAGCTTAAAGGCAATTCACAGACTCTCAAGCTCAGAAGATCTTGTTCAGAGAGTTTTGATAAATTTATAGTTTTTTGAGGCATCTATCGTTTTACCCTTATCAATTTTATACAATTTAAGAAATAAGCTTATAAATAAAGGGAATAATCCGTTTCGCATAATCTTACCTATCCCTAATTATAGCATAAACTTACCAATAAGCTAATTGGTTAAGTTAAATTTATCTTGTAATGATTCCGCCGCCAAGGAGTAGGTCCTTGTAATAGAAAGCTGCTAATTGCCCGGGAGCTATAGCATCGATCTTCTTGGCTAACTTTACCTTGGCAGTCTTGCCATTGACTCCTAAGGTACAGGCAAAAGTTGGAGAATTATAACGAACCTTTACGGTAATAGATTTATATTGCCCAAAAGGATAGAGCCAATTAAGCGAATCAACAGTAAAAGTATCCTTACTTAAATAATTGCGTTCACCAACAATAACGCTATTATCTTTACTGTCAATATCAGTGACATAGAGAGGTTCCCTCCAAGCTAGACCCAAACCACTTCTCTGGCCATAAGTATAGTGGTAAATCCCTTTATGGCGACCCAAAACCTCTCCACTGACATGTTTTATCTGACCGGAGTATTTATAGTAGTCTTTACAGTTCTTTTCGATAAACTCGGGGTAGCTCTTCTCATTAACAAAACACACATCCTGACTCTCTTTTCGTTCTTTATATATAATCTTTTTACTCTTAGCGATTCTCTTAACCTCACTCTTAGTATAATTACCCAAAGGAAAGACTAAATGCTGTAAAACTGACGGATTTAATAAAGCCAGGAAGTATTCCTGGGATTTTTTACTGTCCTTTCCACTTTTGAGCAAATAGGTCTTACCTTTCTTGACTAAACGGGCATAGTGACCAGTAGCCAAGTAATTAATACCTAAAGATTTTAACTTCTCCAAAAAACTTCCGAACTTAATTAGACGATTACAATAAGCACAGGGATTAGGGGTTAGGCCTTGGAGGTAACTATCAATAAAATAATCAATAATCTCCTTATGGAATAATTCTCCAACATCTAAAATATAATGGGGAATATTCAGTTCATAGCATAACCGCCTAGCCTGATCCAAACTATCTAAATCACAACAACGATTCTCTTCTGGATAGAATTTAAGGGTAAAACCAACTACATCCCAGCCGCCTCTTTTTAAGAGATAGGCAGCAAGGGAAGAATCTACCCCTCCACTTAAGCCTACAGCGATTCTTTTCTTCATTTTTACCTATCTTGCGAGGTTTTCTTGCGGTAGTCATCTATGGCTGACCTTAAACCCTGTTCAGCCAAAAGAGAACAATGCATCTTTATCGGAGGCAAACCTCCTAGCTCATTAGCTACATCTTTATTGGTGATCGCCAAAGCCTGTTCAAAACTCTTTCCTTTAGCAAGTTCAGTTAGGGCCGATGAGGTAGCAATTGCTGCTACGCAGCCAAAGGTTTCAAATTTACAATCAGCAATAACACCATCTTTGACCTTGATATATATCCACATTACATCTCCACAGACAGGATTTCCAACCTTACCAATACCATCAGGATCCTGGATTTTGCCCATATTGCGGGGGTTGCGGAAATAATCTAAAACTTTTTCGGAGTAATTAAAATTAGACATAACTTACCATCCTTTCTAAGGCTATTTGAGCTTTCTCGATTATTTTTGGACTCAATTCAACTTTATACTCACCCCTAGTTAAGGCTCGATGCAAATCCGCTAAGGTAGTTCTTTTCATGTTAGTGCAAACTTTAGCGCTCCCTAAGGAGTAGAATTCCTTATCGGGATTTTGTTTCTTGAGAAGATAAATTAATCCTTCTTCGGTACCAATAATAAACTTCTTAGCTTTCGACTCTTTAGCCCGAACCAACATCCCTGCGGTTGAAAGAACAAAATCGGCAGCCTCTAAGATTTCCTTAAGGCACTCGGGATGAACCATTATCTCAGCATCAAAATGTAGCCTTCTTGCTTCTTCTAGCTCTGAATAAGAAAAAGTCTCATGAACAAAGCAATAGCCCGGCCAAATAATTACCTCCTTCTCGGGAACATTCTTCTGGACCCACCAACCTAAATTCTTATCCGGTAAAAAAATTACTTTTTTTACCGGAACGTTCTTTACTACCGTAACAGCATTAGCTGAGGTACAGCAGACATCACTTAAGGCTTTAATCTCGGCGGTTGTGTTTACATAGCTTACCACCCAAGCATCAGGGTATTTTTGTTTTAGTTCTATGAGCTCTCCGGGCTCAATCATTGCGGCAAGTGGACAACCTGCCTCTTGAACCGGCAAGAGTACTTCTTTTTTAGGAGATAAAATTTTAGCAGTCTCAGCCATAAATCTTACTCCGGCGAAAACAATAACTTTCTCTTTCGCTGCCTTAGATATCTTTGACAACCCCAAAGAATCACCTAGAAAATCAGCAATATCCTGAACTTCGGGAATCTGATAGTTGTGGGCAAGCAACACTGCATTTTTTTCTTTTTTTAACTTTAGAATTTCTCTTCTCAAAGCTTCCTTTTCTTGATCTAATTGCATTGTAGGCTCCTGCTATTTATCCTGCCAAAATGGCGAAATTTTTCTTAATTTCTCAACAATTGGCGGCAATACCGCCAAAACCCTAGCAATCTCCTTACCAGTAGTATGCTTTCCTAAGCTCATTCGCAGTGAACCATGCGCAAGCTCAGCTGGTATACCCATAGCTAAAAGCACATGCGAAGGCTCTAGGGATCCTGAAGTACAAGCTGAACCACTAGAAGCGCATATCCCTTCAAAATCTAAATTTATCAGGACGCTTTCACCTTCAATATGGTTAATGCAAACATTTAAGGTATTAAACACTCTATTGTCAGGATCACCGTTAACTTTTACCTCAGGGATACTTTTTAAAATCCCTTCTTCTAGTTTATCTCTAAGAAGTTTTATTCTTTTCTCTTCGTCCTCAATTTCAAGCTTAGCTATTCGGGCAGCTTCGCCCAAACCAACTATACCAGCAACATTCTCAGTCCCCGAACGTCTTCCTCGCTCATGGCCACCACCATGGAAAAGCGGGGTAAATTTTAGGCCTCCTTTTACATACAAAGCACCTACTCCTTTAGGTCCACAAAATTTATGTCCGGAAAGGGAAAGTAGATCCAAACCTAAGGCTTTTGTGTCGACGTTGACCTTGCCTACAACCTGAACCGCATCACTATGAAAACAAACTCCTTTGCTCTTACAAATATCAGAAATTTCCTTTATCGGTTGAATTGTTCCAACTTCATTATTAGCATACATAATTGAAACTAAAATGGTATCTTTACGAATACTTTTTCCTAACTCTTCTAAACTTATCCGGCCGCGCTCATTAACCCCTAGGTAAGTTACCTCGAACCCTTGTTCCTCTAGGGCCCCACAAGTATGTAAAACCGCATGATGTTCAATTTTCGAAGTAATAATGTGTCTGCCCTTATCTCTCTTGGCAAGAGCAATACCCTTTATGGCTGTATTATCAGATTCCGTTCCTCCCGAAGTAAATACGATCTCAGCGCTTTTAGCATTCAAAAGTTGGGCAAGATTTTCTCTGGCTTCTTCAACTGCCCGTTTTGATTCTTGAGCGAAACGATATACTGATGAAGGGTTGCTATAGATATCTTTAAAATAAGGTATCATCTTCTTTAAAACCCTCCCGTCAGTTGGAGTGGTAGCATTATAATCTAAATAAATCATCTCTTACCTCTCTTTACTATCGTGGCTAAAGTTTTATTTTTAAATACCAATTGAGCTTTATTGTATATTTCTTCTAACAAATCCTTTACCATACAATCACCAAAACGCCGGCAGTCAGATGAGCCTTTAACGCAATCAATAACTTTACTGCGATTAAGGGCATTATTTACAGCAAGAAGACTAATCTCAACAGGCAATTTAGTAAGCATGAAACCACCCCCGGGACCACGTAGACTTTTTACCATTCCGGCCCGCTCTAAGGGAATTATTAATTTCCTTAAATACTGCAGGGAAATATTCTCCTCTTGAGCAATTTTTTTAAGCTGTTTAGGCTTATCCATATTCTGCGATAAGTTGACTAAAAGCCTTAAGCCATAGGTAAAAGTATTATTAAAGTTAAACATAGTATACCTTCTTGGTATACTATTATAATAACCCCGATTAATTTGTCAAATTCTTTTCGAAAAAAATTTTGCCCTAATCTAGAGCTTAAATGGTAGGCTTTTTCTGCCAAAGGAATACCTTGTCTTTACGCTTGGTAACAAAAGGAAGCTTAACTCCTCCGACTTCCCCCTTTTCTATAGCTTCTACGAACTTATGATTTATTTGAATACTGCCGACCTTGGCAAAGGAAGCCGGGGTATTCTTACCGATGAAGAGAATTCGAGCATTTTTTTTCAAACTCCCGTTACGCACGCGAATTTCTGCCACATTTATTTTCTTATAAAACTTTGTCACCTCGCCTAAATAAACCTTCTCGTAAGTATTCTCTAAAAATCTATTCGGAGACTCCTTAGGCTGACCCCAGTAGAAACCGCTTGAGAACCCCCGGTTATATACTGAGCTTAACTCCTTTTTTAACTTCTCTTTTAAGGTTTTGGTTAATTTACCTCTAAAGTAAGAATCGATTGCCCTCCGATAGACCGAGGTTACCACCCCTACATATTCTGATGAACGAATTCTTCCTTCGATTTTGAAAGCGTTAATTCCAGCTTCGATTAGCTTATCAATAAAATCAATAGTACATAAGTCCTTGGGGCTTAAAATATGATCTTGGCCGGCTATATACTGGCATTCTCCCTGAGTGTCAGCAATTACATACTCTCTTCGACAAGGTTGTATGCACTGGCCGCGATTAGCTGACTTCGAAAATGTAAACTCCGAGAGAAAACAACGACCGGAAACGCTCAAGCACATTGCCCCATGAATAAAGGCCTCAACCTCACAATCTAATCTTTCTTTTTTTATCTTAGAAGTTATTTCTCCTATATCGGAAAGCCTACACTCCCGAGCCAAAACCACCCTTTTTACTCCCCGTAAAGCATATTCTTTTAGAGCCAAAAAATTAGCTACTGAAGCTTGAGTAGATAAGTGGACTTTTAAACCTAATTCCTGGGCTTTTGAAAAGACGGCCATATCCCAAAGTATAACTCCATCTACCCCAGCCCCAGAGGCTGCTTTTAATATCTTGGTAACCTTTGCAATTTCTTTATTGTAAACAATAGTATTTAAAGCCAGGTATCCTTTACGCTTCTTCTTATGAAGTAGCTCAATTACCTTTTTTATCTCTAAGGTATCGAAGTTAGTTGCTAGATTGCGCATGTTTAGGTCCTTAACCCCAAAGTAAACACTATTAGCGCCCGAGGCTATAGCACTACGGAGAGAACTCCAATCCCCGGCTGGAGCAACTAATTCCGGTTTTTTAACTGTTTTTTTCATTTTAAAAAGGGAGAGGCTCTTTTCCCTTATCTTGATATTTTGATTATTTTATACTCTAGGATTCCGGCTGGGACATCTATCTTTACAATATCACCCTCTTTGTGACCAAGCAAGGCTTTGCCTACGGGAGAAGTTACTGAAATTAACCCCTCAACAGCATTTGCTTCCTCTTGGCCTACCAGTGTATACTCAATCTCATCATCACTATCTAGATCAAGAACCTTTAGCTTTGCACCGATATAAGCCGTATCAGCATCAATATCATTACCATCAATAATCTCAACCCGACTTAACTTATCTTCAAGCTCTGAGACCCTAGCTTCACTCCTGGCCATTGCATCTTTAGCAGAATGGTATTCAGCATTCTCCTTTAAATCACCCAGAAAACGGGCATGCTCTATGGCAGCAGAGATTTCTTTTCTCTTTACCGTTTTTAAGTGCTCTAACTCTTCAACCAACCTTTCGTATCCGGCTCTAGTTAAGTATACTCTCTCCATCTTCTCTCTGCTCACTCCTCTATTAACAATTAGATTCCTTTTATCTCACTGGCCAGAATAATAGCTTCGGCAATTTCTTTCATCGCAACCCGCTTATCCATGCTCGACTTTCGAATTAAAGTATATGCTTCTTCTTCGCTAAGCCCCTGACTCTTCATTAGCAACCCTTTAGCCTTCTCTACCTTCTTGCGGGTTGCGAGTTCTTCCTGAACTATTTTAGTCTTGACCATCAACTCAGTATTGACAATAGCTACTGCAGCTTGATTAGCCACAGTACTTAAGAGGCTGCTGTCACTCTTAGTAAATTTATAGACCTCCGTAGTATAACAATTAATAACTCCAATAACTTTTTCCTTTACCCCGTTAGAAGTTTTGTTCTTTTTATTTCCGGACTCAATACTTCTAACGGGGCTAACCATCATCGGCACGCTTAACATTGAAACCAGGCCTTCTTTTTTGGCTAGCTTCTTTTCCTTATACCTCTCATCCTCTAAAACATTAGGAATAACTACCGCTTTCTTATCTTTTGCTATTAACCCGACAATACCCTCTCCCACCTTAAGAGTTCTTTCTTTCAAGTACTCGCTACTCATAGCCTGAGTAGCCCGTATTTTAAGCTCGTTGGCATTCTCATCGAGAAGCCAAAGAGAACATATCTTTGCCTTCATCACATTGGCAGTTAAAGTAACAATTAGCTTTAACATATCCTCAAGATAGAGATCACTGGTTATAGCCTTACTTATCTTACCTAAGGTATCGATATAAGCTTTATAAGGTGTTCTCTTCATGAAATCGCTTCCAATATGGATTTAATTACACTTGGTTTATTAAGAGTAAAAAAGTGAAGCTTGCCGGCGCCGTTTTTTATCAAATCCCGGCATTGTTTTATGGTAAATTCAATTCCAGCCCTCTCTTGCTCCTGAGGATTTTTGGCAAGACCAGCCATGGCCTCCTCAATGTTTTTAGGGATGGTTGTCCGACAGATAGCAGCAAATTGCTTAACCTTAGCTATATCAGTTAAAGGTAAAATTCCCGGTAAGACCGGGATATCAATACCTTGTTTCTCCATCCTATCTAATAACCTATAATAATAGGTATTATCGAAAAACATCTGGGTTACGGCAAAGTCAGCTCCAGCATCAATCTTTTGTTTAGCATAATCTAAATCTTCATCTAAAGAAGCGGTCTCAATATGTCCTTCAGGATATACAGCCACTCCAATGCAGAAGTGCCCGTATTCTCTTATGACCTTGACTAAATCCCGGGCACAGAAAAGTTTTTGATTGGCAAAACTAAAATTATTAACACCTTCCGGCGGGTCACCACGTAAAGCCATAATATTATCAATACCTTTACTCTTGTAGTCATCTAAAAGACTCCTTAAAGCATCTAGCGATAAATCAAGGCAGGTTAAGTGAGGCGTAACCTCTAATCCCCCCTCCTCTAGGAGCAAGGAAACCGTATCCTGAGTTGCTCTCTGAGTAATTCCGCCAGCACCACAAGTCATAGAAGCATATAAAGGCTTACACTCCCCCAAAGCCTTAACTGTTCGAATAAGCGCAGCTCTGCCCTTCTCGCTTTTGGGCGGAAAAAACTCAAAAGCTACCCCCTTATCACTTTGTTTAAGAATATCACTTATCTTCATCTTTAGATTATTCTACTAATTGGCACAGGCTTATGCAAGAGAAAGAATTTCTATTATCTGGTTGAAAGATAGACGATTTCCTCCTTAGCTGGTACTCGCACCTTAAGATTAAGTTTCTTGAGGTTGGTTCTTAAGACATTTGATTGTTCTTTCTCACCGTGAACAATAAAGACTTCCTTTAATTTACCCCGGCATTTTTTAACATATTCAACAAGCCCGTTCTTGTCAGCATGAGAACTAAATGCATTCAAAGTAACAACCTCAGCATTTAATTTTTTAGGCATTCCAAATATCTTAACCTGCTCATTACGCTCTACAATGCGCCTTCCTAAGGTATTCTTAGCCATAAAACCAATCACAATGACCATATTGTGGGGATTTTCGATATTATTCTTTAAATGATGAAGAATTCGCCCGCTCTCACACATTCCTGAAGCTGAAATGATAATCATCGGCCTTTTCTGATCATTCAATCTTTTGGAATCATTTAGATTTGTAATATAAGTAATATTATCATAACCAAGAGGATCTTCTTCTCTTGAAAAAGCTTCTTTTGTTATATCGTCAAAATACTTCCAATTCTTTCGAAATACCGTTGTTAAATTAACTGCCAGTGGACTGTCAACGTATATAGGAATTTTTTTAACTTTCTTCTTCTTGATTAGCTCACTGACAAAAAACACTATCAGCTGTGTTCGCTCTAGGGCAAAAGAAGGGATAATAATCTTTCCTCCCCGCTTTACTGCCCGATTAATAGCCTCAGCCAACTCATCTTCAGCCTCATTTATGCTACTATGTTTTCTTCCTCCGTAGGTACTCTCGATAATAAGATAATCAATATCTTTGGGCACTTCCGGGTCTCGCAGAAGCGGCATGCCATAACGGCCCAAATCAACAGCATAAGCTATTCGCTTTACCCCTCTAGAAGTCTTAACATCTAAAACCGGTATTGTTGAACCAAGAATATGACCGGCTTCAAAAAAAGTTAAATCGATCTCTTTAGAAAGAGCGAACTTAGTATGGTATTCAAGGGATCTCAGATACTTAAGAGACTTTTCAGCATCCTGCTTGGTATACAAGGGAAACCGAAGCGGCAAGCCTTTGCGCTTATTGATCTTATTCACATACCTTACGTCTTCCTCTTGAACATAGCCACTATCGGGAAGCATATACTGGCATAATTCTTTTGTCGGAGGGGTAGTAAAAATATGAGATCTGTATCCCTTTTTTATAAGGGTAGGGATATTACCACAGTGGTCTATATGAGCATGCGACAGGACGCAGGCCCGTAAGCGCTGAGGGTTAAATATGAAATTGGAATTAACTTCATAAGCCTCATCTCGACGCCCATGAAAAAGACCGCAATCTAATAAGACTTCAGATCGACCAGCTGATATAAGATGTCGGGAGCCGGTAACTGTCCGTGCTCCGCCCAAAAAATGAATAGTTAGTGCCAACTAATTTGCTCCCAATTTATATAATTGTAGTGAATTCCCAAACTATTTTATTCCGGAGCCCCTATTAAGTTTTCAAGATTAGATTCTTGCTGTTGAAGCCCGGTTTGAAGTTTATTAATAATTTCCTTAAATAATCCAATAATATCAGAACGAAACTTCTTATCTTTCTCCTCAAGAGCCTTTAAGCGATTATTCATATTATAAAAACTCCTGGCTACATACTCATCACGAGTCTCTAATCTTAATATCCCGGCCTCATCCTTCTTCATCCTCATACCTATAGGCACTATATATCTTACATTCCTTATGGTTATGACCTCCATGTTGGGCGGAATTTCTTCATTTGGTAATTCCTCAGCAACAACCACTATAGTGAATATAAGAAATAAAATAATAATAGGAAATACCTTCCGCATTTTATATTGATTAAATATAATAATATATTTGATTAATGGAAATTATTTCACATTTCAAAGGCTAACTCTGCTATCTTTCCTGCCTCTGTTATTCTCTAAACACTCACCCTATATACTTTATCGTTGGCATGAACAGGTTGGGCGACTTTTATGCCTACCTTATCCCCTTCTTTCGCCTCATCCACGTTATCAAACTCTATCCGCAGCGACTCGACCTCTTGAGAAAAATCCCCATTTTTTCCTTTGATGTGAATAGTGTCTCCTACTTTAAGCACACCGCTTAGCTTAATTATTCCCACAGAAATCTTACTAAAGAAATGATCAACTACTCCAATCTCTTGCTCTTCCATACCTAGCCTCCTTTTTATTATTATATCACAAAAATAAAACCCTCTGCAATATATTCTATCACAGAGGGTTAAAAGGACAAACTCCCCGTATTGAACGACTTTCGCAACTGGGTTTATATTGAACAAGCTAGAAAGTTATCGAAAATCTAATATCTATTGTTTAAGTTCCTTCTTCGTTTTAGGATGGCTTATTTCATAGACCTTCTCTTGAAGAATTCCCATCGGACACATCATGCACCATCCTCTATGCTTTGTTATACTACCGATAACAATTGAGATAATGGTTGTTGTTACACACATCACCACAAAAACTGAGCCTATGACAATGTAATCTCCGCCTGCGCGAGCTATCCGAAAGGTCAGAAAACTTATAAATAAAATAAATATTAGCCAACGAAACCACTGCTTTGTGAAAAGTTTCGGCAGAGGGCGCTTAATGCTGACTTTCGATAATATAATATCTAAGAAGGCACCTCTGGGGCATAGGTTCCAACACCAATATCGCCTTTTAAAAAAAGACAGAATTAGCAGAAACGCCATCATTGCCACCACTAAATAACCCAATAGCGGATAAAATAGCCCTCCGATGACTATTAACGGAAGGAACCATACCATTATTTTCTGAGAATTTTTCATAAAATCAATCCCGGTAAAGCTGAAAAATCTTTGGCATCAACCTACCTCTACCTTTGCCTGGGCGTCGAAAGGATTAGTTCTGACTGCTAAAGAAAAAAGATAAGGATAGATATTCTTTAAATGCCTCATATAATTCAACCATTCGGCAATCAATAAATGGTAGACTCTTTTTATATCACCGCTAAGATGCTCATAGTCAGTTTCGGGCAATTCGGACAGATTCCGGCGACGGACCAACTCTTCGGTCAAATGGAATACAGCCCAAAGTAAGTTAGTAAATGACTCATGCTCCAGCAAATTAGGGTTCTCTAGCAAAGTTAAAAGAAATTGCCGTTTTTCTTTCAGAAAGCCTTTGATTCCATCTAAATCACCACGCCGGCTATCGACCTTATAGGGATGGCTCTTGACTTTTTGAGCGATCTTGTGAAATTCTTTCTCCGACCAAGCATTGGATACAATCAGCTGTTGAGTAATCTTATAAGCTTCTTTATCGAAAACCGAAAAAGTCTTAAGCAAATCTGTGCCGACTTCGCTGAAAAAAGCACCGATTACCATATTTAGCTTATTAAGCAGCTGTTTTTTCTCGCGATAATGCAATAGCTGATGCATAACTAAAGTCACCAGAAATACTTCCAGGAAAACAAAAGCAATGTCGCCGACGAGATAGATAAAAATATGATGGAGGTCGCGAAAAATTAAATAGTGAATATAGTATGCCGCCACCGATAAAACAACAAGAACCAGTCCTAAAAAAAACTGCCAATTTAATCTATTTTTCATAGATAGTTACCTCCTTCGGCCCTAAATTGTTTAGCTCTAAAATCTCTTTCCATATAGCCCACTCACTTAACTTAATAATAAAACTGGCTCAAAATATGTCAAGAAAAACAAAAAAACCTGCCAAGAAATGACAGGTCAAAAAGTTTGTAATATGAATACTGGCTCCCGGTATTGGACGAGTTTCGCAATTGACTATATGCTAGAATTTCAAAATCCTTTGCTGCTCCAGCTGTTTTTTCTTCCGTCTTATAATTTCACTTATTAAATCAATTATTACAAAAATAAATACAACCATGAATAGTGTCAATGTCTTTGCATCGATTGGCTCCCGCTCTATCATCATCTCTTCTTTTAGGTAAAATATAATCACAAAAATTATCACCCAAAAAAATGTCTTATACTCCTGACTTTTAATCAAGCACTTAAAGCTAAACGGCCATTTTTCACCTTCCTGATAAGGGAAAATTGTCGGGAATATAGCTGGAATTTTTTTCTTATACCTGATAAATGCATCTTTAAATTTTTCTTCTAATATTGCTTCTTCCTTCTTTATCGTACGGTAATATACGACTACCGTAAGAATAATAAATGGTATCCCTATATAATAGACTTTTAACATAATAACAAAACCAACAAAAAGAAACATCGTGCCTAAGTAAAGCGGGTGGCGAATATAACCATAGGGACCGGAAGTAGTAAGTTTATCTGATTTTATTGCATAACTATTCGCCCACAGCCTAAGAAGCAGCCCGGTTATAATAAATCCTATGCTTTGCATTATTGACTTATCATCAGAATGGGAGAAGAGTACCACGAATATACCGATAGGATATATAATCGCAAAACGTAGTTTAGACCAGCGTTTAAATCTTTTTTTGATATTCATATTGCATATTGTATCTCAAATAAAAACACCTTGCAACTTATTTTGTTACAAGGGATTAAAAATACTGGCTCTCTGGGTAGGGGCCTCGTCCGGAGGTCTCGGCACTCCTTCGGACATTTCGTCCTCGGTCGGCCTCGCTCGGAGAGCTCGCCACTTCCTCGGACATTTCGTCCTCGGTCGCTCAACCAAAGGGTTCTCGCCACCAAGGTTAGTTTGAAAAAAATAACCCCTCTCTTTCGAGAGGGGCATTTCTTTCAAAAGCTCCCAGTATTGGACGAATTTCGCAACTTTCTTAATGAGTTTAGGGGGTGGTGTTTGAGTGATGAAGCGGAGAGATTATTGAGCAAAATTGTCTGACTATCTCTATTTAATATATACAATTTCATCTATTAAGTATTGTTTTAACGGCCTGCTCAAGCGCAGGATTAAACCGTTCAGGAGATTTAAGCATTAGAAAATGGTCCAGCCCGTCCAACTCAATCAACTCAAAATCTTTTATATGTCGTTTGTTAGCCTCAATATCAGTCGGCCAAAGGTCAGCATTTACGGCCATAACCGGAATATACAACTCATCGAACAACTTAGCTGCATCACCTCTCAGATAATTACCCAATGTTTCATTAATAGCACTGATGGCAACTTCAGGGTCAGCCAAAGACATATCAGAAATAATCCACTCATTAACCTGCAAATTATCCAAACGCAGCATCCCTCCAACAAAACCTCTCATAGCCTGCTTAAAATCTTCTCTAAAGGGTGTAACCATCTCCTCAAACTGCTTTTCGCTTAAAGGATATTCCACATTTTGGAAGTCATCAACCGCAACTAATCCAATAACCTTATCCGGCATCAAAAGGGCCGCCTCTGCACTCACAAGAGCTCCCATAGAATGACCGATTAAAATAACTTTGTCTGCTTTAACGCTCTCAACAACAGTCTTCACATCCTGGCCAAAAGCTTCTGTTGTGTAGTTCTCCCGTTCACTCCCGGAACGGCCATGTCCAGCCAAATCAAGCAAAATTATACGATACTTCTCCTTAAAATAGTTGACCTGCTCCCTCCAGTAAGTAGCGTCACAACTCCATCCATGAACAAACACAAGCACCGGCCCCTTTTGGCCATACTCGTAGTAGTTAATCTCTATGTTATCGTTAGAAATAGCTATTTTACCAACCTCAAAGCTCTGCTGAGTATCACCTTGCTTAACAACCGATAAAAGAGCAATTCCGGCTGTTAAAATCATCGTCACCAGAAGTACTAATTTAATAATTTTATTTTGTCTCATCATTTTCTCCTCCTCTATAGATATTAATAATAGATTATGATTTTATCTTAAACGAAAACCCCTTGCAACTTAATTAGCTACAAGGGGTTAAAAGAATGCAACTCCCCGGGTAGGGCTCGAACCTACGACCTA